>NZ_JBQTCX010000003.1:0-327708 GCF_052663115.1 Niallia yueguangensis
TTTTTCGCTTGATAAGCGACTTTACTAATTTATCACATCATATCGTTTCTTGTCAACAACTTCCCAAAAAAAGTTTTTCATATTTCCTTTGTCTCGTTGAGGACGAGATTTAATATATCATGTATATTTCAACAACACAACCCTTTTTTCTATTTTTTTAAAAAAGAATTCAATTACTTACTTACCAAACCAAAAAACTTCCTATATTTATATAAATAAATTCACTTCAATTAAAAAAATCGAAGACTATTTTGTAAATGTACATAGTTCCATTAATATTAATAAGCCAATTTTGAACTTCGACGTTTTTTGTCGAAATAAAGCCTTCTTCTCATCTACACTTTGATTGGAAAGCAAATAGGTTAATAGTTGATATATTCAATTATTACAAAAATGTAAAGAAATATAAACCAAAAATATCAAGTGGAACTACTATAAATAATATATCATTATACTTATTCCTAATTGCCTCTATTAAACAATGTAAAGTTGCAGTTAATGGTGGGGTAAATAGGAGTAGTCTTTTGGTTAAACTTGTGTTAATTTAAAAGGCTGTTTTCGTATAGATTATTGCTTTTAAAATCGCAGCTTGAATACACTTCGTCCGTTTAGAGAGCGTCGATCCCCCTATAGGAGTCTACGTGTATACAGGTTGCTAAGAAACACTTATCCAAATGTTTTTTATGTAAAAAACAACTAACTTTGAGAAAACAGCCTATATATAAAAAAATAAAACACCTCTTCCCCTAATAGAAAACGATTCATTCCTCCATGTGCTTTTTTAATAACCCTACTTACTCTTAGTAATAAATTAAGCATTCTTTACATACGTTTAAAAAACAACCTACTATCGATGATTTTTTCAAAATAAGATTAAGAAAGAATCCCGTTTAATTTTTATAAAATTCATAAAATATATTTTTAAAATTGTACTTAAGAGGAAGGACGGGAGACATAATGCATTTTGAATTAGATTTTTTTATTAAATTAGCAATATCAACAGGTTTAGGAATTATCATTGGTTTAGAAAGAGAGATTAAACGCAAACCAGTTGGGTTAAAAACAAGTCTTGTGATATCTATCGTTAGCTGCTTATTAACCATCATTTCTATAGAAGCTGCTTATAAATTTCCCGGTAGCAAAGAAGTAAATATTCAGATGGATCCATTGCGTTTACCTGCACAAATTGTCTCTGGAATTGGTTTTTTGGGAGCTGGGGTCATCTTAAGAAGAGGAAACGACAGTATTTCAGGTCTTACTACTGCTGCGCTTATTTGGGGAGCTGGCGGAATTGGAATAGTTGTAGGTGCTGGTTATTATTTGGAAGCAATTTCTGGTGTTCTACTTTTAATAATCGGCGTTAAAGTAATTCCGTTTTTAATGAGTTTAATTGGTCCAAGACAATTAAGGGAAAAAGACATTAAAGTAAAACTAAAAGCCCATGAAAAACAAGATATATCATCGATTGTTAAATCCATTTCAACACTAGAAATCGGTATTAAACATGTTCGAATTAAAGATTTAGAGACAGGTGAGCACTCTATTCTTCTTATGCTGATTGTAGATCATAAAAGAGAAGTCACCGATGTATACCAAAAAATTTCAGAACTGCACGGTGTGGAACAAATTGAAATTGAATGCTTAAATTAACAAAGATTAGGATAAGGAAATTTCTATTAGCACTTGTTTGAAAGGAAGACGATAAGAGCCAAGAAGTTCAAGAAAGTGCAGCTTAAAGAAGTAATAAGAAAAGCTTGCGCAGAAATTCGACAGCTATATTCCCGGACTTTTTGAACAACCTTTAATAATTTGAACAACAAATTGCATTTAGTTTTTGGTTCTGGTAAATTCCATTGTTGATTTTCAAAAGATCAGGGAATCCACTCCCTTTCCGCGGACAAACTGGCAAGAGTCTCGCAGATTCCCTTCCCATAAACAACATTATCGTTAAACAGAGCCTAGTTTTTAAGATTTCCTTTTTTTTAATATCCCAGTAATAATCCATTAAAAAAGATTGAAAAAATGACAATAATCTGTATAATTAATATTGTCTTTAAATTCTGTGGGGGCTTAGCTCAGCTGGGAGAGCGCTTGCATGGCATGCAAGAGGTCGTCGGTTCGATCCCGATAGTCTCCATCTATTCAAACCTATCAAAACACTAAATTGTTTTTGAAATATGCGCATATAATTTGCAAACTAATCAAAGCGATATTAAATATTGTCAACAGTTGACAATATTTAATATCGCTTATTTTATTTAGGCTGTTTTCTAAAAGTTGGTTGTTTTTTTACATAATACATTAGGAAAAGCGTTTCTTAGCAGGCTTCGCGTTTAAAAGCAACAATGCTATACGAAAACAGCCGTTATTTATTTTTACTTTTTCCACAAACCCCATTATTTTTCATTATTTTATAAAAACATTTGTATCATTCTCCCTTATCTTCTATCCTTCATAATATTTACGAAAAAAAAAAATTATATTTTGTCGGATTTTATGGATTATTTGACATACATTCTGTATAATCAGCGCATATTGAATTTTTTCAAAACGATTATTAAGGAGGTTTTTCATTTTGGGAAAAGCATTGATCATTGGTGCTGGTGGTGTTGCAAGTGTTGTTGCACATAAATGTTGCCAAGTGCCAGACGTATTCGAAGAAATTTGTATTGCAAGCAGAACGCTTTCTAAATGTGAAGCGCTTAAAAATAAATTAGATGGTGGCGAAACAAAGGTTTCAGTAGCCCAAGTTGATGCCGATAAAACCGAAGAAGTTATTGAATTAATCAATTCTTTTAAACCTGAAGTTGTTATAAATGTAGCTCTTCCATATCAAGATTTAACGATTATGGACGCATGTCTTGCTACAGGAGTTCATTATCTGGATACAGCAAACTACGAGCCGCCAGATACAGCAAAGTTTGAATATAAATGGCAATGGGAATACAAACAAAAATTTGAAGAAGCTGGGTTGACTGCATTATTAGGCAGTGGATTCGATCCAGGTGTAACGGGTGTATTTACTGCATACGCTCAAAAACATCATTTTGATGAAATTCATTATATCGATATCGTGGATGCAAATGGCGGAGATCATGGCTATCCTTTTGCAACAAACTTCAACCCAGAAATCAACATTCGCGAAATCACAGCAAATGGACGTTATTGGGAAAATGGACAGTGGATTGAAACAGCTCCTCTTTCTGAAAAAAGAGAATATGATTTAGATCAAGTTGGAACTAAAAATATCTATCTTTTATATCATGAAGAATTAGAATCCCTTGCTGTTAACATAAAAGGTCTTAAACGCATCAGATTCTGGATGACATTCTCTGACAACTATTTAAACCATTTAAAAGTGCTTGAAAATGTTGGAATGACATCTATTGAACCAATAATGTACGAAGGAAAAGAAATTATTCCGCTGCAATTTTTAAAAGAAATTCTGCCAGATCCTGCTTCTTTAGGACCTAGAACAAAAGGAAAAACAAATATCGGCTGTATTATCCAAGGGGTAAAAGATGGCAAGCCGAAATCTTATTATGTATACAATATTTGTGATCACCAAGAATGCTACAAAGAAGTAGGATCACAAGCTATTTCTTATACTACTGGTGTACCTGCAATGATTGGTGCAATGTTAATCATGAAAGGTGTTTGGAAAAGACCAGGGGTTTACAATGTAGAAGAATTCGATCCAGATCCATTCATGGATGCATTAAATAAATACGGATTACCATGGCAGGAGAACTTCTCTCCAACTCTTTTAGATTGAGAGGAAAGAAATGACAAACATCGATTTTAACCAAGTACCTTCACCATGTTACGTAGTAGACGAACGTCTGTTAAAGAAAAACTTAGAAGTGCTGCATTCTGTTCAAGAGCGTACAGGAGCAAAAATTCTTTTAGCCTTAAAAGGATTTTCGATGCATTCCGTCTTTCCTTTAGTAGGCAAATATTTAGCAGGTGTTACATCAAGCTCCCTCTTTGAAGCAAGACTTGGCTTTGAAAAGATGGGCAAAGAAGTTCATGCATATGCACCAGCATACGTGGACAGTGAGTTTGACGAATTGCTTCAATATACAGATCATATTGTCTTTAATTCATTTGATCAGTGGAATCGTTTTAAAGATAAAGTAAAAAACGCTGGCAAAAAAATCGAAACAGGTCTTCGTATTAATCCAGAGTACTCAGAAATTGAAACACAACTTTATAATCCATGTGCTCCCTACTCACGATTCGGCGTGACATTGGACAACTTTAAACCAGAAGAATTAGATGGCATTGATGGTCTTCATTTTCATACAATGTGCGAACAAAATTCTGATACGTTAAAACGCACGATTAAAGTGGTCGATGAAAAGTTTGGCGAATACATTAAAAAAATGAAGTGGATCAACTTTGGCGGCGGACATCATATTACGAGACCTGATTATGATATTGAAACGCTTGTTGAGACTATTTTGTTCATAAAAGAAAAATACGATGTCGACGTTTATTTAGAACCAGGTGAAGCAATTGCTTTAAATACTGGCTACTTGGCTACAACTGTTCTTGATATTGTGAATAATGGGATGGATATTGCTATCTTAGATACATCTGCAACATGTCATATGCCAGATGTACTAGAAATGCCATACAGACCAAATATTATTGATGCAGGAATGCCTAGTGAAAATGAATACACATACAGACTTGGCGGAATGACTTGTTTAGCTGGAGATGTTATTGGCGACTATTCATTTAAAGAACCGTTAAAACCAGGAGATAAATTAATATTCTGTGATATGGCACATTACACAATGGTAAAGAACCATATGTTTAATGGTGTAAACCTACCTTCCATAGCATCTTACAATGATGAAGAAGGTATTAAAGTGGTAAGACAATTTAAGTTTGAAGATTACAGCAACCGATTATCTTAAAAGAAAAGCTTCAGCGCTGAAGCTGAACATCTATGTAACTTCAAAGATTTATTCATTCTTTTACAAAAAATACACCTCTCAAGGTGTATTTTTTGTTTATAATAAGTTTCACTTTATTGATAGCCATTTTCCCGATCAGATGCTTCATCTTTTATCTCTTCTTTAAATGCTTGAAGAGATTGTTCCCGTCTTTTATTTTTTTGTTCAATTTGTGCTTTTTCTTCTTCACCAGCAAATGATAATGTTTGTTCCGATTTTTCGATATTTTCAACTGTATTTTCTGCCATATCTTGCAGCTTTTCCACATTATCTAAGCGATTATCTTGGTTTGGTTTATTCAAAATACATGACCTCCTTAGTAATTAAATACGTATGTATTTTGTATGTTTTCAACTTATTTTATTCGGTGCATATTGATTTTTTTTCGCTTATCTGCATTTTCTCAACTGAAATTTTTACGAAAAAGCAGTTTCGATATGAAGTCAATAATTTCCCAATATTTTTTTCATTTCCCAGCTTTTATATCCATCTAAATATAGTAGAATTATAGAATAGGAATTTATCAGGAAAAACAGGGGGATATTTCATTCATGAACAAAATTTTCAAAGTCAGCTTAAGTCTTCTATTTGGACTTTATTTATTATCTCATTCCGTCTCTATAGCAGCTGCAGAAGATAGCACGGAATGTGGCAACATCCTTCAAGGACAAAACCCCTCCAATAAGCAAATAAATTGCTTATTAACAACTACCTCATTAAAAGCAGGTATTCCTCCTGAGGTGGCAAAAGCAATTGCTACTCAAGAAAGTGATTGGAAACAATTTAAAGATAACGGGGAAGCCAGTATATCTGCAGATGGTGGAATTGGCTTAATGCAAATTACCAACCAAACAAATTATGATCAAGAAAGATTAAAAACAGATATCGTTTATAATATTTCAACAGGCATAGAAATATTAAATAGTATGTATGATCGAACCGATTTGCCAAAAATTTCCGGAGCAAATAAACAAGTATTGGAAAGCTGGTATTTTCCAATTATGGCCTATAACGGTACAAAGCCGATTAATAGTCCGATTGTTCAGAGCACAGGGAACATAAATTCAGAAGCTTATCAGGAAAAAGTATTGCGCCAGCTATATGAACATAGCTTTTTAAGTAGTCATACCCTATCACCTATTCCTTTAATTAAAGAAGATTTTCAATATAATCCTGATACTGAAGATAATATTATTTTTCAAACATTGAACTATAATCTTCAATCGGAATTACATGAATCCATCTATTCCTTAAATAAAGGGGATAAAGTAGTAACAATAAATGATCATGTTCGTTTAAGAAAAGAGGCAAATACGTCTAAGTCCATCCACAAATTAGCAAAAAATGCGACTTTAGTGATTGATGGCACTTTCGTATATGATTCTGATCCTAATATCTCTAATCAATTTGTCTGGTATCCAGTAAAAACTTCTAATGGAAAGTATACTGGTTATATTTCGTCTGCTTACATAACAAAAAAGGTGGATGCACCGTCCGTTAATAAGATTGATGATAATGATAAATCCATTACAGGAAAAGCACCGGCAAATGTTAATGTTATGATTAAGAAAGGAGCAACACTCCTTAATTCTGCTGTTTCTGATAATAACGGGCAATTTACAATTAATATACCGCATCAAAAAGCCGGTACAAAACTTGAAGTTATGTATACAAATTATTTACATGCATTAAGTGAGAAGAAAAAAGTCACAGTGGTGGATAAAACAGCCCCTTCTGCTCCAAAATTAGATAAAGTCAAATCGACTTCAAAAATGGTAACAGGAAAAGCTGAAAGCTCATCCCATGTTATTCTGAAAGTAAATAATAAAAAAATCGGTTGGGGAACTACGGATAAAAAAGGAAGATTCAGATTTACTATTAAACCGCAAAAAGTAAACACAAAGATTTATGCAACAGCAACAGATGCCGCCAACAATACAAGCAAAGCCAGCATTATTAAAGTGGTAAAATGATGAAAAAGAAGACATCCAGTTTAATTATGCTGAATGTCTTCTTCTTTTCACCATGTATTTTTCAAAATGATTTTTCCTATTGCTTTACCTGATTGTAAATAATCATGAGCTTCTGACACATTATCAAAAGTAAACACTTTTTTATCAATAAGTGGACGAAGCTTGCCTTCTTCTATTATGGTGGCTATTTTCGTTAATGCAGCACCGTGATCTTTACGTTTCTCTTTATTTAATATTTTCAACAGCATAAACTCAACATGCAAGGATAATCCTTTACTATGTAATGGGGATAAATCATGAGTAGATCTTGCCGCAATCGCCAACACGGTTCCATTAATTGCAGCTGCTTCAAATGAATAGTCTAAGTTTTTTCCGCCTACCGTATCAAATACAACAGAAAATCCTTTTCCATTCGTGTATTGCTCTACATATTCCTGCACCGATTGTTCCTTATAATTTATCGCAGCATCCGCACCTAATTCCTTTGCCAATTCCATTTTCTTTGGGGAAGAAGCAGTTGTATACACTTTTGCTCCTGCCCATTTTGCCAGCTGAATAGCTATATGCCCGACACCACCAGTTGCACCATGAATTAGTATGTCTTGTCCGGCTGCTAATTTCCCTTTTTCAAATATAGCTTCCCAAGCAGTGATTGCTACTAATGGAATGGCAGCAGCCTCCTCCATGGAAATATTTTTTGGTTTATGTGCCAGCAATGCTGCATCAGCAAGCATATATTGTGCAAGTGCGCCGCCAGTTCCTCTAAAACCGCCTGCACAACCAAACACTTCATCGCCGACTTTAAAGTCAGTTATTCCCTCTCCAACTGCTTCTACAATGCCGGCTACATCTCCATGTATAATGGCAGGAAGCTCCGGTGCAGCAGCAGGAACAGCTCCGCTTCTTACCTTTGTATCAATCGGATTTACACTTGTTGCAGCTACTTTAATTAACACATGTCCAGAAATAACTTCTGGTTTTTCTGTTTCCACTAATTGAAATACAGACGAATCTCCAAATTCTTTTATCATTTGCGCTTTCATCTTCATCTCTCCTCTCTCTTTTATTTTACAGAAAATTTTAATACGAGAACAATAGCATTTGCTTTTTAATGATCCAAACAAAAAATTATCTCAATTAGGATGAAGTTTGTTAAGATAATAATTAGTACATAAATAAAGGAGTTTTTAGATGAATAACGTTATTGAAACATTAAAAAATCATCGTTCTTATCGAAAATACACAGAAAAACTTGTATCCTCTGACCTATTAGATACGATTATAACAACAGCTCAAGCTGCCCCATCTTGGATTAATGGCCAACAAGTATCTATTATTGTCATTGAAGACATAAAACGAAAAGAACGACTTGCAGAGCTATGCGGCAATCAGCAGCATATTAACGAAGCACCTGTTTTTTTAGTATTTTGTGCAGATTTTTATCGTGCAAAACTTGCCAGTGAGTTAGAAAATAAAAAAATGCAAGCAGTGGATGATGTAGATGCGCTATTAGTTGGGGCAACGGATGTGGGACTTGCCATGGGTAACGCAATAGCCGCTGCTGAATCACTTGGATTAGGAATTGTTGCAATTGGCGGAATTAGAAGAAATTCCATGCAAGTGATTGAGCTTCTACAATTACCTGAATATGTTATCCCAATTTCCGGTTTATGCCTTGGCTATCCTGCAGAAGACCCTGGGGTGAAACCACGTTTGCCAAAAGAAAGCATTATGCATAAAGAACATTATGATAAAGATCAACTACCTTTATTACAATCTTATAATGAAACATTTAATAAGTATTTAAGGAATCGTGGAGACAAAGAAGCCAACTGGACAGAACGTATTGCCTCCTTCTATAATCAACCCTATTATCCAAGTATTGCTGAAATGCTGAAAAAACAAGGATTTCCGGCAAAAGATTTACGGTAATAACGATTTAATAGAAGCTGTCCCGATTTATCCCTGGGCAGCTTCCTAACTTTTAAACAAAATATTGCTGAAACCATTTTGCAGCAGCTTCCACTTCTGTTCTTGTTAACTGATGTCCAAAATTTTCCCAATGCATTTCAACAGCTGCGCCTGCTTTTTCTAATAAGTCTTGTAATTCTTCTGATTCTTTTAATGGACAGATTGGATCATTATTTCCTGCTGAAATAAAAACTGGCAAATCAAATAGATTTGGAAGTTCTATTCCTTTGAGCGGCACCATCGGATGATGAAGAATAGCTCCTTTTAATCCATTTGCATAATGAAATAAAATACTTGCAGCAATATTTGCGCCATTAGAGTAGCCAATTGCAACAATGTTATTTCGGTCAAACCCATATTTTTCTGCACTTTCATCTAAAAAGGCATGAAGCTCTTTTGTACGAAAAACCAAATCTTCTTCATCAAATAGGCCTTCAGCCAATCTACGAAAAAAACGAGGCATTCCATTTTCTAAAATATTTCCACGAACACTTAATACAGACGCTTCTTGATCCACCATATCTGCAAGTGGAAGTAAATCCTGTTCATTTCCACCTGTACCATGCAATAATAAAAGAACGGGTTTATGGGGATTTCTCCCTTTTTTAAAAATATGTTTCAAATCTTGTGCTCCTCTCCTATATTAGTTTTGGTCTTTCGATTGTAAATGTTTCGCCAAGTTTACTATAATCATTTCCAGCCATCCTGCTGACGGGTTTTAAACGTTTTGCATCGATTTTTCCATCCTTATACAAATCATCTGAAATATGAAAATAAACTGCACGACCTAATATTAGATCACAAGCAGGTTTTCCTTCCTCATTATTAATCGTTATTATTTTTTCCAGTTTGCATTCTATTCTAATTTTCGCTTCCATAATTCCTGGTGTTGAAATCAGCCAACTATCAACTGGTTGTAATTTCGCTTCTTCTATTTCGCTTATATCACTTGGAAAATTTGCTGCCGTTTCGTTTATTTTCTCGATGTTATCTTCATCACAAATATGAATCACAAATTCTTTCGTTTGCTGAATATTACGTGCTGTATCTTTTTGTATCATTTCTTTTCTTTGCACCGCAATCGAAAGAATAGGTGGATCAGAAGAAACAATATTAAAGAAGCTAAACGGTGCTCCATTTAAAATAGTTCCTTCTGTCAACGTTGTCACAAATGCGATTGGTCTTGGAATAATGCTTCCTATGAAGAATTTATAGACTTCTTTTGCCGATAAAGCAGCTGGATCAATTGATTGCATCGTGTTTTACCTCCTAATTTCGATTTAAAATATCTTGAATTCGAGATAATAATACTATTTCTTTGCTTATCCTGTCAAGAAAATATACTTGGACCTGAAAGGAAAATAAAAACAAGTAACAAAAAATCGAAATCAAACTAGATGAGCTAACCTCCACTGACAATACTAATTGATTAAGAGTTGCTGACACAAATGGCCTGTTGTCAGTTTAGTTTCTATAAATAGAACATTATTATTTTTGAATAGATTCATTCCATTAGTTTAAATAAGAAAAAACCTCTACACTTAGGAGGTTTTTTTCGAATATTTGTTTAAATGTAACTTTTTAGCAAAATCACATCCATGAAAATAATAAATCATCTTCCTATCCTTAAAAGCCAAAAGTGGACTGCTTATCGTCAAATTATAAGGTATATCATTTTTAACCAGCCGAAAAAGGAAATCCAAAGAGGTATACTAATAATAACTCCCCATTTTAATCCTTTTAAAAAATTTCGTTGTTCTTCCATTTCTATCCACTCCTTAATGGTAAGTAGATTAACTAATAATTCATATCCAATTATTAAAAGAGAGCGTTTTCAAAACACGGTATTTAATATCAGAATTAGCTATTGGTTCCATTTATTATACTTCCATCTTTTCCTTATTATTAGCTTTTATACACTTTAATTTCATCCTACATGAAATATACCAAATAATTATGACCAATTTATGAAGGTTTTTTTTGGATTTCTGTATACTAGCAAAGAATATTTTTTAAATTTTATTCATCTATTCATAATTTGTTCATTATTTTTTCATAATTATCTTTTAAGATAATACTTGTTAAGAGTTTCCCCTCTTTACTATATATTTTTTTGAGGTTGCCTTAAAATTTGGACAACCTCTTTTTTATGCAAGATTTACTTCATTGCAGGAAGTTTAGCCAACTAAAAAAAGGGTTGAAAAGATTTATGCAGCAATCTTTTCAATCCTTTTTTAAACTTCAACTGATATATAAGAGAAAGATTCAAAATTAAATAGTCCTTTGCCTTTTAATTTTAATGTCGGAACAACAGATAAACATAAAAAGTATTCCCCATCGTATCATCTGCTATTGCGATATCTCCTTGCATTAACTCTCCAGTAAAAACATTTCGATATTTGCATTTTGAATCACTAAATTTGCTTTTTCCGTTTTTGCAGCACCACGTATTCTTTTTTTATATAGAATCTACAAAAATCAAAAAGCAAACTGTAATTATTTTTCTCATTTTTTATTATTTATCCACATAAAATATGCTATTATATTTACGTATTGTTTCTCTTTATTTTTAAAAAATTACAAAACGTTATCATATCGAAAGGAGAAAGTGATGTTATATAAAGAACTTATTATTGGAATGATGCGATCAGGACTTTTTGGTTTTGGAGGAGGACCTTCTGTTATTCCACTTATTCGCCATGAAGCGGTTAATCGTTTTAAATGGGTTAATAATGATGAATTTGGTGAAGTATTAGCCATTGCAAATACGCTGCCAGGACCCATTGCTACTAAAATGGCTGCTTATTTAGGATACAAGGTAAAAGGACCTCTTGGTGCCATTGTCAGCGTTTTAGCGCATATTCTTCCTACTTGTTTAGCGATGGTATTATTAATCACCTTCGTTAATGAATTAAGCAACTCCCCAATTGTTAGAGGCATGATTTCTGCTGTACAACCGGTCATTGCAGTGATGTTGGGAATAATGGCATACGAGTTTGGGGAAAAAGCTGTCAAAGGGTTAGGAATATATATTGGAATATTATTATCAGTTGTTTGTTTAATCCTTATCCAAACCATCTCTATTCATCCAGCAATCGTTATTTTAATTTCTTTAATATATGGAGCTTTCCATTTTAAAATTAAAGAAAAAGTATTTCAAAGAAAGAAAGAGGTGCGTAAAGGATGATATTAATAAGCCTATTTTTAAGTTTTCTTCTAGCAAATCTGCTTGGTTATGGAGGCGGTCCTGCATCTATTCCATTAATGTATGAAGAGATTGTTAATCGATACAACTGGCTGTCTAATGCAGAATTTTCCAGTATGCTTGCATTAGGAAATGCTTTACCAGGGCCAATTGCAACAAAGGTTGCTGCCTATGTTGGCTACGGAATGGGTGGTTGGCCAGGTTTTCTCATTGCCTTAATAGCCACTGTTTTACCATCTGCAGCTGCGCTTATTTTCTTGCTAAACGTAATGAGTAAACATAGAGATTCAGCAATTGTTAAAGGAATGACTATAATGGTTCAACCAGTCATCACAGCTCTTATGGTTATGCTTACATTTGATTTTTTTCAAGAATCACATGATTCATTAGGACTTTTTCAAACGATAGCAATTGCTGTTATTGCATTATTATTATTCCAAAAGGTTAAACTGCATCCTGCATTAGTAATTATTCTTGCTTTTCTTTATGGCGGACTTGTTGTTCCACATATTTAAAGACTTGAAAAAAAGAGGAGAATTTTATGTCAAATGACTTTCAAATTCCTAGCTTTACATTGGATAAAACAGATCAAGCCATATTAGCATTGCTTCATGAAAACAGCCGCCTTTCATATACAGATATCGGAAAATCTGTCGGTATTTCCCGTGTAGCGGTACAAATGAGAATTCAAACATTAATGGAGCAAGGAATTATTGAAAAATTCACCACAGTTATCAACCCAACAAAAATAGGGATGACTGTATCTGCTTTTTTTAACGTAGATGTAGAACCAAAATATTTAGAACATGTTGCGGACCTTTTATCGCTTGAACCTGCTGTTTCGAGTCTTTATCATATGACAGGTCCAAGTAAATTGCATATGCATGGCATCTTTGCCGATAATCAAGAAATGGAAGCATTTTTAACAGACAAATTATATGCAATTGAAGGAATTGTAAGTGTAGACTGTCAACTTTTAATCAAAAGGTACAAAAGTAGAATGGGAATGAAGCTTTAATTATAAAAAGGAAGTCGGCTGTTATTAAGCCTGACTTCCTTTTTGTTTTAGCAGCTGTGGCAACTCTGACCAATCTTTTATTCTATTAATATTTAATTCTTTATTATAAGGCTGGTCTTTTACATACACATTAATCGACGTATCTAAAAGTGTATGTAATACTGCCGGCTTATCATCGAAGTAGTAATCCAACTCTAAACGATGGATAACATGTATTTTTTCATGATCTTCCATTCCACAATAAAAATGTTCCTCGCTAATCGGAAATCCTAGTTGTTTCATCCAATCTTTTGTCTGCACTGCAAACTGTTTATTTCTTGCTGTAATATAATATACTTCATGTCCATTGTTTACCAACTCATTCAGCACTTCTACTGCCATAGGGAATGGCGGACAATTTGTAAAATAAATCTCTTCCCTCATGGAATTCCATAATGCTTTTCCTTCATGTGCAAGCAATCCGAATGGTTCATGTATTCCTACTGTTTTTATTGCTTGAAATACACTTAAATCAAGATTCTTATTCAACTTTTGATTATATAGCTGAAAAGCATATTCTCTTAAATTAATTAGTGTATCATCAATATCAAATCCAAACTTCATTTTAACTCCTCCACTGAACAAATTAAGGTTCATTTTATGGAATAAAATTTTCTTTAAAACTTGCTTCTCGTTTTAGCTGTTCTAATTGAATAGCATCTACATCTTCTTTTCTAATTTTTTCATAGTGCTTTAAGTAAGAACATGGCTGATTTTCGAACTGAATCGCTTTAATAACTTTGGCAAGAGCCTCTGCATCTTTTAAAGAACTGTTTAAACCAAATGCTCCAGTAGGACTCATTGTATGAGCTGCATCTCCCATCAATACAACATTATTTTTCACCCATTGAGGACTTTTTGAACTTTCTACCTTCAGTAATACAAAATCTTTCCATGAACGAATATGTTTGGTCACTGTTTCTTCCAATTCGGGAAATGCTTGTATAAGACCTTTAATAAAGAAATCAAACGAACCTTTTTTTAATTGTGGGTATTCATCTTCTTTAATATTCCATCCAATTTGAATACATCCTCCAAATTGAGTAAATAAAGCGACTTGCTGATCATTAACAAGCCCAATCTTTATCGTCGGCTTCCAATTAGCAGGAGCAGGTATTTTCGCCCATAATAAGTCATATCCATGTTTAATCGTTGTAAAAGGAAATGCTGCCTTTTTTCTTATAGTGGAGAATCTCCCATCCGCAGCAACTATAATGTTGCTTTCAATATCTACTTTTTCTCCATCTATTATTGCCGTGACTCCACGATAATGATGATTTTCATCTTTTCTAACATCTACTACTTTACTATTCATCTTTAGCTGAAAAGAAAGAAATTGACTTGCTTCTTTTAAAAGTAATTTTAATAGATGGTTTTGTGGAACATGTATACCTGTATGACTGCTATTTTGATTAGGTAAGATGTTTTTTATTATCTTGCCTTTATTAACATATTCCACTCGATCCATTAATAAAACGCCTATGTCTTCTAACTTTTCATACAATCCGGCATATTGAAGGACTTTTTCTCCTTCTTCATTTAAATGTTCTCCTCGGAACTCTTTGTTAATATCTTGATGACGTTCTAACAATAAAGTTGAAATATTTTCTCGTGCTAATAAGTAAGCTAATAATGCTCCCCCTGGACCTGCACCAACTATACAAACATCTGTATATAGTACCGTCATTTCTTCCACTCTTTCCGTTACTTTCATCTGAAATGTTCTTTTATAGCCATGACTTTGCTAACCAATAGGATAGGCAGTGATTCTTAAATCAGAACCAACTTTTTCAACGGTTTCATAACTTAATTCAACTGCTTCATGTATCGTTTCTACATCATCGCCCCTAAATGGTGTATATGAGTTTTTGCCGCCGAGAATTTTCGGTGCAACATAGATGATATACTTTTGAATAAGTCCTTCTCGCAAAAAGCTTGCGTTTATTTCACTTCCGCCTTCTAACAAAATATCGGTAATTCCTTCTTTATATAAATATTTTAAAGCTTCTTTACTATTGATTTTGCCGTCTTCTGAAGAAACAGTAATAATTTGGACTCCTTTTGCAGCTAATGCCTTGGCTTTTTCATTATTTGCATCTTCTGTTGTAACAATTATCGTTGCAGCTTGAGAACAGTCAGCTACATTTGCATCAACAGGTGTTCGAAGCTTCGAATCCATAATAATACGAACCGGATTTTTGGAAGGAATGCTTAATCGTGTTGTTAATTTAGGATTATCAGCCAAAACAGTTCCGACTCCAACTAGGATGGCATCCACTTCATTACGTAAATAATGAACCTCCTGCCTTGCTTCTTCTCCTGTAATCCATTGACTGTGCCCAGTATATGCAGCAATTTTGCCGTCTAATGTCATCGCAACCTTTGAAATAACAAAAGGAGTTTCATGAACCATATTATGAATAAACCGTTCGTTTATTTTTTGTGCCTCCGCCTTCAATAATCCCACTTCAACCTCAACTCCAGCATCTTTAAGCAGGTTTATACCTCTTCCAGCTACAGCAGGATTAGGATCTTCTGTTGCAACAACTACTCGTTTGACACCAGACTCTTTCACAAGCGTTGCACAAGGAGGTGTTTTGCCATAATGAGAGCATGGTTCAAGCGTTACATATAATGTTGCATCAAGTGCATGCTCGCCTGCCATGTTAAAGGCATGCACCTCTGCATGCGGTTCTCCGGCCTTCCGGTGGATGCCTGACCCGACGATAACGCCATCTTTCACAAGGATTGCACCGACAACCGGGTTTGGATTGGTTTTTCCTTTTGCCGTTTCTGCAAGATCTAATGCCATTCTCATAAAATCCTGATCTTTTTTCATCCTTTTTCTCCCTTATAACATACCGATTTTTTCGTTTACTGGAATATGACCCGATTTTTGAACTTTTGTTTTTAAATAGTTTTCATTAAATTCGGAGACATCTCCCCAAATGGGAATATTTTCTTTCGCCGTTAGTCCTAAAGATTTTAATGCTTCTAACTTTTTCGGATTGTTTGTAATCAGTTTTACTTGTTTTTGACGTAAAAACTGAAGAACTTTTATTGGTTCTTCATAGCTGCGAAGATCATCTGAAAAATCAAGTGCATGGTTCGCTTCTACTGTATCTAATCCTTCTTGCTGCAAAAGATACGCTAAAGATTTAGAAAATAAGCCAATGCCTCTACCTTCATGATCAGCAAGATAAAATAATGCTCCGCTGCCATTCTCAACGATCATTTTCATTGCTTCTCGCAATTGAAAGCCGCAATCACAACGTTTGCTTCCAAATATATCTCCTGTATGACAAATGCTATGCATACGAATTAATGCATCATCAGACTCTTTAAAATCTCCATATACAAGCACAGAAGACTGTTGATAATCAGCTAACTTTAAAGCAGGCAGTATCTCCAATAGTTCTTCTTTTGTTTGATTTTTCTCAACAGGAAGCCATGTATACCATTGAAATGTTATTACCTTATCGTCTAATTGTACCGGCAGCTTTACTGGTCCAACAAGACATAAATTATTTGCATCATTTATTTGAATTAGTTCCATTTTATTTTGAAGAAGATTGATGACTTCTTTTTTCATATTTATAATCTCCTTTTTCCGCTAGCATGTTTTCTCTTCTTATTTTGTGTAAAAGCTAGAGGAACAGTCAAGTTTTTTATTACCTTCAACACTTACTTTATGTAAGTAAGTATATATTGATTATAGATTAACGTCAAGTAATGCATTGGCTAAGTCTTCTTTAGTTTTTTTCGATTACAGACTTCATCTTATTGTACATTCTCAGAGCAAGTTATTTCTATGTTTTTTCACTAATTTATGTTTCCATTTTATCAGCACTTGCTTTACAATCCGAACAATCAGTCTGAAAGCTGTTGAGTTTGTCCATACTTATATAAGAAAAGCGCAGGCGCCCTTGCTCAGCCCCGAAGAAAAATGTTCTCTTGACTCAAAAAGTGCTATTTACTTTTTGAGTCAAGAGGTTATCTTTCACAGGGGCTAGGCGCTGGAGCTAGACACTAAACTAGGTTCGAAATTTTATACTTTCTTATCTTTTAAAAAAATTCATGCTTTAATAGAGGTGAACCTATTGCCAAATAACGTTTTAACCGCCTTTTTACGCTTACCGATGACATTAAGAATCTTATTTATTGTTGTTCTCATCATTACTACATTTGGAATTGCCATCACATTTATAGAACCGACGAAGTTCCCTACTTTTTTCGATGGCATTTGGTGGGCGATTATCACAATATCTACAGTTGGCTATGGTGATTCTGTTCCTGAAACATTTTTAGGAAAAATAACCGGAATTCTACTAATTTTTGTTGGTGTTGGTTTTATATCTACTTATTTTGTAACATTAGCTACAGCAGCAGTTTCCAAACAAAATGCTTTTATGGAAGGGAAATCTACTTATAAAGGGAAAAAGCATGTAGTAATAGTTGGCTGGAATGAACGCTCAAAAGCACTTATCTACTCTTTATTACAGGAACAAATAAAATCTTCTATTACGTTAATTGATGAGTCATTGCAAACAAACCCTTTACCAGAAGCGATTCATTTTATCCAAGGAAACCCTAACCTCGACAGTACTTTGCTGATGGCCAATATCACCGTTGCCGATAAAGTGATGATTACATCTGATCAAAGCAAAGATGAACTACATGCTGATATGAGCTCCATCTTAACCCTTTTAGCCATTAAAGGGTTAAACCCATCTACTCTATGCATAGTTGAAATTTTAAAAGCAGAGCAAGTATCTAATGCAAGAAGAGCTGGAGCAGATGAAATTATACAGTCCAATCGTTTAACAAGTCTTGTGATGCACAGCAGTTTACAGGTACAAAATACACTGACAACATTTATTGATTTACTTTATCAAGTACAAAATAAGAAACTGGAAATTATACCATTAAACAAGTGGGGAATATTTGAAGACATGGATTTTGTCACATTAAGTGCACAATTATTAAAAGAAGGACACTTACTCCTAGGAATTAAAAGAGGAGAAACATCATTTATTAATCCTGATGCTTCTTTTTTAATAGAAACTAATGATCAACTAATTGTAATTACATAATATTTTGGTTGTGGACAAATATTAATCCTTTTTACACAACTTATTTAATAATTAGACTCCCCTGAAAAGTGTGATGTTCTTGTGAGTAGTCCGCAGCCGACATACACTTCGCTTTCCATGGGTTGGGTGTCGAGCCTCCTCGTCGCTAGCGCTCCTGCGGGGTCTCGGCTATCCCGCTAATCCCATAGGAGTCTTCGTATATGCCAGCTGCTCTGCGCTAAAAAATAGGGATACTGCTTCTTTTCATGCGCCATGGTGCAAATTTTTATTGTATGAGTGTCTACCCTGAAAATAAGTTCTATTAAAAGAGGTTTTCCGAAGCTTATCGCTGCTTTTCACGGTACGAGCGCCGAGTCTTGCAGGGTCTTCTAGCCCCTTTTTTCCGCAGGAGTCTCACAGATTCCCTTACTATAAACAACATGATCATTTAACAGAGCATAATATAAAAAGAGCATATACCCGATTCCACATTCCAAATAGAATATGAAACACAAGGTATATGCTCTTGTTTATTACAGACGGCTTTCTAGTTCTGCTTTTTTCTCTTCAAAGCCTGGTTTGCCAAGTAGTGCAAACATATTTACTTTATATGCTTCTACTCCTGGTTGATCGAATGGATTAACACCTAATAAGTAGCCGCTGATTGCACATGCTTTTTCGAAGAAGTACACTAAATATCCAAATGTGTACTCATTCATTTCTGGAATAGTAACGACTAAGTTTGGTACTCCACCATCTGTATGTGCTAATAACGTACCTTCGAACGCTTTATTATTAACAAAATCAACTGTTTTACCAGCTAAATAATTTAGTCCATCTAAGTCGTTTTCTTCTGCTTCAATTGTTAATTCATGACGAGGTTTGTCTACTTTTACAATTGTTTCAAACAGATCACGACGTCCTTCTTGCACGTATTGTCCTAATGAATGAAGGTCTGTTGAGAAATTGGCAGAAGACGGATAAATACCTTTTTGGTCTTTTCCTTCACTTTCGCCAAATAATTGTTTCCACCACTCAGAAAAATATTGTAAGCCTGGCTCGTAGTTAATTAACATTTCAATTGTTTTTCCTTTGTTATAAAGGACATTGCGTACTGCTGCATATTGATATGCAATATTATCTTTTAATTCAGAGTTACTGAAATCTTCTCTTGCAGCCGCAGCACCCTTCATCATTGCTTCAACATCCGCACCACTTACAGCAATTGGCAATAATCCAACTGGTGTTAAAACAGAATAACGTCCGCCAACATCATCAGGAATGATAAAGGACTCAAAACCTTCTTCTGTCGCTAATGTTTTTAAAGCACCTCTTGCTTTATCTGTTGTTGCATAAATTCTACCTTTTGCTTCTTCTTTTCCGTATTTTTGTTCCAGTAATTTACGGAAAATACGG
Organism: Niallia yueguangensis; assembly: GCF_052663115.1. Taxonomy (NCBI): domain Bacteria; kingdom Bacillati; phylum Bacillota; class Bacilli; order Caryophanales; family Bacillaceae; genus Niallia; species Niallia yueguangensis. The sequence goes on from NZ_JBQTCX010000003.1 coordinate 19,659, forward strand.
AAAGCGATTGCAGGTTCAGTCGTAGTTCCAGATTTTGAAATAACATTAATAGAAAAATCTTTATCTCCTAAGAAATCAATTACATCACTCATATAAGTAGAACTGATATCTTTTCCGATAAATACAATTTGCGGTGTTTTTCTTTCTTCTTTTGATAACGCATTATAGAAGCTGTGATTTAACATTTCAATAGCCGCACGTGCTCCTAAATAAGATCCTCCGATACCAATTACAAGTAGTACCTCAGAATCATTTTTAATTTTTTCTGCTGCTTTTACGATACGAGAAAATTCTTCTTTATCATAATCTACCGGCAGGTCAATCCATCCTAAAAAGTCATTACCTGCGCCTGTCTTTTCATGTAATGAATGATGAGCAACTTTCACTGCATCTTCTAAATATGTAATTTCATGTTCTCCAAAGAAACTAAGTGCCTTTGAGTAATCAAAACGAACGTGTGTCATAAATGATCCTCCATATTATTATTTTTGCTTCCTATTTCACTTTAACGAATGTATGAAAACTAATCAAGAAAGATCTTCGAATGTAAGCGCATTCATAGTGACTTTTTTTATTCTTTCACTTTTTATTCAAGAATACAAAGAAAAACGGAAGCGCCTTGATCAGCCCCGAAGAAAAATGTTCATTTGACTCGAAAAGTGCTTTTTACTTTTAGAGGCAAAGGGTTATTTTTCACAGGGGCTAGGCGCTGGAGTTAGACACTCATCTAATTTTATGGTTTCTTGTTAAAAAATAATAAATGATAAAAAACAGTTAGTCCCAGTAGGAGATGGACTCTCCCTTTCTATTGTAGATGATAGAGATGAAGCACTTGGCCCTATATCAGCCTTATAAAGATGCTTTATAAATGGCTGTTACATCAGCAGCATTTAATACGTTAAAACGGCCAAATTCACCTCTAGCCATGGCTCTATCTACCATAAGGCCTAACTTGCTGTCATTAATATCATAATCAGCTAGTTTAGACGGTGCACCGATGCTGTTCCAAAACGTTCTTAATTTCTCAATTCCTTCTAATCCAGCTTCTTCATCTGTTTTTCCCTCAGGATTTACACCGAATACTCGGACAGCTAATTGTTTAAATCGGGCTGGTTTAACAGACAAGTTATGTTTCATCCAATTTGGGAAAAGAATCGCCAAGCCGCCCCCATGCGGAATATCATATACAGCAGAAACTGCATGTTCTATATTATGGGTTGCCCAGTCTCCTTGATATCCCATATTCACCATTCCATTTAACGCCATTGTTCCACAGTATAAAATAGTGGCACGATATTCATAGTTTTCTAAATCATTTACAAGTTTTGGACCAAATTCCATGATCGTTTTCAGTAAAGATTCACACATATAATCTTGAAACTCCGTATGTTCTTCCAAATGGAAATAATGTTCAAATACATGAGACATCATATCAACAATCCCATAAATGGTTTGATCTTTCGGTACAGTGTATGTATTCTCAGGATCCAAGATAGAAAATACAGGGAATGTCAACGGACTGCCCCAGCCGTATTTTTCATTCGTTTCCCAATTCGTAATAACAGAACCTGCATTCATTTCAGAACCTGTTGCTGCAAGTGTTAACACCGACCCAAAAGGAATGCTTTCTGTCGGTGTTGCTTTTCTTATTACGATATCCCATGGATTGCCGTCATATTTTGCACCAACCGAAATCGCTTTTGTACAATCTATCACGCTTCCACCGCCAACTGCTAATAGAAAGTCAATGCCTTCTTGTTTGCAAATATCTACCCCTTTTTGCACCGTAGTTAAACGTGGATTCGGTTCTACACCAGGAAGTTCAAATACTTCTTTCCCATTCTCCGCTAATATACTGCATACTTTATCATATAACCCATTTTTTTTAATACTGCCTCCACCATAAACAAGTAAGACTTTACTGCCAAAAGGAGCAAGTTGAACTTTTAATTGTTCTAACTGTCCTTTCCCAAAAATAAGCTTTGTCGGATTCCAAAACATAAAATTATCCATGCATTTATTCCTCCTCAACTGTAAAAATGAGCTTTATCTCTTTTATTTCTATTTAAGCTATACTGGCATATTTTTTATTATCAATCAAAAAAGATACAAAAGCAAAAATTCCGCTTTATAGCTATTATTAATTAATATAATTTTTCTAAAGGCTATTTTCTCAAAGTTTGTTGTTTTTACGTAAAGAAATGGGAGAAGAAGTACTCAGCAGACTGAATACACGTAGACTCCTGTGGGAATGCGAGAAAGACGAGACCCCACAGGAGCGTATGCGACGAGGAGGCTCGACGCTCGCTAAACGGACGAAGTGTATTCAGGCTGCGGGTTTAAAAGAAACAATCTATACGAAAACAGCCTTCTAAAAAAAGCAATCCTAACAATAAACAAACAATGCATAAATACATAATATTTGCATCAAGCTAACAAGGAAGTTATAAAAAGGAGGAAAACAAAGATGAGCGCAATCCAAAGAATTGCACTAGTACTTACCATTATCGGAGCAATAAATTGGGGATTAATTGGATTTTTCCAATTTGATCTTTTATCTGTTATCTTTGGCGGAGAAGGTTCTGCCATCGCTAGAATCATTTATGGTCTTGTTGGAATTGCCGGTTTAATTAATCTTGGACTTTTATTTAAACCAAGCCGTGAAATGGTTAGAGAACCTGAACCAAGAACCACTAGATAATATAATCCCTCATAAGCGGGGATTCATTACTTTCCACACTAATGGATTTTTTGTATGAAAAGGGGACGGAATTTTGCCATTTTAAAATGACGAAGCTCCGTCCCCTTTCCCATATAAGAAAAGCGCAGGCGCCTTGCTTAGCCCCGAAGAAAAATGTTCTCTTGACTCAAAAAGTGTTTTTTCCTTTTAGAGGCAAGAGGTTATCTTTCACAGGGGCTAGGCGTCGGCCGGCTAAATGCGCACAGAGGAAAATCGACTAAGTACGCCACGTCCTGTGGCAACGCCGGCACTTGTACATCCTGTACGTCGGAGCCAGACACTAAACTAGTTTTGAAAAAAGCTGATAAAAAAGGATAGGGTTTCCCCTAAATATCTACCTTCAACAAACTTTTCTGTTTATGTTTTTGGTCATTATGCCTTTAATATCAGCTTTCATTCAAATGCATGATGCTTTTTTAGTTTTTAAAGCTTACTTCTTAATTAAATCATTACGATTTGATTGGTCAATCCACTCTTGTAGTTTATCTTTTAATGTATTAAAACCTTGTGCTTGATCAGCTTCTACTTTAATTGGTGCAGCTTGACGTTTTGCACGAGTTTTTTTTGCTTTTTCTGCTTCTGGTTGTGGAGCTGGAGCTTCTTCTGTTGCACGGATGGAAAGACCGATTTTACCAGCATTTTCATCAATAGAAAGAACTTTAACTTTTACTTCTTCTCCAACTTTCAAAAATTCATTAATATCTTTTACAAAGCCGTGTGTTACTTCTGAAATATGCACAAGTCCTTGTGTATTTTCATCTAAAGAAACAAACGCGCCATAAGGTTGAATACCCGTAACCTTTCCTGTAATTACACTTCCAACTTCAATTTTATCTGACATGAGAACACTCCTAATTTTTATTATAAATTTACTTTTATACGCAGTATAAAATTATACCACAGAATACAAGTCATTACAAAATGTTATTCACTTTGATAGAAGAAATCTTTTCCTTGGAAAAAAAAGAATAGCCCCTTTTACGGAACCATCCTTTTTAATTAATGGATATAAACAATTATTTTACTAGCTTGTAAGAATGATTTTCAACAAACCTTTTCATTCTTTTCATTGCTTCTTGGAGATGTTCCAATGAAGAAGCGTATGAACAGCGGATATGTCCTTCTCCACTTTCACCAAATACATTTCCTGGTACAACTGCTACTTTTTCTTCTAGTAAAAGCTTTTCTGCAAATTCCTCGGATGTATATCCTGTGGAAGCAATGGATGGGAATGCATAAAAAGCACCACCTGGAATATGACATGTAAGTCCCATTTCATTTAATGAGTCTACAATAAAGTTCCGTCTGCGGCGATAGCTTTTTTTCATTTCTTCTACATCATTATCACCGCTTTGAAGTGCTTCTAAGCCAGCAAACTGAGCCATCGTCGGAGCACACATTAAACTGTATTGATGGATTTTCAGCATTGCTTGAATCAGTTCTTCTTCTGCGCAGACAAAACCTAAACGCCACCCAGTCATGGCAAATCCTTTTGAAAATCCTGAGATTAAAATCGTTCTATCTCTCATTCCTTCAATTGCTGCCATGCTCGTATACTCTTCATCATAACTAAGTTCTGCATATATTTCGTCCGAGATAACGAGCAAATCATGCTTTTTGGCTACCTCAGCGATTGCTATTAGTTCTTCTTTCGAAAGAGTAGAGCCAGTTGGGTTATTAGGCGAACAAATCATTATCGCTTTGGTGTTTTGTGTTATTGCTTCTTCTAATTGTGACGGCAGCACTTTAAAATCATTTTCTTTTAATGTCTGTACGGCCACCGGAACACCACCGGCAAGTGCTACAAGTGGTATATAAGAAACAAAGCTTGGTTCTAATACAATCACTTCTTCCCCTGGGTTCAGAATTGCTCTTAAGGCAATATCTATTGCCTGACTTGCCCCAACGGTTACAATAATTTCGGATTTCGGATTATGTGAAACATGGAATCGTTTTTTCATATAATGAGCAATTTCCATGCGAAGCTCCAGCATTCCCGGATTCGCAGTATAAGATGTATATCCTTTTTCAAGCGAAAGGATTGCTGCTTCACGTGCAGACCAGGAAGTAACAAAATCAGGTTCTCCAACACCTAAAGAAATTACTCCTTCCATGCCCGAAGCTAAGTCAAAAAAACGTCTAATTCCCGACGGTTTCATTTCTTCTACCTTTTTTGCTACGTAACTTTTTGTCTGTTTCATTATGGTGACACCACTATTCGTTTATCATCATCATTTGGTTCAAAAACCGTTCCATCATGTTTATACTGTTTTAAAATAAAATGTGTCGTTGTAGATAAAACAGAATCAATTGTAGATAATTTATCTGACACAAATCTTGCCACATCATTCATGGAATTCCCTTCAATAATCACGGACAAATCGTATGCCCCTGACATTAAGTATAAAGATTTCACTTCTTTAAAGCGGTAAATTCTTTGCGCAACCTCATCAAATCCAACTCCTCTTTTTGGAGTTACTTTTACATCAATCATTGCTGTTACACCTTCATGACCTTCTACTTTAGACCAGTCGACAATCGATGTATAACGGACAACAACATTCATTTCTTCCAGCTTCGTTATCATTTGTTTTGTTACATCTAAACGCTCATTTATCATTTTGGCAATATCTTCATCAGAAATACGAGCATTTTTTTCTAATATTTCAGCAATTTCAATTTCTTTTTCTGTTAGTTTCATAAAAACCCTCCTGGTTAATAAAAAAGCGCAGGCGCCTTGTTTATCCCCGAAGAAAAATGTTCATTTGACTCAAAAAGTGCTTTTTACTTTCAGAGGCAAAGTTTTTTTCACAAGGTCTAGACGCTAGAGCTAAATACTCAAATGAATTCAAAATTTCTTATCTTTTAAAATATACCTATTATATCAAATTACTGATAAAATGAACGTTATTTTTTTAATTTTTGGCTGTTTTCTAAATTTTGTTGTTTTTTACGTAAATAAATGGGAGAAGAAGTACTCAGCAGACTGAATACACGTAGACTCCTGTAGGAATGCGAGAAAGACGAGACCCCACAGGAGCGTATGCGACGAGGAGGCTCGACGCTCGCCCACGGAAAGCGAAGTGTATTCGGGCTGCGGGTTAAAAGCAACTATCTATATGAAAACAGCCTATTTTTTTATAGCGAACAAGCTCCATTATCTTTAATCGCTAGAAGCTGCTTGGAAATATTTACACACTGGTCCATTGAAATATATTCTTCAAATGAAAATTCATAAATAGATTGAATTTTTTCCGCTAATGCATTTATATTATCTAAATCGTGAACTGCTTGAATACAGTCCGCAATTTCTGTTTCATAGTTTCCTTCCCCAATTTGAAAAGGATCCCACTTATTTAATACATTTACCATTTCTATATTCATTTCTTGAAAATTCATTATTATTCACCCTTACATCTTTTTCACTAACAATATTTTATCATAAACAAAATCGTTCCAACATATTTCTATCTGCTGAGAAGCTTTTTATTGACATTCATATGGACAAGTTTTAAGATTCAGTTAATAAAAAAAGGACGTGACATGATGGTAGCAATAGAAGTAAGAGGAGCACCTGTTTATTATGCATGTGAACCAGGTGTTTTAAATGAATTAGATGAACTGTTGCAAAAATATAATAAAAAAAACTGTTTAGTTGTACATGGAGAAAAATCATGGGATGCTATTTCTCCTTATTTTCCTAATACTTTTGAGTATGCATCTTTAACGTTTATTCCTTACAATGGGGAATGTTCGTTAACTGAAATTAATCGTATTGCAGCACTTGTAAGGGAAAATAGCTTTGATGCCATCATTGGGATTGGCGGTGGCAAGGTATTAGATTTAGTAAAAGCAGCTGGAAATGATGCAAATGTTGATGCTATATTAATTCCAACATTAGCTTCCACTTGTGCTGCCTGGACACCACTAAGTGTTATTTATACAGATGATGGAACATTTACTCATTATTCCATTTTTCCGAAAAGCACCTTAATGATTTTATTTGAACCTAGAGTTCTATTAGATTCGCCGACTAATTTCTTTATAGCAGGCATTGCTGATACTTTAGCAAAATGGTATGAAGCGGATGTTATTATTCGAGAACTAGAAGAGACACCTCTTGTTGTAACTATTGCTCATCAGACAGCACAATTATGCCGTGACGTATTACTGGAACACGGAGCACAAGCAGTTCATGATCAAAAAGATGGCCATCTTACTGCCGCATTAACAAAAGTAATGGAAACGAATATTGTTGCAGGTGGCATGGTTGGCGGTTACGGTGATAAATACGGAAGAATTGCAGGGGCCCATTCTATTCATAATGGATTAACTATATTAGAAGAAACGCATCATTTGCTGCATGGAGAAAAAGTAGCTTATGGAATACTAGTTCAATTAGCATTAGAAAAAAACTGGGATGAAATTAAACATTTAGAAAGTTTTTATCAGGCCTTGTCTTTGCCGTTAACTTTAAAAGATTTAGGCATCACAATTCAAGAAATAGATAAATTAAAAAAGGTCTCTGAAGCTGCAACGATACAAAAAGAATCTATTCATTTAATGAAAGAGGAAATTACAGCAGAGAAGGTATTACAAGCTATTTATGATTTAGAAGCTTTTATTCAAAAACATTAGAAGAATTAATGTTTTACACTCTGAGTGCTCAAATAATTTTGAGCACTTTTTTATTTTACATATAAAACAAAGGCTCTGTTAAACTTGTCTGTTGATTTCCGTTCCAGGCGTTCGCTTTCCGCGGGCGGTCCGGGAGCCTCCTCGGCGCTGTTCGACTGTGGGGTCTCCCGCTGACTCGCTTTTCCCGCAGGAGTCTCACGCCTTCCACTCCAATCAACATAGTGCCAAAATCAACAAGGAGCTTTAACATAGCCAAAACAAAAAAAACATCAATTATTAGTCATAAACATATGACTAATATAAGTCCCCATTTAGTTTTTTAATGTTAGGCAGTTTTCTCAAAATTTGTTGTTTTCACGTAAAAAAATGGGAGAAGAAGTACTCAGCTGACAGAATACACGTAGACTCCTGTGGGAATGCGAGAAAGAAGAGACCCCACGAGAGCGTATGCGAGACGCTCTCCCACGGAAAGCGAAGTGTATTCGTGCTGCGAGTTTAAAAGCTACAATCTTTACGTAAACAGCCTAATGCTTAAAAAATTGTAAATTCATTGACAATTCCATTATGTCAGAATATGATTTAATATAAAGTTGTATTTAGGAAACTTTTTAATATCAAGCAAAATTTCAAATAGAAACAAGGTGACAGCATGGATAATGAAAACTCCTTAAGCAATAAAAATCATTCTTCCGCACAAGCTGTTCTCGATGGAAGAATAACAGGATTAAAAAAAATACTTCCGTTCTTAGGTCCCGCCTTTATTGCCGCTATCGCTTATATTGATCCAGGCAATTTTGCAACAAATATAGCTGCTGGATCTAAATATGGATATTTATTGTTATGGGTTATCTTTTTCTCGAATATTATGGCACTTATTATTCAATCATTGTCTGCAAAACTTGGAATCGCTACTGGAAAAAACTTACCGGAAATTGCAAGAGAAGAATTTCCAAAACCCGTATCAATTGGATTATGGATTCAAGGTGAGCTAGTTATTATCGCTACCGATTTAGCCGAATTTATCGGCGCAGCACTCGGTATATATTTACTATTCGGCATTCCATTAATAGAAGCAAGCATTATTGCAGCTGTGGGATCATTCGCAATTTTAGAATTACAAAGAAGAGGCTTCCGTTCTTTAGAAGCAGGCATAACTGCTATGTTGTTTATCGTAGTTCTTTCCTTTATTGCTCAAATATTTTTTGCCAAACCAGAAATGAGTTCGGTCTTGCATGGATTATTCACCCCGCAATTTAAAGGTACTGACAGTATTTTGCTTGCTGCCGGTATTTTAGGAGCAACAGTTATGCCACATGCTATTTACCTTCATTCTGCCTTAACACAAAAAAGAATTGTCGGCGAAACAACGCAAGAGAAAAAAATGATTTTCCGATATGAGTTTATTGATATTCTTATTGCGATGCTTATTGCTGGATTCATTAATGCATCAATGTTGATTGTATCAAGTTCATTATTCCATAAAAATGGAATTTACGTAGAAGACTTATCGGCTGCTTTTCACCATTTTGAACATTTGGTCAGTCCACTGTCTGCAATATTATTTGGCTTAGGGCTATTAATTGCAGGACTATCCAGTTCTTCTGTTGGAACGATGGCTGGTGATGTTATCATGCAAGGATTTATTCATTATCGAATCCCTCTTTATGTAAGACGGCTTATTACCATTATCCCGCCGATTATTATCATCGCATCCGGCGTTAATCCAACAACTGCATTAGTTCTTAGTCAAGTTGTGCTATCATTTGGAATTGGCTTTGCCTTAATCCCATTAATTCTATTTACAAGCAACAGCAGAATTATGGGCTCGTTAAAAAACTCTAAAATAATTACAATTATCTCATGGGCTATGGCTGTTCTTATTATTTTCCTGAACATATTTTTACTAGTTGAATCATTTTAAAAAACCCCGCTAATCGGGGCTTTATTTTTTGGCTCTGTTAAACTTGCCTGTTGATTGCAGCGAGAGGCATTCGCTTTCCACGGGCGCGGTCCGGAAACCTCCTCGGCGCTGTACGCTGTGGGGTCACCCTTTGACTCGCTTTTCCCACAGGAGTCTCACGCCTTCCGCTCCAATCAACAAAGTATCAAAATCAACAATTAGCTTTAATACAGCCTATTTTTTAATAACACCACAAGAAATTCTCGCTCCAGAAGCCCCTGCTGGCTGTGTCATTCCATCATCTTGATTTTCCGTAATTACAATAGAGGTTCCATTTATAGTAAACAAAGAATTTTTTCCGTCCTTTAATGTCACTTGAGGCGCCATTATTTCTGCCTTTACAGAACCATCATCCTCTACGATAATATTCGGGAGATCACCAGCATGAGCTCCTTTTGGATGAAGCAGACCATGCTCTTTATTATCTGGATTAAAATGATTTCCTGCTGATTGGAAATCAGGTCCCTCACATTTTCCTACGTCGTGAATATGAATGCCATGTACGCCAGGCGTCAACCCTTTTAAATCAATATTTAACATAACACCAGATGATTTTTCCGTTAACGTAATTTTACCTAATGAGTCACCAACATCATTCATCATTTCCACCTCTACTTTGCTGACTTCCTTTTGTCCACAACCAGCAAGAAATATTATGGATAGAAAGAAAACGACAATTTTATTCATTTTATTATTTCCTCCGAAGACATTTTCTTTTATTGTTTGTAAAAATAAAATTATTATGCCTTCTTATCTATTTATCATGCATCAAATCAGTATAATATTAAATAGTATTAGATCAAAGGAGGATTCTATCATGTCAGAATTAACTGCGGGAACAATTGTTACAGCTCTTTATAAAACAGGAAAATATATTGGTGAAATTACGGAGATTCGTGCACAAAGTTATTTAGTTACAGTGCTTGGAGTATTAAAGCATCCGATGCAAGGTGATTTACATCATCCAAAAATAGTAGAAGGAGTTTTTTTTCATGAGCGAAAAGCTCTTGGATACAAAGAGAAGATGAATGCACCAAAACAAATGGTCAAAGTATATGAAGGCAGTATTCCGTCCTATAAAGAATCATTGCAGCAAGCGGTGAACAAAATGGAAGGTGAACTGATAGAAGATTCGTCTGACTATGCGCAACGAAGCTTACATAATCTAAACGAACTAAAAAAAGAATATGCGCTTAACTAAATTTTAAAATAGCATGGGCTAAAAGTGAATTTCCCACAAATAAAGGGGGGCCTTCCTCTTTATTTGTGAGGATAAGGATCTTAAGCAAACTTATTAAAAAGTTTTGTTACATCAATAAGTTCACCAATTGTTGTCGGCTCTGGTTTTTGTAAATATTTTTTATCTTTTTCTACCAGTCTGAATATATGATATGTCGTTAAAGCATCGTCTAATGCCCGATGATGTTTTCCAATTCCTTCTCTTCCGTATTCCTTTACTGCTTTCCACAGTCCGGTTTGATTTTGATCTCCAAAAAAACGTTTATATTCCATCGATAAATCAACTTCTTTACTTTGTAGAGTAAATGGAAGTCCCGCTTTTGCATAATTATTTCTCAGCACCTTCATATCCATATTGCCCCACGTCACAACCGTATTTTCAAAACCGATGCTTATCTCCTCTATTTTCTTCACTAAATCGTAAAAAGAGATGCCGTTATTCACTTGTTCCTGTGTTATATGTAAAAAGGATTTGCATCGTTCAGAAAGAATTGAAAATTTCCGAGGAGCTACATAAGAAGAAAATTGTTCTCTAATCACATCATTTACAACCGCTACAATGCCTACTTCAATTATTTCAGGATAAAACCCTTTGAATCTTACACTTTTTTCAGGCATAGTAAATTCAAAGTCTATAAATAAATGCTGAATCTTTTCCATCTTTTCACCTTCTCTCTTTCACCATATTTTACGATCAAGATGACAAAATAGATAAACTAACAAGAAAAGCGGAACCTGTGCAACATCGGCACTAGTACATCCTGTACATTGAAGCTAGACACCTGTCGGACTTCAGAAATTTTATGCTTTTCTTTACTAAAAAAATAACCTTGTTAAATACATTATGAATACAGTTAACCGATTTATGTTTACTTTTATTATAACAGAATATTCCTTCATCTTCTAAATTTTCTGCATTTTCCAAAAGAATTCTATTTTTGGTTTCGCTCTTGTGATACCGCATGATTCATCGTTTCAAAATGAGGATGAGTAACAGTATAAAAGAATGGAGTTTAGTATGATATTGAGAATAGGATGTATTTAGGTGGGATTGGGACTTATGCTAAAACCAAAAGCCCTTTTCTTCTAGGGGAGCATCAAAAGTTTTTTTGTCTTGTTCTAGTCATAAGGAGTTTTCCTCGAGTCATTGAGTTAGTATAGACATTTACTCATTTCGACATTTCGAGGAAGTACTCCTTCCTTATAACCTAGAAATTTGCTACAAATGGACAAAATAGGTGGAATTTATTTAACTTAGTCAACTAATGTGATATCAATCTATGTATCATACACAAATATAACGTGTCACAATCGATTGCTTGATTACTTTCTCTAAATGTTTCTTTTGTTTTTCTAATTGAATTTGTTCTGGTTTGTAGTCATCTTTACAATGAACAATAAGTAATAAGTGCTTCTCTTTTTGCTCTATCCTCACATCTTCCACAATATTTCTTTTCGTGGCATTTAAGCATTCTGCTATTTTTAAAACAGCTCCTAATAAAGAAAGCCTTGAAATTTCCGCTTTGTCAAACCAACTTTCAAATAATTTTACATACTGTTTAAAGCTGCCTCTTCTTTTATAAGAAGCAATAAGCGCTAGCCTAACTCTATCTTGATGCGACAGCCCTAATATTGTTCGGTTAATTAAAATGTAAAAAGTATGATGACTGCTTGATTCTTCATTTATATATTTACCTAAATTAAAAATTGCAGATCCTTGCTTTAATAGCTTTAAATCTTTTTCGCATAGTGGTTTCAACATAAGATTCGATTGTATTTCCGTAAAAAGGAGTTGAGCAATTTTGTATACTTGTTCACTATTATTTTTATTAATATTAAAGTCCTCTATCAGTTCAGCAATGCTGGCATCGACAATAGAACTAGACTTTGTTTCATTTTTATTTATCTTTTGATAAAGCACTCCTTCTCTCAATCCTTTACGGCTGTATATAAAGCGAGGAGCCTTTACTCGTTCACAGATCGCATCTAATGCCTCTATAGCTGGTAAAATCGTATCCACTCGGTCTTTTGATAAGCCTTCTAAATCTTGTAATTCAGCAACAGATAAAGGGACTATTTTTTCTTTTACCTTTTTTATTTCTGAAACTTCCATCTCATACTGGTGAATGCCAGCGATTGGATAATCAATCATCGTTTGATGAATTTGTATTATATTTCTCGCACTTCCTCCAATCGCAATAATAGGAATTTTTTTATCTTTAACCCATGGAAGTGTATCCAACTGCTTTTGAACATAATCACTAATTTTTTTTCGCTCTTCACTTGTCGGTACGTCACCTGCTACATATTGCAGCTTTAATGATAAAGAACCAAACGGCAGACTAGCATAATGAATAAGTTCTCGATTTTTAATACAAGTAATCTCTGTGCTTCCGCCCCCCATATCTACGGTTATGCCGTCAGTAATATCTGTCGATTGAATAACAGCTAAATAACCACAATACCCTTCTTCGTACTCATTTAAAATTGTTACATCTAAACCAGTTTTTTCTTTCACTAAAGTTAACACATGTTCTTTATTTTTTGCTTGTCGTATCGTAGCTGTTGCCACACAAGTAACATCTTCTACTTGAAAATATCGAAGCAACGAACTAAAGGTTATCAACGTGTCAATTAATTGGGTAGTTCCTTCTTCTTGTAAAACTCCTTTATCATCTAAATAAGTACGCAAACGTGTACTTACCTTAATGTTCTCTAATTCTTTAAAACCATTACCTCCTGCATACAGCTTGTAAATCACTAGTCTTGTTGTATTAGAGCCAATATCAATGATTGCAACTTTTTTCTTCAAAATTACACCCTCCATTCCATCTCACATATATTCATTTATACCCACAAAACCTATACAGAAATCATCTACTAGTAATAATTACTTACTTTAGCATATATACAAAAAGGACCTCAGTTTTATACTAAGGCCACTTTTTCTATTCTGAAGGGGGTTAAGATAAAGAAATCCAATCCCTTAAAAGAGCAGCAACATTAATTAGTTCAGGTTCATAAAACCATAAACTTTTTTTAAGCCCCCTAATGAAGATTGGCTGATTTTCATCAACTTTTGCTTCATTCCCTGGGGAGTCAATTCTACTTTCTCTTGCTTCACACTATAAGCCATTTCACAAAACTGTGACTGACTATTGATGCTCTCTTCTCCTTCTCCTTTTGTGACATAATGATAATTGCCATTACTATCTTGTTCACGAGCCTTTCGGTTATCTGCCAACATCAAATCTAACCAATTATAGATTCGCTTTTTCAGATGATCTTTTAATATAGGAAACAGAATTTCCACCCGATTTTCCATATTGCGTGTCATCATATCTGCAGAGGATAAAAACACTTTCTTCATCCCATTATGATGGAAAGCATAGATGCGTGTATGCTCTAAAAATACACCGATAATACTGCATACACGAATATTTTCACTCACTCCTTGAATGCCAGGGCGTAAGCAGCATACACCTCTAATGATAAGATCTATTTTTACACCTGCATTGGAAGCTTCGTATAATTTCATGATAATTTTTTTATCAGTTAACGAGTTCATCTTCGCAATAATATGACCATTTCCACTTTCTTGATGATAAGCTATCTCTTTATCAATCAATTCTATAAAAGTATCTCTTATACCAAATGGCGAAACGGATAAATGATGATAATTCGGTTTTTCCATATGTCCGCTTAAATAATTAAAGAAGTTTGTCGCATCAATGCCAATTTTAGGATCAGATGTAATTAACCCCATGTCTGTATAAATTCTTGCGGTTGCATCATTATAATTACCTGTGCCTAAATGAACGAACCGCTCTATTTTCATTTTCCTTCTACGAACAACGAGTGTTATTTTACTATGTGTTTTTAAATACGTCATCCCGTAAATAACATGACAGCCAGACTTCTCAAGCTCTTTTGCCCATTGAACGTTATTTTCTTCATCGAATCTTGCTTTTAATTCAACAAGCACTGTAACTTGCTTGCCTTTTTCCGCTGCTCTCTCCAAGCTTTTAATAATCGGAGAATCTCCACTTACTCGATATAATGTTTGCTTAATCGCCAATACATCGGGATCATCCGCTGCCTGCGAAATAAAATCCACCACCGGTTCAAATGATTCGTATGGATGATGCAATAAAATATCTTTCTCTAATGCTATTGAAAAAATGTCGGTTTCTCCTTCTAAATCTTGTGGAGGCTGTGGAATAAATGCTGGCTCTACTAAATGTTCATGTGTTGCTGAAATCGCTTTATAAAAGGAGAACAGGAAGGTCAAATCTAAAGGTGCACGCGTATAATATACATCCTTATCATGGATTTCCAATTCTTCTTTCAAATATTCTATCACTTCACTATCGAATAAATGACTTTGTACTTCGAGCCTAACAGCAGCTCCCCATTTACGTTTTTTCAATTCCTCTTCGATTTCTTTTAATAAGTCTTCCGCTTCATCCTCATGTATCGTTAAATCGGCATTTCTTGTAATGCGGAAAGGCGTTGTCGATACGACATGATAACCTTTAAATAGTTTATTGCTGAATTGTGAGATTACTTCTTCCAGCAAAACAAAAATACGTTTATCATCTTCCGCCGGAATTTCTATATAACGGCTAATAACCGAAGGAACTTGTACAATCGCAAACTTTGAGTAATCTTCTGATTTAATCGTTTCCTCTTCGATTTTAATTCCAATATTTAAAGATTTATTTAGTAGCATAGGAAATGGTCGATATGCATCAACAGCCATAGGAGTCAATACAGGAAAAATTTGTTCATCAAAAAATGTTTCTAAAAATGCTAAAGCATCGGTGGATACCTCTGATACTGGAACAATACGTACATTTTCTTTTTCTAAAAGTGGTGTTAACTCATGTATATACGTGTGATCTTGCTTGTCTACTAATTTATGAGTGATTTCAGAAATAGCACCAAGCTGTTCTTTTGGCGTCATTCCTGCTTTATTTTCTGGCTTATTGTAACCGGCCTTTACTTGATCTAATAACCCCGCAACACGTACCATAAAAAACTCATCTAAGTTGGAACTGAAAATAGCAAGAAATTTATATCTTTCTAAAAGTGCATTTTCTCCATCCATTGATTCTTCAAGTACACGCTGATTAAAATCAAGCCAACTTAATTCCCTATTATTATAAAAAGAAGGATTTTCTAAATTAATATCCGTTTTAACCTCGTTTGCCGTGTTCAATTTTCGACATCCCCTTCGACAAAATTACATTTTTTTCATCATCTAAAAAATACCATTATATTGTAAACGCTTAGTAAAGAAATTGTAAATGTTAAGTTAAAAAAAGGTTTACCACCTATTATTTGGATAATAGTTTTTTACAATATCTATGCTTGATGAATTCTTGTGTCATTTTTAGACTGACAGCCCTCTTGCATCATCGTAAATAGGTTTAGCTCTATATTTATTAAGGATTAAGTCCTTCACCTCTAAGCAAGTACAGGTAGCGTTTTCTAATTAGTGTCTTCAACTGATTCCCTGAAGTTTCAGCTTTCTGAAACGAGTTCATTTTGGTTGTTGTATTTTTCCAAAGGGATCGAAATATTTATTATTTCCACAATACTCTTATTAGTTTCATCTATTTACTTATTTCGACATTTTAAAGAGATACTCCTTTTTATATGTTAGAAAACTTGAAATAAAATGAATTTTAAATTCAAATGAAGCCATAAAAAAGTGGATTTTTCCCCTTCGACGAATATGTACACAATCAAGGTATCAAATTCTAAGAACGGGGGCTTATTTATGACTATTGCGATGTTATTAGGGAAATGATCAGAACTTCCCCACTTATTATTTCTGCATAAAAATAAATTAATATATTTACTCAAACTTCGCACCTTCAAATTCGTTTACAAATCTTGATATGACTCGGTTTAGAACAATAAAT
This sequence comes from Niallia yueguangensis, assembly GCF_052663115.1. Lineage (NCBI taxonomy): Bacteria > Bacillati > Bacillota > Bacilli > Caryophanales > Bacillaceae > Niallia > Niallia yueguangensis. Next base: position 36,166 of record NZ_JBQTCX010000003.1, read on the forward strand.
CAGAAAATATTGGGATACCCCAATCATAATGCTAACTGCAATGAGTGAAAAATCGGATATCGTAAAAGGATTAAAGCATGGGGCAGATGACTATATTACGAAACCTTTTGATGAAGAAGAGCTGACAGCAAGGATTGAAGCCGTTTTACGCCGACAAAAAAACGAATGTAAAAAAATTTCATTTCGAGGTCTAACACTTGATCTGGATTCTTTTCAAACTCGGTATAACGAAATAGAAATTGCCTTAACGCCTAAGGAATTTGAAATGATAAGCTTATTTTTAAATAACCAGAATAAAGTTTTTACGAGAGAACATCTAATTACATCTATTTGGGGTTATGATGGTTCAACTGAAGATCGAACGATAGATTCCCACGTCAGAAATTTACGGGTAAAACTGCGAAAAGCAGGCTTTCCTGCTGATGATTACTTAATAACCGTCTGGGGTATTGGATATAAATGGACTGGCAAGCGGTAAAAGTTCATTTATATCCAATACCCCACAGGAGTCTCACGCCTTCCGCTTCAATTAACAAAGTATCAAATTAACAATTAGCTTTAACATAGCCAAAAACAAAAATATTTTTTTCATTATTTTTTACGTGTTTCTACCTATTTAAAAGAAAAGACTAAATAAGGGTCTTAACATTTTTCTTCTTGTGCAGAGGGCTTTTTTTTACGTTATAATTTTATTGACTTGATTCATTTCATCAAAAAAGTTTATATCATTCCATTTAAAATATGAACAATTGGCTGGGATTTTCTATTTTCTGCTTTTGTTCGAGGAGGTTATATTTTGACATTACTGCATTGGGTTGTGCTATCCCCATTTTTATATGCTCTTTGCATTCCTTTTATTGATTATTTTTTTAAAAACAGACATATAGGCTGGTTTATTGTTCCGCTGCCGCTCCTTTTGTTTCTCTACTTTCTAAGCAATATAACATCTATATCTAATCAACATACAATAATGGAAACGGTACAATGGATACCTTCTTTAGGCATTAATTTTACTGTACATTTAGATGGACTTGCTTTGTTATTTGCTTTGCTTATTACCGGAATCGGTGCATTAGTTATTTTTTACTCCATTTTTTATTTACATAAAGAAAAAGAGAAATTAAACCTTTTTTATTTTTATCTTCTTCTATTTATGGGAGCAATGCTTGGAATTGTTATTTCTGATAATTTAATTGTTCTTTATACATATTGGGAAATAACTAGTTTATCTTCTTTTTTACTTATTGGCTATTGGAATGAAAGAAGCAAATCACGGAATGGTGCATTAAAATCGATGATTATTACTGTTTTTGGCGGTTTATCAATGTTAGGCGGCATCATCTTGCTTTATTTAATAAGTGGAACCTTCCAAATTTCAGAAATGATTTCTTATGTTCAAAACCAAAACATTGTATCGCATTCGTTATTTATCGCTGCAATGATTTGTATCTTACTCGGTGCATTTACGAAATCTGCACAATTTCCTTTTCATATTTGGCTGCCTGATGCAATGGAAGCTCCAACACCAGTAAGTGCTTACTTGCATTCCGCAACAATGGTAAAAGCAGGCATCTTTCTTATTGCGAGATTAAGTCCAGTATTTGCGGAATCTGCTCTTTGGCTTTTGATCATTTCATCTGTTGGAATCATTACATTGCTTTACGCTTCCTTTTTTGCTGTAAAACAAACCGATTTAAAAGGAATTTTAGCTTACTCGACCATCAGTCAGCTTGGCATGATCATGTCATTATTAGGAATTGGGGCAGCAGCAGTTCATTTTGATGTATTAGATAATGGTTATGCTGCTGCTACAGCTGCAGCGTTATTTCATTTAGTAAACCATTCGACCTTTAAAGGAAGTTTATTTATGATGGTTGGGATCATAGACCATGAAACAGGGACGAGGGATATTCGAAAATTAGGCGGATTAATGACGTTGATGCCGCTTACCTTTACTGTTGCTGTTATCGGTAGTTTTGCCATGGCGGGACTTCCTCCATTTAATGGCTTTCTCAGTAAAGAAATGTTTTTCACCTCGATGGTGCATATCCAAAATTTAAAGTGGATGCAATTAAATACATGGGGATCTTTGTTCCCTATTTTCGCTTGGATAGCTAGTATTTTCACTTTTGTTTATTGTATGGTCCTTGTATTTAAGACATTTACAGGAACTTATAAACCAGAACAATTGCCAAAAAAGCCGCATGAAGCGCCAATCGGCATGCTCATTTCGCCGCTTATCCTTGTTTCCCTTGTCATTGTATTTGGTTTATTTCCTAATTTGCTGTCTAACTCCATTCTGTCGCCAGCTGTATCGGCCGTTTATGGTGGACAACCTTATGAGCTAGAAATCTATCATTGGCATGGATTTAACTTGGTATTTTTAATGACACTTGGTGTCTTTATACTTGGAACGGTCTTATTCTTAACCGTCTCCAAATGGAAGAAAATTTACAGATTATTTACTGATACATTAAATCCTATCTTCCATTTCCTTTTGACTAGAAGCACTTTTGTTTCTAAAAAAATAACAGATCTTTATATGGTTGGTTCTATTAGAATTTATCTGCTTTATATTTTTGCTTTTTTAGTTGCTGTATTAGGCTATACACTTATTGTGGAAAACGCTGTAAATTTCCAACACAAAAACCTTGCTTCTATTGGATTTTATGAAATGTTGCTTTCCGTTATCTTAATTGGGGCAACGATATCGATTCCTTTTGCCAAGTCACGCTTGTCTGCGATTATTTTATTAGGTGCAGTAGGTTATACGGTTTCTTTATTTTTTGTTATCTTTGGAGCACCCGATTTAGCACTTACACAATTAGTGATAGAAACAGTATCCGTATCCTTATTTCTATTATGTTTCTATCATTTGCCAATAAAGGCGAGACGAAAGAAAAGCATGCCTTTTAAACTGACGAATGCTGTTATTTCCATAATGGTTGGCATAACAGCAACTATTATTGCCATAACTGCCTATAACACTAAATTATTCGATTCTATTTCTGCGTACTATATAGCAAACACGTATAAAAAGGCAGCGGGAGAAAATATGGTAAATGTTATTTTAGTGGATTTCCGCGGCTTTGATACCTTATTTGAAATAGCAGTACTCGCCATTGCCTCAATCGGCATTTATACGATGATAAAATTGCGTTTAGGAGGAAGAAACAGTGAAAACAAATAACCTGATACTCCAAACTGTAACAAAAACAATTGTTTTCCTTATTTTCCTTTTTTCAATTGATATTTTTTTTGCTGGACATTATACCCCTGGTGGTGGATTTATCGGCGGTTTAATGACAAGTGCTGCCATCGTGCTGTTATTGTTAGCCTTTGATTTGAAAACGGTTCAGAATATTTTTCCTGTCAATTATATATACGTTACCGCTGCCGGCTTACTTATTGCTGTATTAACAGGGATTAGCGCTCTGTTCCGTGATAAACCTTTTTTAACACATGCTTTTAATAAACATGTCTATTTACCAATTATCGGAGAAACCTCTCTTCATACTGCGGCAATATTTGACTTAGGTGTTTATTTAGTTGTTGTTGGCATAACAATGACAATTATTCAAACGATTGGAGAGGATGATTAATGGAAATTTTAATGGCTGTCATTATTGGAATCTTATTCACTTGTGCTACGTACTTAATGCTGTCGAAAAGCTTACTGCGAATCATTATCGGCACAGGGCTTTTAAGCCATGGGGTTCATTTACTGCTTTTAACAATGGGAGGATTAAAAAAAGGCGCAGCACCGTTGCTTGACCAACATGCAAGTTCTTATACAGATCCTCTTCCTCAAGCATTAATACTTACGGCTATTGTTATTAGCTTCGGTGTAACCTCCTTCTTTTTAGTACTTGCCTATCGAACGTATCAGGAGCTGGGTACTGATAATCTGGAGAAATTACGAGGGAAAAAAGAACATGACTAATTTGATTATATTACCAATTATCATTCCTTTTATAACAGGAATCGTATTGATCTTTTTTAATAAAAAAGTGCTTTTGCAACGTGTTTTATCTATGATAAGTTTGTTTTGTTCTATCATTATTTCCTTATGGATAATAGGAAAAGTCAAAGCTGATGGCATACAAACACTTAATCTGAGCAACTGGGATGCTCCATTTGGCATTACAATTGTATCGGATATGCTTTCCGCTTTATTAGTGTTAACAACCAATGTGGTAGCATTATGCTGTATCTTGTATTCGATTAAAGGAATCGACAAAGATAGAGAAAACTATTTTTATTATTCTATTATTCAATTTTTGCTTGTAGGTGTCATTGGGGCTTTCTCAACAGGAGATATCTTTAACTTATTTGTTTTTTTTGAAGTAATGCTTATGTCTTCCTATGTACTACTTGTCATCGGCGGCACGAAAATTCAATTAAGGGAAACTGTTAAATATATACTAGTGAATATTATTTCATCGGCCCTTTTTGTAGCGACAGTCGCGTATTTATATGCTGTTGTGGGAACACTGAATATGGCCCACATCTCAGCAAGAATTTCAGAAGTTGGCCATTCAGGCATTATAACCGTTATTGCAGTATTATTTTTAATCGTTTTTGGTTTAAAAGGTGCTATATTCCCGTTATTTTTCTGGATGCCAGGCTCTTATTATGCAGCACCGATTCCGATCCTTGCCTTATTTGGCGCTCTTTTAACCAAAGTAGGAGTTTACGCAATCACAAGAACTTTTACGTTATTTTTTTATCAAGATACGAGCTTTATTTTCTCTTTATTAAATGTCCTTTCCTTAATAACCATTGTACTCGGAATAATTGGTGCGATTGCCTATAATGATCTTAAAAAAATTATTATCTACAATATTTTAACAGCAGTTGGCGTTATTTTATATGGAGTTGCGTCGTTAAATGAAACAGCTATCATCGGCTCTATCTATTATTTAATGCATGATATGATCATTAAGACTGCATTGTTTTTATTAATTGGCGCCATTATTTTCGCTGCAGGATCTAATCATTTAAAAAATATAAGTGGGTTATTAAAAAGTTATCCTGTACTTGCATGGACGTTTTTTATTGCGGCGGTTTCTCTAGGAGGAATTCCTCCTTTAAGCGGCTTTGTCGGGAAATTGTTGATCGTCCAAGGAGGATTTAAACAGCATGATTACATCGGCAGTTTTATTGTCTTATTGTCGAGCTTGTTTGTCTTGCTGTCTGTAATGAAAATATTTATTAAAGCCTTTTGGGGAAACGAATCGAAAAAGGAAACCTTATCGATAAAATTATTGCTCGTTCCTTCCATTATTCTTGTCTGTCTTTCTTTTGCGATGGGATTATTTTCTGAAGCAATTTATCCTTATATTTCATTAGCAGCCGAAACATTGCTTCACCCAGAGCATTATATTGAAGCAGTTTTAAAGGAGTAGTGAACATGGCATTTCAACTATTATTAAATATATTTTTAGCATTTATCTGGATGTTTTTAAAAGGTTCTGCAAAAGCAGATGCTTTCTTGATCGGTTATATTCTTGGTTTGCTGATTATCTTTATCACAAGGCGTTTTTTTACAAGCCGCTTTTATTTGTACCGTGTTTTTGCCATTTTAAATTTGCTTGGTATTTTTTTAAAAGAATTGATAGTAGCAAATTTTGCGGTATTAAAAGCTATTTTGCAGCCAGCATCAAAACTGACTCCCGGTATTTTTGCAATGGAAACAGTTCTGACAAAAGATTGGGAAATTACGACATTATCTAATTTAATCACTTTGACACCTGGTACGTTAGTTGTTGATATTTCAGAAGATAATAAAATACTTTATATACACGCAATGGATATTCGCGATAAAGAAGAAACGATTAAAAGTATTCAAAATAGCTTTGAAAAAGCAATCTTAGAGGTGAGTAAATAATGTTGATCGTCATTATGCATATTTCCTTATTTATCATCGCTTTATCAATGGCAGGGTTTATTTACCGAGTCATAAAAGGACCATCAACTCCTGACAGAGTCGTTGCATTAGACGCTATTGGCATCAATTTAGTTGCCATCATTGGCATCCTGTCTATCCTGTTAAAAATAGATGTATATATAGAAATTATCCTTCTGATTGGAATTCTTGCTTTTATCGGGACAGTAGCGTTCTCGAAATACTTAGAAAAGGGGATTATTATCGAACGTGATCGAAATCATCATTAACATAATCATTGGTTTCCTTATACTTAGTGGAGCATTGTTGAATTTGATTGCAGCAGTTGGGGTTATCAAACTGCCCGATGTTTATACTAGAAACCACGCTGCTTCCAAATCTGCAACGCTTGGAGTAATGTGTATTCTTCTTGGAACTTGTCTTTATTTTTTACAAACAGAAGGAGTTTTTCACTCTAGTTTGATTCTCGCGATTGCGTTTATTTTTCTTACTTCACCTGTTGCCGGACATCTTATTATCCGAGCAGCCTATCATACAAATGTTCCAATGGCAGATCATACGATCAGAGACGATTTAAAAGCAAAAAAAGAAGCTGATTCATCTAAATAGTTGTTTATTTCCGAGGAGCAGCGATTTCAAATTCTGGTTTCCTTTTTGAAATCTTACGTGCCCATTAAATAGTGGTGGAGTGCCCTTCACCACTATTTTCTATCTTCATACGATTATATTCATTACCTTCACAATAACTCTACTCTTATTTAGTGCGATTTTTCCCCATTTTTTGTTCTTCATTTTATCATTTTGCATAGAATATGTAACAATATATATTCGTAAACGAAAGGATTGTCCTTATGTATCGACCTCATTATCCTTATAAAAGGATGCATTCGATCATCAATCATCCTTATTTGCATTATCCCATGATGTTCCGCGAGCTGCCGGCAGTAAACCCAAATCAATTAATTCATTCTGCACAAGATTCTTTAAGCCTTTTAAAGGATTGTGAAACCATTTTGACAAGAATTTCCCATTCGAAAGAATTTTCAAGTCAATTAATGAGTGCTGCACAAGCATCCCAAAATCAGACGGTTATCCAACTTATTCAATCACTCGGCATAAAAAACATGCCAAAAATCTCCTATAACCCTGACGGAATTACGTTTAATTTTGACCATAAAAATCAACCGCCACATTGCTGCTATTTCTCTATTCAACTAAAATGGATAGAGAAATAGCAAGTATTGCATTCGTTTTAAACGATTTTATTAATAATAAGGATACGGTCCATACGGTGCTGGACCATAAGGATACGGTCCATATGGCGCTGGTCCGTAATAATATGGTCTTGGTCTAACTATCGCCGCACCAAGAAACCCGCCTAATAAGCCACCAACAAAAGGACCTGCAAACCAAATTCTTGAATCTTGCGGATGTCTATATCCATACATCATCAGCGATTACCTCCACTCTTTTTCTATTTGCTCCCTACTCTATTACATATGCATATGCCCGTCATTTGGACTGGGCTAAAACCTCTTAGCAATTGTCATATATTATCCTTTAACCTTTACTTTTGCCTACCATGCCCACTCAGAACTATTAATGTCTAATTTTGAGTATTGTATAGGCTGTTTTCGTATAGAATGTTGCTTTTAAACTCGCAGCCTGAATACTTCTTCTCCCATTTTTTACGTAAAAAACAACAAACTTTGAGAAAACAGCCATTGTATAAATCGATATTTTCTTTTGCTGATTTAGGCAAAGGCAAATTCATCAATTTAATCACCCTTCACATAAAGCTTGTTTATACTGTAAAGAAAACACGGAAAGAAAAGGAGGGATTTTTTACATTGAACGACTTATATAATATAGAAGACAAAACAGCTATCATAACAGGTGGGGGACGAGGATTAGGACAACAAATGGCCATTGCATTAGGAGAAGCAGGTGCAAACATTGTGATTTGCTCACGAAATATAGACAATTGTTTAAAAACAGTGGAATTATTAAAAGAGAAAGGGATTCAAGCATTAGCATTACCTTGTGATATCGCAAAGCAAGAAGATATTGATGCAGTTATTGAACGTACAATAGCCGAATATGGAAAGATTGATATTTTAATTAACAACAGTGGAACCTCATGGATGGCTCCTATTCTTGATTATCCAGAAGATAGATGGGATAAAGTAATAGACACCAACGTGAAAGGCACTTTTTTATTTTCACAATCTGCTGCAAAAAAAATGATCGAGCACCGGAGCGGAAAAATCATTAATATCTCCTCTGTTACTGCCTACTATGGCACACATCCTCATTTTTTGGATGCAGTTGCCTACAATACAAGCAAAGGTGCGATCATCACCTTAACAAAAGAATTAGCCGTAAAATTAGCACCATACAATATTCAAGTCAACGCTATTGCTCCTGGTTTTTTTCCAACAAAAATAACGACTGTTTTAGATAAACTTCAAAAACCGATTCTTGCCAAAATTCCTGCTAGCAGATTTGGATCACCAGAAGATTTAACAGGGATCACACTATTATTGGCAGGGCATGCTTCCGATTATATTACAGGACAAACGATTGCGGTCGATGGCGGATTATCCTCTATGCTTTAACAGCTAACAAGATCATAACGATATCAATAATTAACGTACAGAAAGGAAATGAAACGAATGGTACAAGTTACATTAGATGTATATCAGCTAATAAGAAAAGGTGGAAATTTGCTTCAATATCGGATAAATACTATCATAAAAAATAAATTAAACAATGAAAATCTGATTTTATTAGCAAATAATCGCAGTAAAGCATTAACGAAAAAAGTTATACAAGTTCAGAACCATGTGGAAAGATTAGCCTCTATTCTTCATCTTCCTACTAAAACAGACGTATCTAATGCTACTCAGCTTATTCTTCAATCAGAAGAGAAAATCGATAGTTTAGATGAACAACTTTATGAATTAACCACTATGCTACAAGAGATACAACAGCATGTAAAGACATTATCTACTACAGATAACCCTGAATTAACAAACATTTCCACAGATCTTTTAAAACAAAAAGAAGGAATTGAAGCTATTCAGCAGGACGTGTTAGACGTAAAAGAAAAAATCTCTGAACAAAAACAGCACTCCGAAGATAATAACGATAAGGTGCTGTAAATAATGGGGAAAAATCAACGTCGTTCCTACCTACACCCAACTGACTCCTTAGATTATGATGCTGGCCCAACTACCAGACATGCTGTTTGGAAAAAAAATAAAGCAACCTTATGGTATTATCCAGCACCAACGAAACGGTATAAAGAACCTGTTTACCTTGTTTATTCTTTAGCAAATAAACCATATATTTTAGATTTAGGCCCTTCTATCAGTTTCATTCAAGCACTTACTAATGCCGGATATGACGCATATTTAATCGATTTTGGCATACCTGCATTTGAGGATCGTTTTATTTCAATCGATGATTATATAGTAAAATATATTGATAAAGGGTATCAGCGTGCCCTTAGGCATGCTGGAGTAGATGAAATGAACATAATCGGATTCTGTTTAGGAGGAACATTAGCAGCAATTCACGCAGCATTTACAAAAGAGAAAATAAAAAATTTGATTTTAGCTGTTACACCAATTGATTTTCACTCCTTCCCTGATTATGATAAATGGCTTCTTGCATTACGAAATGGAGAAGTTGATATAAATGAGTTAACGGATAGAATCGGAATTGTTCCAGCCACTTTTATTAAATACGGAACAAAAATGATTGTTGCACCTATTACCTTTAGTCATTATTTATCTTTATTAAAACTACCGCCTGATCCAAAACATTTGTACAAGTGGACGCGTATGAATGAATGGACAAATGATCATATTCCTTTTACAGGGGAAGCAGGTAAAAAAATAATGAACGACTTTATTCGTGATAACAAAGTACTAAAAGGGGGACTGACCATTAACGGTGAAATCATTGATTTCAAAAACATTACATGCAACTTCCTTGGGTTTGCGACAAAAAATGATCCTTTAGTTCCCAGCAATTTATGTGAACCTATCGTAGATCTTATTTCAAGTGAAGATAAAACGTTTAAATTACTAGAAGCCGGACATATTTCCTTAGTTACAAAAGAAAAACTAATGGACTTTATGGATCTCTGGCTGGAAGAGCATTCTACACCTTTATAAACGGAAGCGCTTTGGTTAGCCCTAAAGTAAATTGTTCTCGTAACTAAACACGACATAAAAAGGTGAAAACCCTTGTTTGATGATGGGTTCTCACCTTTTTTTACAAGATAAGAAAGCATAAAATTTCGAACCTAGTTTAGTGTCTAGCTCCGGCGCCTAGCCCCTGTGAAAAATAACCTCTTGCCTCTAAAAGTAAAAAACACTTTTTGAGTCAAGAGAACATTTTTCTTCGGGGCTGAACAAGGCGCCTGCGCTTTTCTTATTAGCCCGAAAAAAGTTAAATATTCATATCCTATTACTTCTCGTCTATTTCAAATCTTTCTACCAGCAGCGCAAGGGTTCTTGTCATAGCACCGGTCGCTCCTATATCTCCTAGATCAGAATTCGATTTTGTAGTAGAAGTGCCGGCTATATCAAGATGTACCCAAGGAGTTCCTTCCGAAAATTCTCCAACAAAAGCACCACCCATAATCGCATGGCCTTCTCTTCCTGGAGAATTATTTAAATCCGCAATGATACTGCTTCTTATCTTTTTCTTATGGCTTTCAAAAATCGGCAGCCGCCAAATCGGTTCTCCTGCTTCGTAGGATGCCTCTAGTACTTGCTCAAAAAACGATTCATTATTCGTCATCGCACCAGTTGTTTCCATACCTAATGCGATGATGACGCCACCTGTTAATGTTGCTACATCAATTAAGTAATTCGCTCCATGATGTTTTGCATACGTAACAGCATCTGCTAAAACCAACCGACCTTCTGCATCTGTATTTAATACTTCAATGGTTTTCCCGCTCATAGATGTGATCACATCATCTGGTTTAAAAGCAGCACCGCTAATCATATTATCCGTTGATGGAATAACGGCCACTACATTTTGTTCTGGCTTTAATTCGCCGATAATTTCCATCGCGCCTAGAACGGCGGCTGCACCACCCATATCTGTTTTCATGCCAACGATGCCATCCTTTGTTTTAATCGAGTAGCCACCCGTATCAAAGGTTATTCCTTTGCCAACTAAGCCAATCACATCATGCCATTTTTCCTTCCCTTGATATTTCAGCACAATCATTTTTGGAGGCTCAACAGACCCTTGATTTACCGCCAACAAGGCACCCATACCGAGCTTTAACATATCCTCTTTTTCTAAAATTTCTACTTCAAAAGAATAAGTGGCGGCAAGTTTTTGTGCATATTCTGCTAAACAAGCTGCTGTTAGCATATTTCCTGGTAAATTAACTAAGTCACGAGCAGAATTTGTTCCTTTTCCATATACATAACCAACATGTAAAGCTGCTTCCAATTTTTGTTGATCTGCTTGACTGAAGACTGTAATTTTTTCAACCTTTTTCTCTGGTTCATTTGATTTTTGCTTATAGCCTGTAAATTCATATGTCGCTAATGCAAAAGCTTCGCTAAATGCATGGGAGGCATCTGATGCGTCTATTTTTTCTGTTACAAAAGAATCGATATAAATAGATGTTTCCATCCATTTTTCTTTTTTTATGTCTTTCCATGTCGCTCCAAAAATTTCTTTTAATACATCAAAAGTTAATTCTTTTTCTTTTCCTAATCCTACAAAAATAATTCGTTTTGCGCCTATTTTTCCAAACGTATGTATTTTCGCAAGTCGTTTCTTCTTAGCTGAAATATCTCCGCTTTTCACTAAATTTGTAAGCTCTCCTTGAAAAACCTCATCCAGCTGCGCTAGTTTTCCTTCGAATTTAATTGTCTTGTCAAAGAGTCCAATAATAATGCTTTCTTGAGTACTAAAAATATCCCACTCCGCCTGATTAATAAACAAATAGATGACCTCCACCCTTTTTCTTCTTATTATACTGAAAAGATCATACTATTTAAAAAATAATGATTAGGTAAAGGCAGATTAGTACGTAAAACAAATCGTTATTGGTTATGTTATAATAATAGTAAATCTAACCCCCAGTTAGATCACATTTGTAAGGGTAGGAAATTACATACTTTTAATGTTGTGAACTAAGTTCCAATTATTTAGCGGAAAGATAATACAGTATAAACTACATAAACATGAGGTGATTTACTTGGAATTATTGTATAATTTTTCCTTGCTCGCAAGCTTAGCTGCGATATTCTTTGCTCAATTTGTTAAAGTGCCGATTACTTTTTTTATTACAAAAAAGATAGATTGGTCTTTACTTACGAGTACAGGGGGGATGCCAAGCTCTCATTCAGCAGCTGTTACCGCTTTAACTACAGGCGTCGCACTTGAATCTGGTGTCAATACTCCTCTATTTGCTGTAGCTGCTATATTTGCGGTTATCACCATGTTTGATGCAACCGGCGTTAGAAGACAGGCTGGTGAACAAGCGATTGTATTAAATCAATTAGTTTCTGATTTTAATAAATTTTTAACGGATGCAAAAGGATGGCAAAATAAGCCAGAACAACAAAAACGAAAAGAACTAAAAGAACTGCTTGGCCATAAACCAATTGAAGTATTTTTTGGAGGGTTAACTGGAATAGCCCTAACGCTTATTTTAGATATGATTTTTAAATAAAATAAAAGCGCCTTGGCGCTTTTATTTTATTTACTTTCTGCTTTTGTGTATTCTTGACGGAAAACTTGCATTGATTTTTTTTCATTTAAATTTTTTAGCGTTTCTTCTGTCAATGTTCCTTTTCCCATTTCAACTATGTATACGTCTATTGCTTTTTTACCCCAATTGTTGTATACATCATCAACCGTTTTATAATATAAATCTAGTTTATTACCATTTATTGCCGAACCTGTATCCGCTACCACACCAAATCCGTAATCAGGAATAAATAAAATCGTCCCGATTGGAAATACGTTTGGATCTGCAGCAATCGTACTATATAAATCTCTTTTTACCTTTACACCCGAAAAAGTAATGCCATACTGAGGATGATTAGGATTTTTTCCTGTGGACTCATATCCTGCCGTATACCCTGTTGCTACTACCCTCTTTTTTGGATAGGAAGACCAATCCCTGTTTTCTAATGACGGCTGTTCACCTTCTACTTCTTTACTAGATGAAATCTGTGTATTTTCAGTAAAAACTTGCTGTAATGTTTTTACAGCGACACCAATTGCTTTAAGTTTATGATCAAACTGCGATTCTTCACTTTCTAATTCACCTTGATTAACCTCTTGAGAATAGGAACTTGCTTTAACTCCTGAAATAGATTGGAATGTTGTTAATAATGCAGCAATAAAAAGCAGGACCATTCCTAATCTTTTTAAATATTTTTTACATAAATTCATTCTTTCACTCCTCTCAAAACTATTCATTTCCCATTTTCAAAGAAAATATTCATAAATAATTCAAAAGGAGTTCTAACACTTTCTAATAAATCCAATAAGAAAAGCGCAAGCCCGAAGAAAAATGTTCTCTTGACTCAAAAGTGTTTTTTACTTTTAGAGGCAAGAAGTTATCTTTCACAGGGGCTAGGCGCCAATGTCATCTAGCTATTTTTCAAAAAAGGAAAATTGACGTGCTTGATTATGATTATGCCTTACTTCTGAAGTGTTCGCAGGCATACGTTCGTGAATAACACTTAAATCTTTATTTTTTACTAAATGCCAACCATCACAATTGTCTCCCCATATGTAATGTTCTACGTTTTGTTTACTTATTTTCATTACAACCTCTCCTTGGTCTCTTTTGATTAATTTTAATCTTTGAGGATAGTTTTTCCAATAAAAAAGCTTGTTGAATTTTTTCTTAAACTATACTAATAGCTTTGCATTAAAGAGCGGGGGAGTGAAAAAGATTGACAATCCCGCATATTCCCATAAGATTAAATCCAAAGCACACCTTAAATTAATGGGGGATAAATAGAGAAGGGACTTCCGAACCGCCACACGAGCCATTTTGAGCGTCTGCGGGCGTTGCAAAATCATTATATTTATCCTCCGCTAACTGTCCGTTAATACAACAGAAAAGCGCTCCTGCTTATTAGAGAAACGCAATTCGTTTGCACCGTAAGCTTTAGGCAATCGGTGTACCATTTACAATAGGCTTATCTGCGCCTTTTTTCCGTTAAACATTCTTCTTCGGGTTTCATTTTTATCAGTTTCCACTTTCCATTCCTTGCTTTTCGAAATTGAGCAACTTCTACGTCTGTTCCATTCGTTAATGTAAAAAATATAATGCAATAATCTGCACCATCATTACCGTGAAAATAAATATTTTTAACATATCCATTCTTTGTAGTTGGGTATATTTTTTGAATCAACTTGCACCAATTACCATATTTCACTTCAACTACTGATTCCGCATCATGACTCCACCCATGATAAGGTGCGCAGAGAAAGTCCTTCCCAATCTGTTGCACATCTGAAATTCGATAACCTTCTTTTTCGTCAATAAGTTGGATAAATCCGTAATAATAACCAAAATACTCATTTCTTTTTTCCTTAAATCCCTCAATCGTTTCGATTTCATAAAAAAACCTTATTCCTTGTTTTATATCTGGCAATCTACAAAGCTTTATCAAACTCGTATGCCCCACACCAGCAAACGAATTTAAATAGTCTTCATAACTTAGTTTTCTTTGGTACTCCTTGGACAAAAAATTGTATGCAAGTGGAAATGGTATTCGTGCTTGACCAACCGAACCACAACTTCGTCCTCCCAAATTTTCTGCTTCACGTAAAATACTAAAATAGTTGAGAAGGGTATCTTCTGGAGTTTTTGTCAGTTCAATTGGCAATAAGATTTGGTCATGGGTTTTATCATAAAAAGGGGAGAAGGTCTCCTAAGTGTCGAATCTCAAATTTAAAGCGGACAAGCATGATGGACGAAAATATTTTTGATGATAAGCAGCTATGTCCTTTTGATTCCGTACAAACATATTCATCACCCCACGTTTAGTTTATGAGTAAACGTAGTATATTGCCTTTGAATTCAAAAATATGGAGGGGTAATGATTGCCTCTCTTTTTTTGTCTATATAGACTTGAATTCTCAATAAACCGCAAATGACTGAATGAAGTAAGCCACGATTCGAGACTTGGCTCACCTTTTTATTAGTCCATCATCTACATTTGGTATGCGGTATTGTATTAAATCAGCGGGAAGTGAAAGTATTATTTATTCTTCATAAAATCACAGATTTATTAATCCTTGTTCAGTTTTATAATCCTTTAATGTTCTCTCTCTTAATCCTTCCGCACTCTTTCCTGCCATGACTAGGCCTGTTGCCTGCTCCATTCTTAATTTTGGATACTCCTTTTGATTAGCCATTTTACCAACTGGTTTCTTCCTAACTCGCTTGTTTAAAGACATAAAAAATCCTTCTCAATAGTAATGTTTTTGACATTAACTAATCGAGAAGGCATGTAATCCACAACCCTAATTTGGCATATTTGGGATTGTTAATACACATTTTCAGACTTGCGTACACTCAAAAATACCTTGTAATCCATAATCCCTGCTATCACTCTTGATTTCCCTTAAACCATTAACACTCTTCAGGCGTACCAGCATTTGCAGCAGTACGGAACGAAGACCCACAACCGCATGATGCAATCGCATTTGGATTATCGATAGTAAAGCCGCCGCCCATCATTGATTGTTTATAATCAATTTTCGTGCCTTTTAAAATGGCTGAATCGTTTTGAGCCACGATCAATTGAATACCATGCTGTACTGATAACGCATCATTTTCTTCCTTTACAGCTGCAAATCCCATTCCATAAGACAAACCGCTGCATCCTCCACCATTAACAGCTACTCTTAAGTAGGTGGTTTCCTCTTCACTTTCTTTCATCATTTCCTTTATTTGAAGAGCCGCAGCTTCTGTCAGTATAACTATTTCTTCTGTCATTGTACTATTCCTCCCTTATAGTATGTGTTCAAAAAGGTAACAAATTAGAAGCAAGAAGGTCGAGGCGGCGTAGCTTTGAGCAACTGACTTCCACAGGATGTGGGGACTTCAACGTTGCTCACAGGACGTGAGCGTTTTTAGTTGAAGATCCTCTATTTAGATACGTGAGTAGCGGAAAAGCAAGCCAACGAAGAGATTCGACGCTTACCATTTGGTGCCTTTTTGAACATCCTATTATATTTCTTTACCTATAGTATATACTTCGAATAATAACTACTCAACCGAATCGAATTTGGAAAATATTTTTATCCTTTCCTCTATGAATAGTAAAAGCCATTTTTATCATTGCCGTTCCAACTTTTTTCATATATAGTTTATTTTTATAGGTATATACGCATAAAATATTGTATAATAAACATACAAATTAATGAACCATATTACCTAATACAGAAGGTGAAAATATGATCTCCATCGAGCCTCTTTATGATAAACAATGTACATGTCCATTGTGCAACACTTTCTTTACAACCAAAAAAGTTCGTACACGATTTGTCAAAATGACTAATTTAGATGCAGATTTTTTTCCAACATATGTGGACTATAACCCCCTTCTCTATTATATTAACGTTTGTCCGGATTGCGGATTTTCTTTTCATGATGAAACTTCTACCAATTTTTCTTTAAATGAGAAAATGATGCTAATTGAAAAAGTAAGTATTCGTTGGACACCACGTTCATTTGGAAACAAGCGTACGATAACAGATGCGATCATTGCTTATAAACTGGCAGCATATTGCTCTCTTTTAAGACAAGAAAAACATATCGTGACAGCAGGAATTTATCTTCGCTTAGCATGGATGTATCGTTTAATAAATGAAGCGGAACAGGAACAGCGTTTTATGAAGCTTGCTTTGCAGGAATATGAAGCTTCTTATATGTCAGGCGACTATATAGGGACAAAAGTTTCAGAATTAACAACACTGTATTTAATTGGCGAGTTATCGAGAAGAACGGATCAAATAAACCAAGCTACTAAATATTTTTCAAAAGTAATTGAAAAACAAAGCAAAACAATAGAGACCAACATTATTCGGTTAGCTAAAGAAGGATGGTATAAAATAAGAGAAGTTCAAAATATATAAAAAGAAGCAGTCAACAGAGCAAACAAGCACTATTTCTGCTTCTTTTTGTTATTTTACATGCATCACATTGGATTTTCTTCTAAAAACTGATACACATTCGCTACTAGCTGTTCGGAAGTTTCTGCCGTGACAACTTCTCCATTCACTAATGCATATAATGATTCTCCACACTGTCCGCATAAGCCTAAACAACCATAGTCCAAAACATCTAAATCCTCATCTTTTTCTAATATCTCTTTAGCATCTTCTGAACCAGAAGATAGGTTGCTTAGACAAAACTCTATAATTGGCTTAATCAAGTATTCTCACCTCAATACAACATATAGTATCTTGTTTTCTTTTAATTATCAAGAATAAAGAGCATCGTATTCATAATATACTGTTAAGAAAACAGTTTTTTGTCATTTAAACAAACATATAATTCGAAAAGAAAAAAGAATCATTTACAAAACTACTTCAATAGAGGGGAAATGATATGAAAAATCTTGTCATACTTGGAGGTGGCTATGGTGGGATGAAAATTCTTACGAGTATTATTCCTAACTTGCCATATAATGTACTAGTTACCCTTATCGATCGAACACCATATCATTTTTTAAAAACAGAATACTATGCTTTAGCCGCAGGAACTGTTTCCGATAAACATATCCGCATCCCATTCCCTAAACATCCACAAGTGAATTTTGTTAACAATGAAGTTGTTAAACTTGATTTAGATAAACATAAAATCTTTTTAAAAAACAAGGGATGCATGTATTATGATGATTTAATTATTGGAATCGGATGTGAGGATCATTATCATCATATACATGGAGCAGATACATATACACATAGTATTCAGAGTTTAGAAAAATCGCAAAAAACGTATTGTCACATAAATGAATTACAGTCCGGTTCGCGTGTTGCCATTATTGGAGCAGGTTTAAGCGGAGTCGAATTAGCCTCTGAATTACAAGAAAGTCGGTCTGATTTACTAATTACTCTGTTCGACAAAGGAAATACCATTTTACCCTCATATCCAATACGCATCAGCAACTATATTGAAAAATGGTTTGAATCACATAAGGTAGAAATTATTCGCAACAGCAATATTACTTCCATTGAAAAAAACATCGTATATAATCATGAAGAGGCAATTTTCTTTGATTGTATTGTATGGACAGCAGGTGTAAAACCAAATAAAGTAGTACAGGAATTACCTGTAAAAAAAGATAAAAAAGGGCGGATTCTATTAACAAAATATCATCATTTGCCAGAGAATGACCATATTTTTGTAGTGGGAGATTGTGCCAGTTTAAATAAACCGCCGAGTGCACAGCTTTCAGAAGGACAGGCTGAACAAATAGCCGCTGTTCTAACCGCTCGCTGGAAAGACAAAAAACTGCCCTATTATTTGCCGGAGATTCGGATAAAAGGAGTTTTAGGATCATTAGGAAAAAAACACGGGTTTGGACTTATTGCCAATAAACCTTTAACAGGAAGAGTTCCTCGTTTAATTAAATCAGGAGTACTTTGGAAAGATAAAACGAAAAAAAGACAATCCTTAAAATAAAGTCGTTTTGCCTTTACCCAGTATAAAGATTTTATATTTTTTTGAACTTAGAAGTGTGTCTAGCTTCAGAAGTGACTTGCTCGAGATGATAAGCCAATCTGTCACGGAGGTTTAAAACAACCTCAATGCTAGATTGGCTTATATTTGTTCACCGAATGCTTTGCCCCTTGTGGCTTACATTACATGCTTACGTATCCGTATTTTTCAAATTCAGCATAGATGTTTTTTAAGCGAGGATTTCCTTCCCCGACAATTTCTCCTTCAATGACAACAACAGGATAAAATAAATCTTCTTCGATTATTTTTTCACAAAATATTTTTTTCTCTTCATCTTGAGGTGGTTGGAAAATATCATAATAATTGATCGTAAATTTTTGATCAGGAAATTTACGGCCAATGGCAGCTTGCAGCCACTCATACGTATCTTTAGATGAAGGTAGATTTACACAACTTGCACAAATTTGTTCTGCTCCATATATACTTACTTCAATTTCTTTTTTCACCCTACTCCCCCCCTTTTCTGCTTTCATTTGCCAATAACGCCTAGCTTTCATAAAAGTATCCAATTATTGTTTGTCTTTTTTCGTACTTCTTGAATAGATTTTTTGCCTTATTGTGATTATAATAAATAATAGGAAAGGAGTCGATATGTATGGCTAATGTTGAAATAAAAGAACAAGTACAGGAAGTATTAGATAAATTACGCCCCTTCCTATTAAGAGATGGCGGAGACTGTGAATTAGTAGATGTTGAAGATGGTATCGTAAAATTACGTTTACTAGGTGCTTGCGGCAGCTGCCCAAGTTCTACGATCACTTTAAAAGCAGGTATTGAGCGTGCATTATTAGAAGAAGTACCTGGTATTATGGAAGTAGAACAAGTATTTTAATATGAATTCTATCTAAATAAAGAAGGTACCTAAATAATTTTTAGGTACCTTCTTTATTTTATTTTTTTATTTTAGACAGAACATTCTTTGCAACATCACTGCCACTTAAATCAACTTGTAAAGGCAAATATTCCATGTTTGGAAGAAGTGCTTTTAAGCCATTTATCACAGCAGGGGTTTGTCCTTTTTTTATAAAACATAGTACTGTAGGACCTGCCCCGCTTAATGCTACCCCATATGCACCGAATGTAAGTGCATGGTCTTCAATTACTTGCAGATGTGGAACAAGACGCTTACGGTATGGTTGATGATATTTGTCTTTTGCCATCATTTTACCCGCAAGTTCATTGTTGCCTGATAAAAGTGCTGCTACTAATAAATTAGACACGGCTCCGGCTGCAACAGCTTCAGAAAAAGACATTTCATTTGGCAAAACGCCTCTTGAAGACTTTGTAAGCAATTCTTCTTTAGGGACAACTGCAAGCAGCTCCAAATCAACAGAATGAATCACTTCCACGTCTACTTCATCCTCTAATTGACAACCAACTATTAAGCCGCCGAATACACTTGCACCTACATTATCCGGATGCCCTTCCATCATAGATGCTATACGAAATTTTTCTTTTTTCGAAAGCTTTAATTCACATAGGCTATCAGCCAACTCAATGCCAGCGACAATCGCAGAAGCACTAGAGCCTAATCCTCTTGCTAAAGGAATATCACTTGACACTTTTATTTTGCAAGGCGGCAGCTCTTTATTATATTTTGCTGCAACAGCAGCAGCTGTTTGTACGATAAAATTCGTTTCATCCTTTGGAAATTGTTCAAGCTCTTCTGATAAAGAAATAACTTCCCATTTGTCTGCAGGCGAAACTTCCAGTGTTAAGTACAAATTAAGAGCTAGTCCAATACTATCAAAGCCGGGCCCTAAATTAGCAGAACTTGCAGGCACCTTTATTTGTAGCATTTCACCTTCACTCATATTTGAACTACTCCCTTAATATGTTCTGCAACAGCTTTTTCATCATTAGGAAGAAGTACTGGTTTAATCGGACTAACATCAATAGCAGTATTTGGATCTTTTAATCCATTTCCTGTTAAGATGGCAACAACTTTGCTCCCTTTTGCAATTTTTCCGCTTTGGATATGTTTATATAAACCAGCAATTGATGCACATGATCCTGGTTCTGCAAATACACCTTCTGTTGCCGCTATTTTGCGATATGCTGCTACAATTTCTTCATCTGTTACTTCATCGATAATACCGTTTGATTCTTCTTGTGCTTGTACAGCTAATTTCCAGCTTGCTGGATTCCCAATGCGAATAGCTGTAGCAATCGTTTCTGGATTTTCAAATACTCTGTTATGCACGATAGCTGCTGCACCAGCTGCTTCAAATCCATGAATTTTCGGAAGACCAGTCTGCTTTACTTCATGATATTCCTTAAATCCTTTCCAATACGCACTAATATTTCCTGCGTTTCCTACTGGAATTGCTAAAACATCTGGCGCACTGCCAAGTTGGTCGCAAATTTCAAAAGCACCTGTTTTTTGTCCTTCTAAACGGTAAGGGTTAACTGAGTTTACAAGAGCAACAGGCTCTGTTTCACTAATTTTACGTACCATTTGCAGCGCTTGATCAAAGTTTCCTTCGATAGAAATAATTTCAGCTCCATACATAACTGCCTGCGCTAATTTTCCCATCGCAATTTTGCCTTCTGGAATTACCACAATACAGCGCATGCCAGCACGAGTTGCATATGCCGCCGCTGCTGCAGAAGTATTCCCTGTTGATGCACATATAACAGTAGAATTTCCTTCTTCTTTTGCTTTCGCTACTGCCATTACCATGCCTCTGTCTTTAAAAGATCCTGTAGGGTTCGTACCTTCAGTTTTTACGTAAAGTTCTACTCCCCACTCTTCTGATAATTTATCTAATTTAATTAAAGGAGTATTTCCTTCGTTTAACGTTAGCATAGGTGTTGAATCATTAATTGGTAAAAATTCTTTATATTCTTCTAATAGGCCTTTCCATCTCATTACTTTGTTCCTCCCTCTACACGATACGAGCTTTTTACTGTTCGAACAGATTTTAAGTCTCTTAATTGAAGTAAAATATTTTCATAGTTAAATAATGATGCATTATGTGTTACAAGTACAATTTCTGCTAAGCCTCTTTCTTTAACAGGCAATTGTAAAATTTTCTCAAAACTTACACCATGTTGTGAGAAAATAGAGGTGATTTCTGCAAATACGCCCACTTCATCTTCTACTTGCAAGCGAAGGAAATATTTCGAAAATATTTCTTTATCACTTTTTAATTTTTTCTTATATTGTGGCGCTACAGCAACTTTTCCATTCACACCAAGTCTCATGTTTTTCAAAACATTTACTAAATCTGAAACGACAGCAGTTGCTGTTGGCAAGCTACCTGCACCCGGTCCGTAAAACATCGTCTCTCCGACTGCTTCTCCATAAACATACACTGCGTTAAATTCATCATTAACAGCTGCTAGAGGATGGCTGTCAATTAACAATGTTGGCTGCACACTTACTTCTACTTTTCCTTCATGACGCTGTGCCACCCCGATAAGTTTCATCGTATAACCGAGTTGTTTTCCATATTGAATATCTTCTTCAGTCACTTGCGAAATTCCTTCTACTTTTACATCATCTAAGCTAATATTCATAGAAAAACCTAGTGTGGCAAGAATCGTCATTTTTCGAGCAGCATCTAGCCCTTCCACATCTGATGTTGGATCGCTTTCCGCATATCCAAGTTCTTGTGCTTCTTTTAGAACCTCATCGTACGCTCTACCCTGCTTGCTCATTTTCGTTAAAATAAAGTTTGTTGTTCCGTTTACGATTCCCATCAATTTAACAATGCGATCAGATGCTAATCCATCTACAAGCCCTCTAATAATAGGAATGCCTCCTGCTACACTCGCCTCATAAAAAAGATCGCAGTTATTTTTGCTTGCTTCCTGCAATAACTTTGCGCCGTATACTGCCATTAAATCTTTATTTGCTGTTACAACATGCTTTTTATTATTTAATGCCTTTAATAAGCATTCTTTTGTTTCTTCTACACCGCCCATTACCTCGATAATTACATCTATATCAGGATCGTTTATAATTTCATCTGGATCCGTTGTTAACATTTCTTGAGAAATCTCTCTTTCTTTATTTACATTTTTAACAAGGATTTTTTTTACTTTTACAGGGCAGCCAACTTGGTGCATAATTTTGTCTTGGTGATTTTCAATAATTTTTACAACACCTGAGCCAACTGTTCCTAGTCCAAGCAATCCAATTGAGATTGTTTCCATCTGCTTTCCTCCTAAAGATGTTCGCTATAAATGAACAACTGTCTACCTATAGTAGACATTATAGTGTTAGTTCCCTTCTTTTACAAGAGGTGTTTTATATATTCTTTGCAAATCTTTTTACATAAGTTTTTTTTTTCATAAAAAAGACAATTCTTCAAAAAGTTTTACGTTTTCCGCAAACTTACGTAAGAAAACTTCACATCATTTTTTATTTCATTCAATCATATGTAACACAAAAGATACTTTTCTAATTTGCCAGCCAATCTACTGTTGGGATTTTCATTTTCTTCACAGGCACTTCTACATTTTCGAAAAATTGACGTAAAAATTGTTCTGCATCCTTTGATTGACTTAAATACTTTTTCATACGATCTTCTAAAAATAAGCGATCTGCTTCATGAGAGGAAGAATAATAGCTCTCAATACATTCTACATAATGAATAGGAAATAACAATCTAGAATAAACCAATCTCCATGAAAAGGAACTTAATGGCATCACCGTTTGATAATCAGCAAAAAATTTTTTCACATCCCGATGATATGTTTTTATATTTCGGAAATATCTTTCGCGTGACCACTCTGCAAGATCTCTTCCACAATGATCAAAAACCCAGTCGAACGGATTTTTCATATAATAATTGCCCATCCATGTTTCTTTTAAAAATCGATTATGACAAATAGTTCCACTATCAACCGAACCTGGTTCATCATCTAATTCTGTATCCACCAAATACTGAATTGCATTTTCTGCCAATCCTAAATAATAGGGAAAAGATTCAAGAAACATCCGATCAAATTCACTTTCAAGTTGTTTATACAACATACCGTTCCAAAACGATTCTATTTGATCCAGACGCTTTTCCCATAATCCTTTCCATTGTCCAATGCGACTTATCTTTTCAACATTAAATGGAACGGTTCTACCTCTATAATGAAATTTCCCAAGTTTTCGTCCAAGTTGTTTAGATGTAAAACTGCTTACATTATCATGATGTATAACACAAAAGGCTTGTTCTTCTACCTCAACTTTTGTCTCTCCATCCTTCGATTGCAAAAATCTCCCTACTTGGTGATCACCCCGACTCACTAAATGTTCGGTTATTTGCTCTAATTCCGTTAATTCTTCCTGTTCCTTTTGAGCGATTGGCACTAAGGTATACAATTTTCCATTATTCATACATGCCTCATAATTGCCAATTCTCGTTTCTTCCTCTACTTCAATTCCATATTTGCTTGATAAAATATGTCGAATCATTTTCTCCCTCCTAATTGATTCAGCTAATTAAGTATATGTTGAGCTTAAAAAAACTTGTTTTTTTCTTTAAATGATAAGAAAGTTAAAGTTTTCTGAAGTCTGACGGGTGTCTAGCTCCAGCGCCCTATCGACTTCAAAGCTTCCCTCACCTCATCTACGATAAGTCAACATCGAGTCGCTACGCTCTTCGTGTTTCCTTATCTCACTCGATTCAGTCCAGCTTTTTCCGTCGATAAGCAAGGGCGCTTCCGCTTTTCTTATTAGGAGAAGCTAAAAATAGCACTTATTATTTTTATGCATAAAATATTAAGCACTATGTATATATGGTGTTTAGAGGATGTTTCAAAAAGTTACCCCATGGTTACCCTTTTGAATACACACTTACAATAGAAGAAAAGGTGAAGTGAATGTCATTAAAAAATATAACAGAACAAACGGCAAGAAATTGGTTAAACGAAAGAGGTGTGCTTGTTCAGGATATCGCTGATCTTGTTTACATCTTGCAAGAAAAATATCATCAAAATTTAAAAATGTCCGATTGTATAGAAAATGTGGAGCGCGTACTATCAAAAAGGGAGGTACAGAATGCCATAATAACGGGAATTCAATTAGATAAACTAGCTGAAAAAAAAATGCTCGAAGCCCCGCTGCAATCCATTGTGGAAAGCGATGAAAGCTTGTATGGAGTGGATGAGGTATTAGCATTTTCAATCGTTAATGTATATGGTTCCATCGGCTTTACTAATTATGGATATGTCGATAAATTAAAGCCTGGTATATTAAAAAAACTAAACGATAAATCTTCTGGAAAATGTCATACTTTTTTAGATGATATTGTTGGCGCCATCGCAGCGGCTGCTTCTAGCAGGCTTGCACATCGGGCACGAGGGAAAGAGTAAGCTATTTGCCCCCGTTAGAGTATAGGGGTAATCTACAAATATTATGTGTATGATGATATTTGTAGATTACCCCACTATAAGGAAAAAACGCTTATTTTATTAACTCCCACTCACTTAAGCTATCTACAGTAAAGGTAGGCTTTTGCTCAATTGCTACTAGGTGTTCTTTTGTTGTTACGCCAGTATGTACTAATATAGTATCAATATTAGCCTGAATTCCTGCCAATATGTCCGTGTGGTAGTTGTCGCCAACCATTGCCACTTCTTCTTTTGCCACCCCTAAAATACTAATTGCCTGATCGACAATAATAGATTCTGGTTTCCCAATTACAAGTGGTTCTGTTTGAGTAGAGACAGTGATAACGGAAGACAATGCACCATTTCCTGGCAACAATCCTCTTTCTGTCGGCAAAGCAGTATCTCCATTTGTAATAATATAAGAGGCACCTTGACGCACTGCTAAACAGGCAAGCGTTAATTTTTCATAATTTATTTGTTGATCCATACCGACTACTACATAGTCCACTTTGTCTACTTCATCAGATAAAACAAGTTTTTGATCCTTTAAAGCATTTTTTAATCCATCTTCTCCAATCATAAATACGTTTGCTTGCGCTTTTTCTGAACTAATATATTTGGCGGCAGCCATCGCCGAGGTAAACACATCTTCTTTTTTCGCTGGGATTTGAAAGTCTCTTAGCTTGCGTGCAACTTGCTCCGAGGTTTTTGTGGAATTATTCGTTACATATAAATAAGGAATATTTTCTGCTATTAGCCTTTTTACAAACTCAGCAGCTTCTTGAATGACTTCTGTTCCTCTGTACATGGTGCCATCTAGATCAATTAAATACCCTTTATACTTTTTCATGCTAGTAACTCCTCCTATTTATAAAGCTTGCAGGTTATTACTTAAACTAGTTGGTCTCGCATAAAAATATCCTTGTGCAAGATCTACTTTATTGCGTGAAAGAACAGAAGCCTCCTCAGCACTTTCAATTCCTTCTGCAACTACAATACTGCCTACTTCTTTTGCTATTAATAAAAGCCCCTTTAACATAGACTCTTTTACAGAGTTTTTATCAATATCTTGAATAACAGAACGATCAATCTTAATAATATCCGGCATGATTTCACTAATGGAATTTAAGCTCGCATATCCTGCCCCAGTATCATCTACAGCGATGCGAAACCCTAATGTTCGGAGAATTTTTAAATTGTAAATAAAATATTCTAATCCTTCAAAAGAATCTCTTTCTGTCACTTCTATAATCAATTTATTAGATGCAATATCTTTATATTTTTTCATTAATCCTTTTAAATCTTTTACAAAACACGGATTACCAATAGTCAATGGTGTAAAATTGATAAATATATCTTGCTGCCATTTCGTTCGTTTTATTTGCTCTAACGTCTTTTCTAAAACAATCATTTCTAAGTCATATAAAAATTTCGTTTGCCTGGCAAATGAAAATAAATTCAATGGACTTTCTAATGGAGTTCCTATAGGACCTCTAGTCAGCATCTCACAAGCTCGTACCTCATTTGTTTCTACATCCAAAATGGGCTGAGCTAATAAACGTATATCTTTCTTTTCTACAATATTACTTAATGCATAGACCATTTTGTTGAATTCGGATTCTTTTTGTTTCATTGCCATTATTACCGCTTGTTGGTGAGCTTGATAAATGGATTCTTGGATGGAGATGTATTTTTTCTCCAAAAACATAAAGCCTGTATTAAAGATTAACTGCACATCTGCTCCTTTATCGCTCATATATACTTGCACATTATGTAAAATTGATTTGATGGTGGCTTCAATTTCAGCAACACAGTCCAATGTACGGTCCATACGTACAAACAAAGTAACACTATTTTGATCATAATCATGTATGGAAAGGATATTTTCTGCATGCTGTCTTGTTTTTACGGCATTTAAAAAGGCAATTTTTAAGGTTTTTATATATTGTTGATAGGGACTAGGTTCTAATTGCTGATGAATTTCATGAATATTTTCAATATGATAAACAATAACAGCCACTTCATATCCATTTTTAAAAGCCTTACTTACCCCTTGTTTTATTGGATCTCTTAAAACAAATTTTGGCGGGTAATACTTTAGAGAAGCTGTGGAAAAAAACACTTTTCCCCAATCCGTTAATGTTGTTGTTTTTTTAATATAATAATTCACCATAACTCCATTCCCCTCAGCAAGCCAAAATCACGATAAGGTTGATATTTTTCATGTGTAACTTCATCCTGTTGTCTTCCTTTCAAGCTGTCGACAATCGTTCGCTACGTTCCTTCACTTGCTGAAGCAGCACCATTACCCTTTTATGGAAAATTATCCTCTCGCAATGTTGCCTGCTCCAATAGACAAACGTTTAGATCAGCTTTTTTTGACTTTTTTTACAACAAAATAAGCACAACCAAAATTACAATATTCGTATAAATATTCCGTAAGTGTGCTTATTTTAGTATCAAAGCTCGACTTTTGATTTTGATCTTCAAAAAAACCTCTAAGCCGTAATTGACCATAACCCCAATCTCCTACTATATAGTCATATTTCGTTAAGATGTCGCTGTATCTATTTTTAAAAGCTTCTTCATTAAAACCAGCTTTTCTTTCTTCAACAAGCTCATAACAAAAATTATTGATGCAAACCAAATAAACCACCTCCCAATTGTATAAATATGTATATTTTATGTATTCTTTACTTATGGATGTTTTTGTATAGATTGTTGCTTTTATACGCGCAGCCTGCATACACTCCGCTTTCCGCGGGCGAGCGTCGAGCCTCCTCGTCGCATACGCTCCTGTGGGATCTCGTCTTACTCGCATTCCCACAGGAGTCTACGTGTATGCAAGCTGCTAAGAAACGTTTTTACAAATGTTTTATGTAAAAACAACAAACTTTAAGAAAACAGCCTTACTTATAGAGGATGTTCAAAAGGCTCCAAATTAAAGCTTCTAATTAGTTCACTTTTGAACATGAATTTATGTGAAAACAAACTTCCTTTACGATTCTATTCCTTTTCATTATAACCTGTTAAAGCCTGTTTACATAGATATGATTATGGTAAAACATTGATTTATTCTCCATTTTCAACAGATTGTCTAAAGATTGTAAATTTTTTATTCCCTATTGAAAAAAATTGGAGAAATAGCACCAGCTACTTCTCCATCATTTATGCTTCCTTTGCCTGTTTTTCGCTCATTTGATTTTTTTTCGCTGCATCTACTTGTTCATCTGCATGATAAGAAGATCGTACCAATGGTCCCGCCTCACAGTGGCTGAATCCTTTGCTTAAAGCTATTTCTTTTAACTCTTTAAATTCATCTGGATGATAATACTTTTGAACCTTTAAATGTTTTTTAGTTGGTTGTAAGTATTGTCCAATGGTCATAATATCCACATTATTTTTTCTTAAATCATCCATTGTTGCAATAATTTCTTCTTTTGTTTCCCCTAAACCAATCATTAAACTGGATTTCGTAGGAATAGAAGGATACATTTCTTTTGCTCTTCTTAAAAATTCTAATGATCTGTCGTATTTTGCTCTAGCGCGAACTCTTGGCGTTAATCGTTCTACGGTTTCGATATTATGGTTAAGAATATCTGGTTTCGCATCCATTAACGTCCGTAAATTTTCTTCGATTCCACCCATGTCTGAAGGCAATACTTCGATACTTGTAAATGGACTTTTTCTGCGAATTGCTCGAACTGTCTCTGCAAAAACAGCCGCACCGCCATCTTTTAAATCATCTCTTGCAACTGCTGTAATAACGGCATGCTTTAAGTTCATGCTAAATACTGAATCAGCTACTCGTTCTGGTTCTTGCCAGTCAAGTTCTGTCGGTAATCCTGTTTTTACTGCACAGAATCGGCATGCTCTAGTACATATATCTCCAAGTATCATAAAAGTCGCCGTTCTTCTTACAGCCCAGCATTCATGAATATTAGGACATCTTGCTTCTTCACATACTGTATGAAGCTTTTTTTCCTTCATCATTTTTTTTAAACCTGTATAGTTTTCATTTGTATTCAATTTTATTTTTAACCATTCAGGTTTACGTATGTATTCCTGTTTTTTATCTGACATACAAAATCATCTCCTAGCTCAAATTAAAAATCAACCACTATACTATAACACAATAATAATTTAGAACATGTATAATATACAAAGGATTATAATCTATACTCTTCTTTTGTCACTTTAACATAATGAACTGTTTGCTACAAGTTGAAGACTTTTCTAAAAACAAGAATTTATAACTGTCTAGCTTCAGGACTGTTCAAGTAGCTTGCGCTTTTCTTTGTCTAGCTCCAGCGACTAGCCCTTATGAAAAATAACCAATTGCCTCTAAAAGTAAGGGTGTTTTCTCAAATTTGTTATTTTTTATGTAAAAAATGGGAGAAGAAGTCCTCAGCAGACTGAATACACGTAGACTCCTGTGGGAATGCGAGAAAGACGAGACCCCACAGGAGCGTACGCGACGAGGAGGCTCGACGCTCGCCCACGGAAAGCGAAGTGTATTCAGTCTGCGCGTTTAAAAGCAACACTCTATACGAAAACAACCAAAAGTAAAGAGCATTTTTTGAAGCAAATGAACATTTTTCTCAGGACTGATCAAGTTGCTTCCGCTTTTCTTATTGTCTAGCTCCAGCGCCTAGCCCCTGTGAAAAATAACCTCTTGTCTCTAAAAGTAAAATACACTTTTTGAGACAAGGGAACATTTTTCTTCGGGGCTGTTCAAGTCGCTTCCGCTTTTCTTATTTACCATTTATTGATACTAATGAATCATCCTTTTTTTCACAAAATAAGCATACCAAGGCTTTAGAAGGGATGGTTTCATTTGCGTAGAATTATTGTATTTGCATTGTTATTTGTATTAACTGCAACAAATATACGTGCGTTTGCAGCAGAAAATACCGAAGAAAATATCTATAAAAAGAGAATGGAATTATATAAAAAAATAGAGGGAGTTTCTCAACTTCCATGGTACTATATTGCAGCTGTTGATCAATATGAAAGAAATATTCGTTTTGCGAGAAGAGACCTTCCAAAAGCAGAAGGATTAACGGGAATTTATTTTTCTAAAGAAAAATGGGCAGGACTTATTAATCCTAATGTGGAGGATACTAATCCGATTACAATTGAGCTTTTTGGTGGGTATGGGTTAGATGGCGATGGGGATGGCAAAGCAGAGTACAAAAATGATGAAGATGTACTTTACGCATTTACTCATTATATTCTTCAATATGGAGTAGACGAGGAAAATTTTAAAATCGGTCTCTGGGATTACTATAAACGAGATAAAACGGTAAGTATTATTATGGGAAAAGCAGCTATTTATAAACATTTTGGCAGATTGAGCCTTGATGCTCATGCCTTCCCACTTCCTTTAAGAAGTGACTATAGTTATCGCAGTACATGGGGAGATGCTAGAGGATGGGGTGGAAGACGAATACATGAAGGAACCGATATCTTTGCCGGCTACAGTGTTCCAGTAAGAGCAACTTCTTATGGAATTATAGAAATGAAAGGCTGGAATAGATATGGGGGATGGCGTATTGGGATCCGTGATATCAATAATAATTACCACTACTTTGCCCATTTAAGCGGCTTTTCAAAAGATTTAAAAGTCGGCAAAATTGTCGAGCCTGGCATGTTAATTGGTGGTGTAGGAAGTTCAGGATATGGCCCCCCTGGAACATCTGGAAAATTCCCTCCCCATTTGCATTACGGAATGTATAAAGATAATGGATACACGGAATGGTCTTTTGATCCTTATGCTCATTTAAAGCTTTGGGAACGGCAAGAAAGGCTAAAATCACGGAAATAAAGGAAAAAAGCGGTATAGGTTTTTGAAGGACAAAATCAAGGGGAAATATCTAAGGTTTGTCCTTGATTCAGCTTATGAAGGACAAAACCTAGGGAAAAGTTCCAAGATTTGTCCTTGATTCGGCTTATGAAGGACAAAACCTAAGGAAAAGTTCCAAGATTTGTCCTTGATTCAGCTTATGAAGGACAAAACCTAAGGAAAAGTTCCAAGATTTGTCCTTGATTCAGCTTATGAAGGACAAAACCTAAGGAAAAGTTCCAAGATTTGTCCTTGATTCAGCTTATGAAGGACAAAACCTAAGAAAAGTTCCAAGATTTGTCCTTGATTCAGCTTATGAAGGACAAAACCTAAGAAAAGTTCCAAGATTTGTCCTTGATACGTTTTTATTCCTTATTTTTCCCCTTTATCTTTCGGCAACTCCACAGATGGAACGGATCCATTTTGACTTCCATTATAAAATTGGGGTACATCTCCTTCAAATCCAGCCATTGCAATTAAAATATCTTGTTTTACTGTTGTTACTTCGGTAGCAAAAGGAATGATAATTTGAATATCTACTGTTAATTCTACATAAGCCTTTACCACCACATAATTAATCCCTACATTTTCCATTTTTGTTTTTAAATCCGATTTCACACTTCCAACAATATTAAATTTAACAGGAACCTCAGGACCAATATTGCCTAATAAGGCATTATTAGTCGCCTGACCAACTGGTATACTGTAGACGATTCCTTCTTGTTTCGCTGTTTTTTCTTTATCTAACTGTACATCTGTAAGCAGCGCAGCTTCAGAAATATTCCCTTTTTCCATTTCCATAATATTTTGCTGTACAATATTAACAATTTTTTGTTGTTTTTTCACCATTTGATCGGTATTAAAAACAAAATTATTTCCCTTTATGCTTAAGTTGTCACTTTCTTCTATTTTTTCATCTTTTAATGCATCGTTAATCACTAATGATGCTAGCTTCTTTGTTTGTGATTCTGCATATTGAATCAATGTTGGCTTTAAACCTTTATTAATCAACCAGATACTAAAAAAAGTAGAGAAAATAAAAAATACAGCAGTGATCAGAACTACTTGTTGAAATGACAATGAACCTTTTCGAGGTATCATTCGACGAAAATAAAATTTCCGCAAACTCTTCCCCTCCCTTTAATGCATATATATGCGTAATAAAGGACAGGTAGAAGCTTTTATTTATCCCGAAAAAGTCCGAGCTTATGTCGCCATTTCCTACTGAAGAACCTCCCAACTATGAAGGAAGGCACACTTTATGTACTAGTTAGATAGTCGATTCACAACCTGTTATTATCACGGATAAACTTTCTTTTAAATCTATTTCATACGGTGTAACTTCTTCGCCATTTTTCTCCAGCACACGAACAACTGGCCTTTCATTTAAGCCTTTATTTTGTCTGCATACTACACCCTTTTCCCCGCTGCTTAAAGAAACACCGAGTCCATTTGGATATAATATAATTGCTCTTCGAAACGCTTCGACAATTTTCGTATCATACAGCCTATTTATCCCACTATATAATATTTCCAGTGCCTCATGAGGCAGCATTGCCTGTCTATACACACGATTCGAAGTAATCGCGTCAAAAACATCTGCAACAGCTAATATCTTTCCAAACAAATGAATTTCATCACCTTTTATGCCACGGGGATAACCAGTGCCGTTAACCCTTTCATGATGCTGAAAAGCACAATGCGCAGCTAAAAGAGGCATATTTGGGACATCTTTTAACATTAGATAACCGGTTTCTGCATGGCTTTTTATTGTTTCAAATTCTTGTTCTGTTAATTTCCCAGGTTTTAAAAGGATATCTAATGGAATATTAATTTTCCCTACATCATGCAAAATTGCCCCTAGGCCTAGCACTTCTAATTGTTTCGATGATAATTTCAACTCTATTCCTACTGCTAATGCATAAACAGTAACATTTAAACTATGAGAAAAAATATAATCATCATATAAAAACACATCTGACATCATCGAAAACAATTCTTGATGATCACGAAGTTCTTCAAGTACTCTTGATATAAGTTCTTTAAAGTTTGGTGTAGCTTTTTCCATCATAATAAATCTTGATTTACTGGCTTTATTTTTTATGTCTGTAAAGTTTTTTTCAATTGTTTGCATGGCTTCTTTTTTTAAATCATCCGATATACAAGGTACGGGATAAATATCATCGGTTCTGGGATCTTCAATATATAAATAAGAAATTCCTAATTCCATTAATCGTTTAATCATTTTATTATCAAGCTTTATGCCACTGTTAATTAAAATTTTGCCTCTTTCATTATAAATTGGCTTTGCTAATATTACTCCGTCAACAATATTTTTCGTTCCGACTAATCTCATCAAATAACTCCCATTTCCATTTAAATATAGGTATATTATATCTTAAATGAATACTCCCCCGCCAAGCAAGCTTTGAGGAAGGGGTTTCTAATGTATTGAACCCAAGAAGGGAGCGATTAACACTAGTGGAGCTGACACATTGGCGAACTATTTACGCCCAGCCCCTCTATCCCATTGGTCACGCCTTTGGGACTTCTTTTTTTATGAAACGATTAATGTTCGTGGATTCATAAAGCATACCGTATCCACTTTAAATTCTTTTTCACCAAGCAATCCTAAGCTTGCTTTTTTCATAATATTCGCTGCACCGTTTACATCCGCATTCAGAAGAATTTTTTTCTTGGTTCTATACAATCCACGCTTTATTCGCTTACCGGAAAAGGAGTATTTCTTTCCTTTTTCGTAAGTCGGAATTTCATCTCCGTCTAGAAAACTAGCTTTTGATGTATAGGATTCTTCCGTAACTATCACTTTTATTCCATATTCCGCAGCCTTATATGTAATCATATTAATTAGCATACTGTGAGGAATATGAACAAACGATTGATTGTTACTTTTACCGATGTTTATCTCTTGTTTCCAGTCTTTATTTTGTCCAATAAAGATAGTGGAAACATTTTCTTCTACAGCAGCTTTCACAATATGATAACTTGCTTTATGAAAGACATCCTTTAATTTAAGATTTCTTTTCTGATGTAGTTTTTCCAATCTTTTGGATGTAAAAGGACCTTCATTTGTTTTCTTACCTTGTCTCAAGATACCAAGGTAATTAGATTTCATTTTGTTGTAGTATTGATTGATGGATTTCACCTGTTTGCCCTTAACTAAAAGAGGTCTTTGACCTGTATTCGTCACGATGGTTGCAAGATTGTAAATTCCAATATCAATCGACATATATTTACCGTTTGGTTTTAATTCATCTATCGAATGAGGTACATCAACAACCAATTCCACGACATATTGACCGTATTTCGGAATGACTCGAACTTGTTTTAATTTTCCTTTGGAATAACCCAACTTGCCAATATTTAATTTTTCTTTGGTCTTTGGAAATTTTAAAAACTTATTTTGTTTAATGACACAATCTTGATTGGTAAATAAGACTTCTTTTTCCGAACACCGGCTGTATCGAGGGATTCTCGGTCTTCCTTTGAATTTTGATGGATTCTTCTTATACTCTTTCAAACTAGCAAAAAAAGACTTCCAATTCTGAAAGACATTTTTCATAATCCCTTGGCTTGATTGGACAGGAAGAGAACGATAGTCTGGTTGAGAAACAATTTTAAAAAAAGAATCCAGAAAATGATAATCCACATACGGATTTTCTTTCGTGAACTCTTCAAATAGATTACATTTTATTTTCTTTCGCTTTTCTTTTGGCTTTGTTTCTTCTTTAGCAGCCTTCTTTTCGAAAGCTTCCTTTTGAACATCATTCATTTTACCGATATTCTTTTCAATTAACTTTAACACTTCTTTTTGAAGCGGTTGCAATTCTTTATTTTGAGTTAAACTTGTATACACTTGTCGATAATAAAAGTTAGTCGTGTTGTACATATTTTTTGCATTCATACAAGAACTTTTAAAATAAGAATACATACGATGTCCTTTTTTAATCCAAATTTGATGTGTTTTGTATTGTTTTTCTTTTTCCTCCTTCATATTTTCCACCTCCTCGAACTTATGTTTGTAAGTATATTTTAACATTTGTTTTGAAGAAGGGGTACTCTTGGCAAATATGATAGACGCTGTTTTCGTATAGAATATTGCTTTTACACCGCAGCCTGAATACACTTCGTCCGTTTAGCGAGCGTCGAGCCTCCTCATCGCATACGCTCCTGTGGGGTCTACCTCAATGTCATCAAGCTAATCTTCAAAAAAAAGGAAAATAAGTAACTGAATAGGAAGTAAGGGTTTCCGTTCTGTTCTCCGAGGCTTACCGCTCGCTTTCCACGGGGCGAGCGCCGAGCCTCCTCGTCGCTTTGCTCCTGTGGGGTCTCGTCTTTCTCGCTAATCCCGTAGGAGTCGAGCGGACGCCTCTCCAAACAAATTAGGTATTTCTTTTACATAAAGGGTATCTAATTCCATGATATTTCACAGTTTGAAATTTATGGAATCTTAAGTTGATGACATTGGGGTCTACCTGTATTCCGTCTACTGAGCACTTCTTCCATTTTTCATGTAAAAAACAACAAACTTTGAGAAAACAGTCTTTAAAAATGAACACCAATAATCTTTTAGGTTAGCCATTAAAAAACCTATTAAAACACAAAAAACCAGATTAGGAAATATATTATCCACCATCTGGTTTTCATCTTTATGCAATCTATCATTGCTCTTAAACGGTATTACTATTGCAGGGCAGCTTGCAATTAAACCATTTTTAATAACGCATCTTTTCCGAGCACCCCTTTATAAATACCATATTTTTCTGCTTCAAATGTTACAGATTCTAATGGTGCTTCTAACAATTGTTCAATCGTTTTTACTCCTACTGCTCTACCAGCAAGTATTTTTCGATCACTTAATTTATCATTTAATAAAGCAACATCTAATGCTCCACACATGATATAGCCTTTCTCATTTTTTACTACAAGCAAAGTAGTTTTTGGCAATTGTACACTTATAGCAATAAATAGTTGATCTTTAATAGTGATTGGATATACGTCTACCATTACACGCCACTCCTTTTTTCCTATTAATATATTCAAAAGGAAGACGAACCGTGTATTTGATCGGCTTAGTGGTGTGAAAGTTTTTCCGCAAGGATATTTCTCATAAATTCAGGAAGGAAGTATTTTTTTTCTTTTGCACGATAAATCGCAGGAAAAAAATTTCCGAATGTAAACATATCTGGTATTGCCACCGTATATTTTTCATCTGCATGCAATTCTTTCTTTTCTAAAAAATAGGTATTTCGTTCACCACTTGTTTCTAATTTTATTCCATGGGAAATCATTTTTCCCATTAGTTTTCCGCGAAATCCTAGACCTTTCAAATGGAAGTGTTCCCACTTATTATCCTGTAAATCCAATAAAATTTCTTTTAACTCTGCACCAGTTAAGGTCACTTTACATGGATTAATTGGATGCGGACAGATCGAAAGCAAATCGAAATACGATACTGGACCTGCTTGTAAATCATTTAATATTAATCCTTCATTTAAAATAGCACAATCTGCCTTACACCAGTATTGAATTTCTTTGCATAAAAATTTTGCAATTTCTTCTTTCGACCATTTTTTCGCCAACGTAACTACTTCTGTAGAAAGCTCCTGTTTTCCTTGCTCATATAGATTTTCTATATAGACTTCTCCATCTTTTGGTGCTGCCAATTTACTTGTTTCATATAAAGTTGCTTGTTTATCCATGATTATTTTATTTATTGGATCTACAGTTAATACAATATGCCCAACAAAGTATCCAAATTTCCCTGCAGCGCCTAAAAGTGTGTTATTAATTAGCTTTCCTTGATGTAGAATGTGATGTGTATGAGCACCTAGTATAAGATCAATCTCTGGAAAGCGTGCAGCCATTTCTTCATCCTCATTAATCCCTAAATGAGATAAAACGACAATGATATCTACATTGTCTTTTAATTCTGAAAGCTGTTTTTCTAATTCATGAAAGGGATCCGTTAATTTCCAGCCTAATAATTCATATAAATGATCAAAATACGCAGTAATACCTATTACTCCAATTTTAATGCCTGCAGTTGTTGTATAGATTTTATAAGGAGTCGTCCATTCCGGCCGGTCTCCATCTGCCTTATACAAATTAGCAAGAATGACATCAAATGAAGCAGTTTTATATAGAGAATCAAGTGCTTCATAAGATAATGTAATGCCTTCATTATTTCCGATTGTAACAGCAGTATAGTTTTCCCTCTCTAATAATTCTGTATTTATTTTTCCTTTGGTTGCTTCTGTATAAGGATGACATAAATCCATATGATCTCCAATATCAAAAACATAAACTGGATCTCCAGCATCCTCATGCCATTTCTTTCTTTCTCTTAATAGCTTGAAAATTTTCGGCCAATTTTCAAAATGACTATGTAAATCATTTGTGTGATATATATGGATGACTTCCATTCTTTCGCCTTCCTTTTCCGATAATGAATAAAATGATATCGTATATCTCTGCTGTATAGGAATTTAGGTTAGTATCTAAAATAAATCTAATTGCCTTGGAGCTAAATTAGTATACTCTATTTTTAAAAGGTCAATAAGCTGCTTTGCATTATCTGCAGCATCTCCGCCGGAATTATTATTAAAAAGTACAAAAATATTACTACAAACAGTATGTAAATAGTTTATATGCTCAACCCATTCTGCTAATTCTTGTTGATTGTATCTATATAGATAACGTACTTCTCTCCACTTCGGATTATTTTTTTGCTGCCAGCCATGAAGATTCCTTCCATGAAAACGAATTAATACATTATCCTTATTAGAAGTCTCAAGAACGGTTGGGATCGATCCTTTGCTTACTTGTGGTTCATCGCAAATACTATGTATCCATTTTTCCTCTTGTATAAATGTTAATGTTTTATCACGAAACTTTGGTTCAAACCAAGATTGATGACGAAATTCCAAAGCACACGGAATATCTCCCATTATCTCCTTGCACATACGTAAATAGTGGACATTTGTTTTCGTACAATCAAACCAAGGTGGAAATTGAAATAATACCATCCCTAATTTATTTACTTTTCTAAACGGATCTAACGATAGCTTAAAGGATGTAAACATTTCTTCTCTTGATGAGAATGGCAGTTCCCCTCTTTGATGACCAGTCAATCCTTGATAGGCTTTTACAATAAATTGAAAAGCTTCCGGCGTTTCTGCCACCCATTTTTCCGCATTTTTTATTGGTTGAATAGCATAAAATGAAGCATCTAATTCAACAATAGGAAAATAACTTGCATAGGTCTGCAGTTTATTCCGAGAAGTTGTATCTGTTCCATAAAGGCTATCATGGTCTCCCCATCCAGTTAACCCAATTTTAATCATATTATCACCTTTACTATAAAAGCAATTTTCTACTAATTAGTAGAATAGAATGTAAAGATTATTTCATATCTATTCTTATCATTTTATTTCAATCAATGTTTTTTTAACCTATTTATTTTCAATAATCTCGTATTAATAAACGGTGTCCTACTGCTTTAAGTTTCAAGTTATTTTATTAAACGTTCATGCATAATAAACGTATATGTCTATTTATTATCATAACATATTCAATATAAATAACTACTAAGGCCACCGATAAAGTTGGCTTCAACTTTTTGTCCCAATGGAAAGATTGTAAGACACCGCTCTGGTAACCACTGAAGCGGTGCTAATGATTAAATGATTAAATCTGGACGTATTCAGCAATTACAAGATTTCGATATACCCTTCTGTTCCATGCACGTGAATTCGTTGCCCATCTTTTATCAGTTTGGTAGCATTTTCTACTCCGACAACTGCTGGTAATCCATATTCGCGTGCGATAACTGCTCCATGAGTCATCAGTCCACCAACTTCGGTGACTAGGCCTTTTATGGATACAAAAAGTGGTGTCCAGCTAGGGTCAGTAAAGGATGTGACCAATATATCTCCATCTTCTAGATTAGCATCTTCCATGTTTAAGATGATACGAGCGCGCCCCTCTATAACTCCGGAAGAAACAGGTAGACCTACAATAGCTTTAGCTGGGAGATTTTCTCGTTTGTACTTACCTGCAATGATTTCACCATCAGACGTGATAACACGCGGTGGAGTTAGTTTTTCATAAAATCTGTACTCGTCTTTTCGCTTGCTGATCTGGCAATCAAGTTTTTTTGTGCGTACGACTTCGCGAAGTTCATTAAAAGTGAGATAGTATATATCTTCTTTTTCACGAATAACGCCCGCTTGTACGAGTTGTTCGGCTTCTTTCAGTAAAGCCTTCTTATAAACAAAATAGCGATTAATCATGCCGTATTTTGGATATTCCCTAAACCCGCTAAAATTCCGGATTTGGTCAATCATTCGTTTTGTTTCTTTGGCCTTTTGTTCACCATCCGGTAATTGCTTCAATCGGTCTAATAACTCTTGTTCCTTTTCCATAGCTTCTTGTCGCCCTTGTTCGAATTTGCGCTTGCCGGCATTGGTTTCAAAGTTTTTGATGTTACCAAGAATAATGGGGACAAGTGTAATTGGTTTTTCACTCCAACGAGTTTTCGTAATATCGATTTCTCCAGCACATCGCATTCCGTATTTGTTGAGAAAAGCATTGAAAGCGTCTCTGGTTTCTTGTTCACCATCAAAATTAACCATTTCATCCATAAAGTTATCATCTTTTACATGCTGTAAATAATCAATTACTTCTGGATATGGACGAATCACATCTGCGACATCCAATAGTGCTAATCCCATTTCCGAAGTAATATTGTTTGGTACAGATTGAGTAAGCGTGTCTGCTGCGTTTTTTTCACCTAACCACTCGTTCATTTTTTCATTGACCCATGTTGAAGCATTTATAGCAGCCATAAATACAGCTGAACTTTGTGGGTCAAATAAAATCTTCTTTAATTCCTGAATATCTTCTAGAATAAAATCTAATAAATCCGATCCTGATTTCATTTGGATGTTTTGTTTTAACTCTTCTATGGATGTTTGACTACTCTTAATCAAATCAGAAACGATTAATGAATTGTTTTCGATTTGTGCCAGCATATCTATATTGCCTCTGTTGGGACTCGGCGCTTTAGAATCATTTGGTAACGATTTTATAAAATCTCCACGCTCAATGATGTTCATAAGTGCGTCTTTCATGAGCGGATCGTGTTGTCCCATAGCATTTAATAAAATGTTTCTACTGACAGGTGAAGCCAGTTGAAGTGTGACATCAACAAACAACCTTCCACCAGCTTTACGCATGGGCGCAGAAGTCGTTAACAGGAAAAAAGACAATCCCAATGGTTTCATGGGGTCAGTCATCATTTGTTGATGACCGACAGATACATAGACATGGTTTTCTTGATCATTCACTTCAGGGATGGGGAAAAGAGTCGTGATTGGACGGCTTTGGACAATATAAAAGGTGTCATCAACCAAACACCATTCGATATCTTGAGGACAGCCAAAATAAGCTTCGATCTGTCTTCCGATACGTGCCAGTTGTAAAATTTGTGGGTCAGTAAGTGTTTGCGTCTTTTGCTGATCAGGAGCGATCTCGTGTGTCTCTGTCCCGCCTTCTTTTCGTCCATAAATAGCCAATTTTTTAGCTGCTATCATCTTATCGACAATTTTATTCTCTTTAACCTTATAGCAATCGGCAGATACCAAGCCAGAGACCAGTGCTTCTCCAAGTCCAAAACTAGCATCGATTGATAGCAGTTTGCGATTAAAAGTAATCGGATCAGCAGTAAATAAAATCCCTGAAGCCTGTGGGAAAACCATCCTTTGAATGATAACGGATAAATAAACTTGACTGTGGTCAAATCCATTTTGCATACGGTAGATTACCGCGCGATCCGTAAATAGGGAAGCCCAGCATTTGCTGATATGCTGCAAGATTGCTTCTTTGCCGATGATATTTAAATAAGTGTCTTGTTGACCAGCAAAAGAGGCATGTGGTAAATCTTCAGCAGTCGCACTAGAACGCACTGCATAAGCATGTTCCTCGCCAAACTGGGAGAGATAGTGAGTAACTGCTTTCACAACATCGGAAGGAATTTCTACTTCCATAATGATTTGTCGAATCTTCCTGCTGATTTCACCAATTTGATCTCGATCTTCTACTTTTAGCATGGTTAGTCGACCCAACAAAGCATGATACGTTTCGTTTTGTTCGATGGCTTTTTGATATCCCACTGTTATAACACAAAATCCTTCTGGTACTTGTATTCCTTGAATTTTTGATAATTCCCCTAAATTTAACCCTTTTCCGCCAACGAGCAAATGCTGTGTTTTTTCTATCTCCTGAAAACCGAGAACCAAAGAACTCATTCTACATCTCTCCTAATCATTAATGTTCTATTGATTTTAGCAGTAGTAAATGAGAATAAAAAGTCTATATTAACCATTTTTTAAATGCTATAATTAAATTAGGAAGAGTTCAAAAAAAATAGCTAGACCTTACCATAAAGTAAGCTGATGCCGCTTTGTTTTTCTTCTTCAATCCTAATCAAAACTACCTAAGTGGGTAGATTTTTTTAGAACGTCACGCCTGAGTAATCATCTTATCCCCAAATCAGTAATCTTTTTATTGTAAATTAGGTTCATTTTCTCACCTCGTAATGTCCAATTATTTCATTCAATCACTTTCAGCGCTCCTATGCTTTAGCACCTATTGTTTGCTGCTTGAATCAGGTGCAAGCCCTTAAATATGTATCAGATCGCTTGGGTCATAAAACCATCAAAACAACAGCGGATACTTACCTTGATATTACTGAAAAAATAGAAGAAGACGAACTTCAAAAGTTCGCCTCCTACACTGATAGAAAATCTGAATCGCTACAAAATCGGCACGACCAACAATTTTCATAATTTTATTTATGCCTCAACCCTTGTCGTATCAAAGGTTGAATCGGTTTTATCCAATAGAACCTTCCATTTCGAACTTGATCAGGCGATTCATTTCTACTGCATATTCCATTGGCAATTCTTTTGTAAATGGTTCAATGAATCCCATTACAATCATTTCTGTTGCTTCTTCTTCGGAAATACCTCTACTCATTAAGTAGAACAACTGCTCTTCTGACACTTTTGAAACTTTCGCTTCATGTTCTAATGAAATATTGTCGTTTAAAATTTCATTATAAGGGATAGTATCTGAAGTAGATTTATTATCCATAATTAATGTATCACATTCAATATTAGAACGTGCTCCATCTGCTTTACGACCAAAATGAACAATACCACGGTATGTTACTTTTCCACCTTGTTTTGAAATAGATTTCGAAACAATTGTCGAAGAAGTATTTGGTGCTAAATGGATCATTTTTGCTCCTGCATCCTGATGTTGTCCTTTACCAGCAAGGGCAATCGATAAAGTCATTCCTCTTGCGCCTTCCCCTTTTAAAATAACAGCTGGATACTTCATCGTTAATTTGGAGCCAATATTACCGTCAATCCATTCCATCGTTGCGTTTGCTTCACAAACTGCACGTTTTGTTACAAGGTTGTAAACATTGTTAGCCCAGTTTTGGATTGTTGTATAGCGGCAATAAGCATCCTTTTTAATGATAATTTCAACGACTGCACTATGAAGAGAGTTTGTAGTATAAACTGGTGCTGTACACCCTTCTACATAATGAACATGTGCTCCTTCATCTACAATGATTAATGTACGTTCAAATTGTCCCATATTCTCAGAGTTAATACGGAAGTATGCTTGAAGTGGTGTGTCTACTTTTACACCCTTTGGTACATAAATAAACGATCCACCAGACCATACAGCTGAATTTAACGCTGCAAACTTATTGTCTGTTGCTGGAATAACTGTTGCCCAATGCTCACGGAAAATATCTTCATTTTCCTTTAATGCTGAATCTGTATCTTTAAATACAATACCCATTGCTTCTAAATCTTCTTGCATATTATGGTAAACCACTTCTGATTCGTATTGAGCGGATACTCCAGCCAAATATTTTTGTTCTGCTTCTGGAATTCCTAGCTTATCAAATGTTTGTTTAATTTCTTCCGGAACTTCATCCCATGAACGCTCCGTTTTTTCAGATGGTTTTACATAATACGTAATTTCATCAAA
The DNA here is from genome assembly GCF_052663115.1 of Niallia yueguangensis. NCBI lineage: Bacteria > Bacillati > Bacillota > Bacilli > Caryophanales > Bacillaceae > Niallia > Niallia yueguangensis. The sequence goes on from NZ_JBQTCX010000003.1 coordinate 79,108, forward strand.
GTTTAAAGAAGCTAAATCGCCGCCCCATTGTGGCATTGGCATATTGTAGAAGTGCTCAAGCGATTTCAAACGATAATCCAACATCCATTGTGGCTCATCCTTCAATTTAGAAATTTCTTCTACAATTTCTTTCGTTAAACCACGTTTAGAACGAAAGATAGAAACGTCTTTATCCGAAAATCCATACTTATAATCCCCAATATCGGGCATTTTTTTTGCCATTTCTTTTTCCTCCATTCTATGCACATTTTCTTATTTCCACCAATAGAAACGATTCTAACTTAGTTAAATTCCTTCGTTAAATCCTTTTTCCATTGCCTTCCATGCTAAAGTTGCGCACTTTATCCTAGCTGGAAATTTACAAACACCTTGAAGTGCTTCAATATCTCCTAAATCTATATCATCACTATATTCTTTTCCTTGCATCATATCTGAAAAGATTTTAGAAAGCTTAAATGCTTCCTCTACTGGTTTTCCTTTAATTGCTTGCGTCATCATGGAAGCAGACGACATGCTGATGGAGCAGCCTTCGCCTTCAAATTTTGCGTCTTTTACTACTCCATCTTCTACCTGCATTGTTAGTAAGATGCGATCGCCACATGTTGGATTATTCATATTAACAGTTAGACTGCCTTCTAAAACCCCTTTATTACGAGGATTTTTATAATGATCCATGATAACACTTCTGTAAAGTGTATCTAAATTATTAAAAGACATCGCTAAAATACTCCTTTGTTTTACTAATTCCTTCAACAAGTTTATCAATTTCGTCTTCAGAATTATAGAGGTAGAAACTTGCTCTTGCCGTTGCAGAAACATTAAGCCATTTCATTAATGGCTGAGCACAGTGATGTCCTGCACGTACAGCAATTCCTTCTGCATCTAATACAGTTGCTACATCATGTGGATGTACATCTTCAATATTAAACGTAATAACCCCTGCACGATTCTGAGCATTATTCGGTCCGTAAATGGTTAATCCATTAATTGTAGACATTTTCTCCATTGCATAAGCTGCTAATTTATGTTCATGTTCAATAATAGCATCTAAACCAACCTCTTGAAGAAAATCAATCGCCGCACCTAATCCTATTGCTCCTGCAATAATAGGTGTTCCCCCTTCGAATTTCCATGGTAGCTCTTTCCATGTTGATTCATATAACCCAACAAAATCAATCATTTCTCCACCGAATTCAATAGGTTCCATCTTTTCTAACAATTGTTTCTTCCCATATAATGCTCCAATTCCAGTTGGTCCACACATTTTGTGTCCGGAAAAACCAAGAAAATCACAATCAATGTCTTGAACATCAATCTTCATATGCGGAGCTCCTTGCGCAGCATCCACAACTAGTACTGCCCCATATTTATGGGCAATAGCAGCAATTTCCTTGACTGGATTTATTACGCCTAATACGTTGGAAACATAAGTAACAGATACAAGTTTAGTAGCATTTGTTATTGTTTCTTCAACATCTGCTAAAGAGAGTGTACCATCTTTTTGCAATGGAAAATACTTTAAAGTAGCGCCTGTTCTCTTAGCTACTTGCTGCCACGGAATAATATTGCTATGATGCTCCATTGGGGTAATGATAATTTCATCCCCCTCTTTTAGATTTGCCATAGCGTAGCTTTGTGCAACTGTATTTAAAGCAGTTGTGGTTCCTCTTGTAAAAATAATTTCTTCTACTGATTTAGCATTTATAAAGTTTTTTACTTTTTCTCTTGCACCTTCGTATCCGTCTGTTGCCTTCGTTCCTAATGTATGAACACCGCGGTGCACGTTTGAATTATACTCTCGATAATATTTATTAACAGCCTCTATTACCTGAACTGGCTTTTGAGAGGTTGCTGCACTATCAAGATAAACTAAAGGATGGCCATTGACTTCTTGATTTAAAATGGGAAAGTATTGACGAATATCCTGGATATTCATTATTTTACTTTCCTTTCAATTATTTCAACTAATTGCTTTTTAACTCCCTCAATTGGAAGTTGTTCTACAACGGGTGCCAAGAAACCATGAATAACTAATCTTTCTGCTTCATGTTTTGGAATACCACGGCTCATTAAATAATACAACTGCAACGGGTCTACTCTTCCAACAGATGCAGCATGACCTGCTGTTACATCATCTTCATCTATTAGCAAGATTGGGTTTGCGTCGCCTCTTGCTTTTTCACTTAACATTAACACACGTGATTCTTGTTCAGCATTCGACTTTGTTGCACCGTGTTCAATCTTTCCGATTCCATTAAAAATGGATGAAGCACTATCCTTCATAACGCCATGTTTTAAAATGTATCCTTCGGAGTTTTTGCCGAAATGCACAACACTTGTAGTAAAGTTTTGTTTTTGTTCTCCTCTTCCGACTACAACTGATTTTGTATCACCTAAGGAGCCATCGCCGATTAGGTTTGTTACATTTTCAGAAATAGTATTGCCATCATTCATAAATCCTAATGCCCATTCTATCTTCGCATCACGATTTGCAACACCACGGCGGTTTACATATGTTGTAATGCCTTTAGCCAAATTGTCAACTGCACCATATTGCACTTTAGCATTTGCATTTGCAACTACTTCTGTAACAATATTAAAGACAGCATTTTCCGGCTCCACTGTTGATACATAGTTTTCAACATACACAACAGAGCTATTATCTTCAGCAACTACCAACACGTGATTAAATAAATTAGCTTCTTTATCATCATGTAAGAAAATAGCTTGAATTGGTTCTTCTAATTCCACATTTTTTGGTACATATAAGAATACACCACCATTAAGCAAAGCAGCATGCAATGCCGTTAAACGGTGCTCATCAACTTTGACAGCATCTTTCATAAAATATTTTTGTAAAAGATCACTGTATTCTCTCGCCGCAGTAAAGATATCGGTAAAAATAACCCCTTTTTCTTTTAACTCATTTGATACTGCTAAAAAAGTTGGGCGATTATTGCGTTGAATATATAATGTTCTGTTTTTTTCTAAATCAATAAGTGCTTTCACTTCATCTGGAAATTCACTTACATTTGTGAAATCTTCGCTGCTTACAATATGTTTATCTATTTGTGTTAAATTCCAATTTGTAATTTTGGTCTTATCTGGACTTGGCATTGGAAGGTTCTCTGCATTATTAAATGCTTGTACACGCAATTCCGTTAACCAAGCAGGTTCGCCCATATCTTTTGAAAAGGCTGTTATATATTCCTGGTCAAATGGTAATTTAATTTCAGTTGTCATGTCGATCCCCCTAAACTTACGCTTCTTGTTCAACTGTTTCGTCTTCAATGCCAAGCTCTTGCTTAATCCAATCATAGCCCTCTGCTTCTAGACGTTGTGCAAGTTCTGGTCCACCTGATTTAACAATACGACCTTGCATCATAACATGGACAAAATCAGGAGTAATGTAATCTAACAATCTTTGATAATGCGTAATAATTAAGCAGCCGAAGTTTTCTCCACGCATTTCATTAATTCCTTTAGAAACTACTTTTAATGCATCGATGTCTAATCCTGAATCAATTTCATCAAGGATAGCGATTTTAGGCTCAAGCATCATTAATTGAAGAATTTCATTGCGTTTTTTCTCTCCACCAGAAAAACCTTCATTTAAATATCTTTGTGCCATATTTGGATCCATTTCAAGGAACTCCATATTGCTGTCCATTTTACGAATGAATTTCATTAATGAAATTTCGTTTCCTTCTTCTAGACGGCTGTTAATTGCCGAACGAAGAAAGTCAGCATTTGTAACTCCGCTTATTTCACTTGGATATTGCATTGCTAGGAAAAGACCTGCACGAGCGCGCTCATCCACTTCCATTTCTAATACATCTTCCTCATCAAGTGTTACAGAACCACTTGTTATTTCATATTTCGGATGGCCCATAATAGCGGAAGAAAGTGTAGACTTTCCTGTTCCGTTTGGACCCATGATTGCGTGAATTTCTCCTCCCTTAATTTCAAGATTAAGACCTTTAACAATTTCTTTTTCTTCAATTGCAACATGCAAATCGTTAATAACTAATTTTGATTGACCCATTATTTTTATACCCCCATAATAAAAGAAGTTTAGTTCATTAAATTGCTGAAACTTCATTATCAATTTATTCTCATTATTATATTATAACAAATAAAAACTCATCGCAACCTATAGGAATATAGATTGAATTTTCTTTTAAAGATTAGGCTCTGTTGAATTCCATTGTTGATTTTCAAAAGGTCAGGAAATCCACTCCCTTTCCGCGGACATTCTTTCAAGCCTCCTCGCTCGTTCCTCACTGCGGGGTCTTGCCAGCCCGTTTTTCTGCAGGAGTCTCGCAGATTCCCTTCCTATAAACAACATGATCGTTTAACTGAGCCAAAGGATTAAAGTATCTCATTCTTATAGTACCTTATTTTTATGCGTTTGTTGTAATTTTCTTCATTTGTTCGAAAAACCTTCAAAATTAACTGAATATTCTTATTATATTCTTATGATTAACGGTTCTTTTTGTTCAGAATACAACCGCTTCCTTACTATAATTTACTTTTTTCCAAAATATAATAAAATAAATTACAAAAATTCCCCTCTATGATTACTTGAAGTTATAACACCACCTGTTATTCCCATTATTCTCTGTTTAGAAACACCTTGTTTCATAAATTCTTTCAAAAAATAAATAATACAATATTTATTTTAAAAACGGCCAGAGTCTTCCTTATGCACAGATACAAAAGAAACCTGTCCAATGTTAAACAGGTTTCTTTTAAATTATTTAGATACCGGCAGTACGGCACCTTTGTATTCTGTTTTAATGAAATCTTGAATTTCTTTAGACTGTAATACTTCTACTAAAGTTTTAATTGATTCTTTATTTTCATCTTCTTTGCGCACTGTAATAATGTTTGCATAAGGAGATTCGCTTCCTTCTATTTCAATAGAATCTTTTACAGGATTTAGACCAGCATCCAACGCATAGTTGGCATTAATTACTACTGCATCGCCTTCTTTATTATTAAAGATCTGTGGTAATAATGCTGGCTCATAATCAGGTTTAAATTTAATGTTTTTTGGATTGTTCACAATATCTTTTACTGTTGCATTTACTTTATTAATACCATCTTTTAATTTAATAAGTCCGCCTTTTTCTAATAATGAAAGAACACGGCCATGTTCTGCAACAGAATTACTGAAAATAACGGTAGCGCCTTTTGGCAATTCATCTAAGCTTTTATATTTCTTAGAATATACTGCCATTGGTTCAATATGAACTGCTCCAGCATTAACAAAATCATAGCCATTTTCTTTAATTTGCAATTCTAAATACGGAATATGTTGGAAAAAGTTTGCATCTAATTCTTTTGATGCTAACGTTTTATTTGGCAATACATAATCTTGGAATTTTTTAATTTCTAAATCAATGCCTTTTTTTGCTAAGATCGGTTTTGCTTTTTCTAAAATTTCAGCATGAGGAACATTAGATGCACCTACTACTAATTTTTCATTTTCTTCACCATTTGATGCATTTTCTCCATCTTTGGATGTTCCACAAGCTGCTAGAACAAACACAAATGTGAACGCTAATAATAAGGATAATAATTTTTTCATACTGTAATTCTCCTTTATCTTTTGTCTAATTTTGATGTTATATAATCTCCAATAAATTGGATAATAAACACAATAATAAGGATAATAATCGTTGCCATTAATGTTACGTCAGCACGGTTGCGTTGAAATCCTTCCAAATAAGCCAAATTACCTAATCCGCCGGCACCAATTACTCCTGCCATTGCAGTGGAACCCACTAAAGCAATCGTTGTTACTGTAATCCCTGAAACTAATGCAGGCATGGATTCAGGCAATAGTACTTTAAAGATAATAGTGAATGGTTTTGCCCCCATTGATTTCGCTGCTTCAATAACGCCTTTATCTACTTCTCTTAATCCTATTTCCACTAATCTTGCATAAAACGGAGCAGCTCCAATGATAAGTGCTGGCAACGCAGCTGTTGCCCCAATCATGCTTCCTACTAAAAACACGGTTAATGGAATTAATAGTACAATCAATATAATGAACGGAATAGAGCGAAAAATATTAACAACTGCACTAATAATTTTATTTATAAAAGGATTAGCCCACATATTTCCTTTTGCTGTTAAAAACAGTGTAATTCCTAACAAGATGCCTAAAATAAACGTTACAACGATGGAAAAGCCAGTCATATACAACGTTTCCTTTGTTGCTAACCACATCTTGTCCCATTCCACATTTGGAAAAAAACGTGTCATCATAGCTGTATCACCTCCACGCTAATGTCCTGTGAATGAAGAAATTGAAGTGCTTTTTCTGTCTCTTCTTTTTCTCCATCTATATGAATGTATAACGTTCCATAAGAGCCATTTTGCGTTGGGCTGATTTTTCCTTGAATGATATTTACCGTTATATCAAATGAACGGATCAGCTTCGTTATAACAGGCTGCTCTGCATTTTCGCCAACAAAACCTAAAATAACAACTTTACCGGATGTATATCTGGAGGTAAGATTTTCAATCGTGTCTTTCGCTTCTTCTGGTTCAATTACCTGCTGAACAAACCGTTTAGTTATCTCTTGTTCTGGATGTTTAAATACATCAATCACAGGTCCAGATTCTACCACTTTTCCATTTTCCATCACGGCAACACGATGACAAATTTTTCGGATAACATGCATTTCATGCGTGATTAACACAATGGTTAGTCCTAATCGCTTATTAATATCTACTAATAAATCAAGAATGGCATCCGTAGTTTGTGGATCCAGTGCTGAGGTCGCTTCATCACAAAGCAGCACTTTTGGATCATTTGCAAGTGCTCTTGCTATGCCCACTCTTTGTTTTTGCCCCCCACTCAATTGAGATGGATAAGCATGTTCTCTTCCTTCTAGTCCAACCAATTTGATTAATTCTGCTACCTTTTTATCTCTAGCTGCTTTTTTTACTCCAGCTATTTCAAGAGGGAAACTTATATTTTGTTTTACCGTTCTTGACCACAGCAAGTTAAAATGCTGAAAAATCATGCTGATTTCTTGACGAGCTTTTCGAAGCTTGCTTCCTTTTACTTTGGAAACTTCATGTCCTGCAACATGAACGCTTCCTTCGCTCGGTATTTCTAATCCATTTAACATTCGGATTAATGTACTTTTTCCTGCACCGCTATAGCCTATTACTCCGAATATTTCACCTTGTGAAATATTTAAATTCACATCATCTACTGCAACAACTTGTCCTTTTTTTGCTGGATAGATTTTTTTTACACTATTTATGTTAATCAATATTCTTCACCTACTTTTGTCTCCACCATTACTACCTTTAAATAACAAACATTACTATTCTTCTATATCTTTTGAGTGAATAAGAAGAATCATACTTCTTTTAATCAACAAAAAGCCTTTCTGCATTGTTTGAGCAGAAAGGCTTTAGTCTATTCTAAACCTTCCTCTCATCTATCAAAGCAAACTGCTTTGTGTGAATTGGCACCATGTCAGCCTAAAACTAACGGTTGCCGGGTTTCATCGGGCACTTCCCTCCACCTCTCTTGATAAGAGTAACTAATTTATTTTCACTGTTAATTATGTTGTTATTTATTTGGATAGACGTAATGTAACACGCCCAAAATTAGGTGTCAATATTTAATAATGCATTTTTTAATATAATGTTTTTTCTGAATTTTTCATTAACTTCTGTTAGATTATCTTACAAAAATATTTAGTTAATAGCCTTAGTGTTTTTATGATTTTGTACTGCTTGTTGAAGGGCCTGTTCTATATCGGCAATTAAATCATCCACGTGTTCAATGCCAACAGATAATCGTATTAAGTCTTCTGTCACACCTGCTTCTTTTAATTCTTCCTTGTTTAATTGCTGATGTGTTGTACTTGCTGGGTGGATCACTAAACTTTTCGCATCACCAACGTTCGCTACATGTGCCCATAGCTGCAGCGAATTAATAAACTCTGCTCCACTTTCTCTTCCTCCTTCAATTCCGAATACAACAACCGCGCCTGCACCTTTTGGTAAATATTTTCTGGACAACTCATAATCAGGATGAGCGGAATCTCCAGGATATAAAACCCATTTCACCGCCGGATGGGAATGCAAATATTGCACGATTTTTTCCGTATTAGCAATATGTTCCTTTATCCTTACATGCAGTGTTTCTAACCCTAGAGTAAATTGAAAAGCATTTTGAGGACTAAGTGCTGGCCCAAAGTCACGAAGAAGCTGGACTCTTGCTTTTGTAATATATGCAACTTTTCCAAGAGCAACACTGTACACTAAATTATGATAGCTTGGATCTGGTTCAATAAATCCAGGAAATTTCGGTGAGTTCCAATCAAAATGCCCTCCATCGACTATTACCCCCCCTAATGTTGTCCCATTCCCTAACAGCCATTTTGTGGCAGAATGTATCACAACATCTGCTCCATATTCAATTGGTCTGCATAAATATGGTGTGGCAAAAGTATTATCGACAATTAACGGAATTCCGGCATCATGAGCAATAGCAGCCACTTTTTCTATATCTAATACCTTCAAGCTGGGATTGCCGATTGTTTCCGTAAAAATAGCTTTAGTTTTTTCCGTTATCGCAAACCGAAAATTATCAAGATCGTCCGGATCTACAAACTTAACGGTAATTCCATACTTCGGTAAGGTGGTGGCAAATAAGTTATACGTGCCTCCATAAAGATTGGAAGACGCAATAATTTCATCACCAGCTTGTGCAATATTTAAAATCGCCAACGTAATCGCTGCTTGCCCACTTGCTACTGCTAAAGCACCGACACCACCTTCTAATAAATTAACTCTTTCTTCAAAGACCGTAACTGTTGGATTATGAATTCTTGTATAAATAAACCCTGGTTCTTTTAAACCAAATAAATTGGCAGCATGTTCTGTATTTTTAAATTGATAAGCATTGTTTTGGTAAATTGGCACAGCTCTTGCTCCAGTTATCGGATCAGGCTGCAACCCTCCATGCACACTTAATGTTTCAAAATGGTACTCTTTTCTTCCATTAGTCATCGTCCATTCTCCTTTTCTGAAATAGTTGTAGAAGAGGGTTTTCCATAGTTGAAGTTGTCTTTCTTCTATGTTTAATAGAAAAACATTTTCAATCAGTCTGATTAAAATGACAGACAGTAAAAAAACCCTCATTCCATAAGAAGAGGGCTTAATATCGACTCTTCTTATCTTTCAAAGCATGTAAAGCTTTGCTGGAATTAGCACCGTATAATGATCGGTTGCCGGGTTTCAAAGGGCCAGTCCCTCCACCACTCTTGATAAGAAACTTATTAAATTTTCAGTCAGTTCAACTGTTAGAGAGATCGTAACATGGTAAATAATCGTTCGTCAATATATTTTTTACAAATTCTTGAAATATTATAGTGATATTATAACTTTTTATGAACTGTATTTTTTATATTGACTAGATAAAAAAGGGATTCTAACATTAATAATTTTCTGATTGTGGTTGTTATCGTTAAACTTTTCTCTTTTTTTAATTCGCGTAATAACACTTCTCCAAGAAAAATTGATTGTAAGCAACTTTCGCTGCCTTCCATTAAAATATCTGGTTTTACAGGATTACTCTTTAAAAGATCGAATCGAACTTCTTTTAATTCGATGCAATACTTTTCTTGATTGCATGTTAACAGCATAATAAATGATTCGTTTTTAATCAGTGGTTTGATAACATGACTCTTATTTAATCTTTCTAATAAGTCCATAATAAACTGTTGCATTTTCTCCCCACCTTCCTATCGTTCCCTTTATATGTATTCTTCCTGTCAAATTAAAACCCTTTAAGATTACAAAAATACCATGAAAATTCGTTTGACATGTATTTCCCGAGAAATGTCATAACGATACTAATTTTGTCGATACTGCTTATATCTGTTTCTATATATTTTTTACATAATAAAAGGCTCTGTTAAACTTGCCTGTTGATTTCCGCTTCAGGCGTTCGCTTTCCGCGGGCGGTCCGGGAGCCTCCTCGGCGCTGTGCGCCTGTGGGGTCTCCCTCTGACTCGCTTTTCCCGCAGGAGTCTCACACCTTCCACTCCAATCAACATCGTGCCAAAATCAACAATGAGCTTTAACATAGCCAACAAAAAAAGCTTCCTATTAAAAATCCCCCATTATTTAAAGCTTTAATAATAGAGAACTTTTATAGGAAACCTTTTATTATGACATTTGTTTGTGAATTACATCCACTAAATAAGGTACGGATTGAAATGCATATATTTTTTCTTCTAATTTATTTTCTTTAAAAATTAAAAGGCATGGTACACTTTCCACTTCATATTTTTCTGCTAAATGCGGTGCGTAATTTAAATCCATCTTTGCAAAAATAGGTTCTTTTATGATTGCTTGAACGACATGAAGCATTTTAGACGCCATCATACATGTTCCACAAAGGGGAGTATACAAATAAAGCATAAATCCTGTTGTTTTCACTTCTAATAAGGTTTTTTCTACTTCTTCCAACGTCCAGTCATTCATTATTAACTCATCCTTAAATCTAAATATTCGGGGAAAATATCAATATTTGCTTGCAGCAATACAGTAGCTAAATGATATTCAGGTGCCGAAGCCACTTCTCGATACATTTTGTCTATATATAAATGCTCTGCTTCAGGCAGTTCTTTCTTAAATTGCTTTCTTAATTTTTCTCCTGAATTATCTGCATCTACTAAAATATAGACATCTTTATCAAATAACTCTTCTATTAACTCATCTAATTTTGAGACACCAATTGTTCCATTTGTACAAATGATATCAATTGGCTCTCTAATAATATTTTTAATTTTCCGTTTATCCGATTTACCTTCTACAATGATTATTTTTTTCATCATGATCACCTAAAGGAAGTATTGAGTTTAACTTTATCATATTCAGAAGAGGAGATAAAGTGCTAAGGTTTTATTTTCAGAATTTTTAGTTAAATAGATTGTTCAAAAATTCTGAAAGCACATTCAAAAGCACCGGGAAAATTACCGGTGCTTTCATGATTAATCTTCTTTTATCATTTCTTCATACTGCTCTGCAGTCATAAGATTATTAATATCATCGATGTTGTTTGGTTCTATTACAACCATCCATGCTTTTTCATACGGAGATTCATTTACAAATTCAGGGCTATCATCTAAATCTTCATTTATTTCGACAACTTTTCCGCTGATTGGCGCATATAATTCAGACACTGTTTTAACAGATTCAACACTGCCAAAAGGCTCGTCCGCAACTATTTCGTCTCCAACCTCAGGCAACTCAACAAAAACAATATCACCTAGCTCAGATTGAGCAAAGTATGTAATACCTATACGAACATTTTCCCCTTCAACTTTTACCCACTCGTGTTCTTCTGAATAACGTAATTCTTTTGGTGTACTCATCTACAAATCCCTCCAAATTATATTATATTTAAGAAAAGCGCAAGCGCCTTGCTCAGCTCCGAAGAAAAATGTTCACATGACTCAAAAAGTGCTTTTTACTTTTAAAGGCATGGAATTATTTTTCACAGGGGCTAGGCGCTGGAGCTAGACACTAGTTCAAAAATTTTATACTTTTTATGTCCAACTTTCTTTAAAATCCTCTTCTTTAAACCCAATTGTTACTTTGTTACTGCCAGTAGTCAAAGGACGTTTAATCAACATTCCATCAGATGCCAATAAATCTAATAATTCATCATCAGAGGCCTCTTTTATTTTGTCCTTTAAACCGAGTTCTCGATACTTTTGACCACTAGTATTAAAGAATTTCTTTAGTTCTAAACCACTTTTATGATATAGATCTTCTAGCATGGAGCGTGAAGGAGGATTTTCTACAATATGTACTTCTTCATAAGGCACTTGATTTTCATCAAGCCATTTTTTTGCTTTACGGCAAGTGCCGCATTTAGGATACCAAAAAAAAGTAACTTTCATTCCATCACCTTATTTTATCTAGTTATTTTTTTCATATAATTGAATATTATCACAATATTACACAAAATCATAATAAAAATATGAAAAATAATATTTATTCTATTAAAATATTTAGTATAAGGAAATACAAATTATAAAAACCCTTAAACAGTTACTATTTAAGGGTTTTTTCACAAAAATTTCCCCTCTATTAGTGGAACGACAAAGGTACAATATTAAACAACATATTGATTATCTACTAATAATTGCTCTGCTGCTTCTCTTTTTAATTGAATAATTGGCTTTGGTGTGTATCTTGTTAATTTTTTTAAAGTGGCCAGCATCATTCTTAAATTATCGCCACTTTCGATATATGCCAACGATTCTGTTGCTTCTAAAACTATTTGTTGAAATGCTTCTTGGCAATAAATCTCTGTATATAATTTTTTTTGTTTATTTTCTTTTGTTGAATGATTGATTGCTTTTTCCGTTCTTAAAACGGCTGATTCCATTGCATATACCGCCGACATAATATTAGAAATTTTCGCAAGCAATTCTTGTTCCTTTTCGAGCGTATGTTCATAATGTTTTGCTGCCAACCCTAAAAGAAGCAACGCGATTTTTTTACCGTTTGCAATAAACATTTTCTCTTGTGCCAGCAATGTTTTATCTAAATCATGGGGTATCATTGTCAGCAATTGTTTTTGTAAAATTTTCGCAGATTGCAGGATGGGGAGTTCACCTTTTATTCCTTTTCTTAAAAGCGTGCCTGGAACTAGTAAACGATTGATTTCATTTGTTCCTTCAAATATTCGGTTGATTCTCGCATCACGATACATTCTGACAATGTCGTAATCTTCCATAAAGCCATTTCCTCCATGTAATTGAACACATTCATCTACAATCATATTGAGCACTTCAGAGGCAAATACTTTATTTAAACTACATTCAATCACATATTCATTTGTTGATGTAGCAACATCTTTAAATGCTGCATCAGCTTCTAATGGATCCATAATTTCTGCAAGCAACCCAGCAGTACGATAAACAGAACTTTCAGCTGCATATAGATGGGAGGACATAGTAGCAAATTTCTCTTTTGATAAAGGAAATTGGGAAATTGGGGAATGAAATTGCACGCGATTATTCGTATAAGAAATGGTTTGTTTAATTGCTTCTTTACTTGCTCCGACTGATCCAATTCCTAATTTAAAACGGCCGATGTTTAATATATTAAACGCAATAATATGGCCTCTGCCTATTTTGCCAAGTAAATTTTCTACTGGCACCTCTACATTATCTAGCCGAAGAGTACAAGTGGACGAACTTTTAATGCCTAATTTATGTTCTTCTTGACCTATGGATACTCCGTCAAAAGTACGCTCTACAAGAAATGCGGAATATTTTTTGCCATCTACTTTTGCATATACCGTAAATAGATCAGCAATTCCTGCATTCGTAATCCATTGTTTTTCCCCTTTTAATACATAATGTGTGCCTTCTTTATTTAAAGTCGCTGTTGTTTTAATTCCCAATGCATCAGAACCTGCTAAAGGCTCCGTTAATGCATATGCAGCTATTTTTTCCCCTGTAGCTAATGAAGGTAAATATTTTTCCTTCTGCTCTTTGCTGCCAAATAAGACAAGAGGGAGAGAACCAATGCCTATATGAGCTCCATGTGTAATCGAAAAACCACCTGCAATAGCCATTTTTTCCGAGATAATGGATGAACTGATTTTATCCAGTCCTAATCCACCGTATTCTTCTGGTATATCCGCACTTAATAACCCTAGCTCCCCAGCTTCCTTCAACAGTTGTTTTGTTATGTTAAAATCATGCTGTTCCATTAGAGGCAAATGTTTCAGTACTTTATTTTCAACAAAATCGGTTGTCATATCTGCAATCATTTCATGTTCTTCTTCAAAATCTTCCGGTGTAAAAATATCTTCATAATTTGTTTCTTCAATAATAAAACTTCCGCCTTGTTTCATTCTCCGACTGTCCCCTTTACTTTTTTATTTTGCCTGTTTGCAGGAGATGAATCATTCGCTCCTGTGTTGGTTGTTGCTGAATTAAAGAAACGAATGCTTCTTTTTCTAACTTTAATAAATATTCTTCTTCTACCTCTGTTTTAAAATCTACCTTTCCTCCTGTTAAAACAAAGGCCAGCTTTTCGGCAATCCTAAGATCATATTCCGATATTTTTCCAATATGAGCTAACCCTTTCAGTTCTTTCATTATCATCTCATAGCCAGGTTGCCCAGCAACAACAATTTTGTTTTTTTGAGGGGGAAGGTAATTTTCTTTCTCTAACTGCAATACTGTTTGTTTTGCATCATTTAATAAGTAGCGTTCATTTATCGTTATTTTATCGTTGCTTTCTAGAAAGCCAAGTTCCTTTCCATTTTCTGCAGATGTTGATACTTTGCCTGTTAAGATCGTATAAAGTACATTTTTTACTAACTCCATTAATTCCTTATCACTATATTGTTGTTTTTGTTTTAGTCCATTTAAATAAAGCTCTTTCGTACCACCTCCTCCAGGAATTAACCCTACTCCTGTTTCTACTAATCCTATATATGTTTCTTGCAATGCTTGAATTCGTGCTGCTGCTAAACCAATTTCTGCACCACCGCCCAAGGTTCGTTTACAAGCTGCTGCCACAACGGGTTTGTTACAATACTTAATTTTGTTCATTGCTTGCTGAAATCGATCTACCACCAAGGAAAGTTCTATATTATCTCCGGATTGCGCCTCTAATAATAATAGTGCTATATTTGCTCCAACACTGAAATTTTTGCTCGTGCTGCCAATAACAAGACCTTTGTATTTCTTATTATTTTCGATTATTTCTATGGATGATTCGATCATTTCCAAAACATCTAAACCAATGGCATTATTAGAAGTATGCAATTCCAGCAATGCAACACCTTCCCCAATATCTACAAGGCTTGCAGCATAATTAGAGAGAAGCAATCCTCCTTTTTCTTTTTTTTCTTTTACCGAAATAGTTTTTGGATTCTTTGGAACAGCCATATATTTTCCTTGATAATAGAAATGCACTACCCCTTGCTCTTCTTTATAAAAAGAGGTAAAGCCATTGTCTAGCATTGCTGTAATCCAACTTGGCACAGCAACTTTTTCTTGATTAAATCTTTTAATGGTATCAGGTAAACCCATCGTATCCCATATTTCAAAAGGTCCTTTTTCCCAATGAAATCCTGATTTTATCGCTTCATCTATTTCATAAATGGTATCGGAAATTTCCCCTACCAAAGCTGCAGAATACAATAATAAGGGAGTAATACATTTCCAAATAAAAATGGCATCTGAATGATTTTCGTAGATTATCCCCTTCAATTTCGGCACAAGTTTTTTTTCTTTTTTTACATCTATATATTGCATGCTGTTATAATCCAAAACTTGTAAACCTTTGTTTGTTTTTTTATAAAATCCACCACCAGTTTTTCTTCCTAACATGTTGTTGTTGATCATCTTTTGCAAGAAAGGGGGCAATGTGTAATAATCCTTTTCTTCTTGAGAAGTAATTCGGCTTTTTATATTTTGAAAAGAATAAAACAATGTGTCTAAACCAACCATATCCAATGTTTGAAATGTAGCGCTTTTAGTACTCCCAATTATTGGACCAGTCAATTGATCTACTTCATAAATGCTCCGTTGCGATAAAACCATCTCTTTAATAATGGTTAAAAATGCATATCCGCCAAGACGATTTGCAATAAAATTTGGAGTATCTTTTGCTTCAATTACCACTTTACCTAATGTTTCTTCCGCAAAACCTTTAAATGTTTTTAGTATGGTTGGGGCTGTTTTAGTACTAGGAATCATTTCTAAAAGGTGGATATAACGAGGTGGATTAAAAAAATGTGTACCAAAAAAATGTGTTTGAAAATCCTCTGAACAATCTTCCATCATTTTTTCAATAGATATTCCAGAAGTATTACTGCTTATAACAGATCCTGGTTTTCTCCATTTATCTATATTTTGAAATAATGATTTTTTTACCTTTATATCCTCTATTATTACTTCAATAATCCAATCTGCTTTTGATATTAGATGTAAATCATCCTCTATATTCCCTGTTTCTAACAACGAAAGCTTTTGCAAGGAAACAATTGGACTAGGTTTTATGTTTGTTAAATTCTTTTTAGCCATATTTGCATAACGATTTCTAACTTGTTGATGCTGTAATGTTAGCTGTTGAGCATGTTCCTCCGGTAACAATTGATTTGGAACGATATCAAGAAGCAATGTCGGAATATTAACATTTACTAATTGCGCAGCAATAGCAGATCCCATAATTCCTGAACCAATTACTACTGCATACTTTATTTCGCTAGCCATTTTACCCCTCCTATGAATTTCTTCCACTTAAACCCATTACTTCCTTAACGATAAAATAAAAAATAAGGAAGCACAATCAACAAGAGCGGAATTTCCCCTTAAAAATTCTTGTTATTTTTTGTCTTCGCTCTTTTCGGATAGATTGTTGTTAATTAACCCGCAGGAGTCTACGTGTATTCAGGCTGCTGCGTACTAGACACCCGTCGAGTTTCAGAAAATTTAGCTTTCTTACCTTTTAAAAAAATGGCAATTTTGTTCATTCATTAAATCATTTTGTTTAGGAAATTCTACTAAGTGTACGTATTGAAGGAGGTGACAATCATGCCTAGACTTAAAAAAGAGCCTTCTAAAGCGGGAGTTAGTGCAGCCAGTGTAAAAGGAAATGCAGGTCCTACTAATGAAATGGATGGTGGAGGTAAAGTAAACAGCCAAAATAATCAATACAAAAAACAATAATTGAAAAATTAAATCTATGTTAGTTTCAATGAATGGAGGAAAAAAAATGATACAGCAACAGCCTACTAATACCATGCAAAATACGAATATGATGATGCAGCCGCCAGCTACTCTTACCGTAAAGGATTCTCTTTATTTAACCGATATGCTTTCATGGAATTTACTCGTTATGAAAAAAGCCCATTTTTTTGCAGAAGCAACACAAAATCAAAGCATTAAATCTAGTCTGGAGAAATGTGGACAAATGCATCAAAAGCATTATGAAAAAATATTGTCCCATTTAGATTCTCAACCATCTCAATCAATGAGTAATTATCAGCAACAATAATCTTGGATCATTTATATTTTTACGTTTATTTAAGGGAGGAAAGAAAATGAACCAACAGACTATTCAAAACCAAGAAACACAAGTACCAAAAACACCACAAATGAATGACAGAGATTTTATTAATGATTTATTAGCAACAGAAAAATATATGACAGACTCTTATTCCACAGCATTAAATGAAGCTAGTCATCAAGCATTGTATCAAGATTTATTAGCGATTTTTACTGAAACACAAAATATGCAGCGCGAGCTCTATACCGTTATGTTCCAAAATGGCTGGTATAAACTAGAAGCTGCTGAACAACAAAAATTACAACAATCGTATCAACAATTTAAAGGATATAATACACAATTCCCTTATGGCGGTTCCACTCTTCAATAGAAGAAAGACAGGATATGCAACAATAATTAAGAGTGGCATCCCTGCAGAGTTTCCTAGGTAGGCCACTCTTAATAGCATATGTTTTATTTATTAATTTGTTTTTTAAATTCATTTCTTTTTTGCTGTTTGAGAAATTCTACATTCCCATGCTTAGTTCGGGCATCGATTTATTCATATGAGCTTTGTTATTAGTAAATTCCTCAATCTTCTAAAAAACAAAATAATCTAAACTAAATATTGACATTGTCAATATTATATTTTATGATAAAATCAAATCAATTGATAATGATTATCAATTTCGATTGTTCTTTCCATCTATATTTATCACTGCTTCCTTTTCCCCCTCACCCAAAAGGAAGCTAGTTGATAAATAACTTAAGTATAAAAAATTAAACTTTTTCTTTTCCTTACTCTCTTTTCGGATAGATTGTTGTTATTTACCCCGCAGGAGTCTACGTGTATTCAGGCTGCTCAGTGCTTTAGCCATGTTTATTTTTCTATTCAAAAACAACAAACTTTTAGAAAATAGCCTTTCCTTATATAGCGTAAGAAAAACCTACCTGTCACTTCCATTCATTGTATTCACGTAATTTTTACGTCAAAAGTTGATCCTATCCCACAAACCGAAAAAATGAACAAACGCCAATCCCTTAACTTATGGGTTTGGCGTTTTGCTAAACTATCTTTGCAAAGGATATATACTCTTTTAACAAGACAATGCTATACCTCCCTATACCCTCTGTCGGGAACATTTATTAAAAGGGTGGATATAATAGGGAGAAGATATTTCATTTAAAATTTTCCCCATATCCTATTACTCTTGTTTTCATTAAATAATTTTACGGTCGAATCTCCCTTTATTTTTCCTTCAGATTCTTTGTAGCGATTTGTCATCTCAACTAGTTCATTAACAGCCGATTCAAATTCTTGACGCGTCAATTGTTTATTTGCGAATGATAAACATAGCAATGAGAGTGCAATTGGCATAGTATCAATTTGAATATTTACATTAACATCTACGTCTGAATTTCCACTCTGATTAACAGAAGAAGAGAGGTTAGATCGAATATCGTTAAAAGAACTTTCCTTTGTTCTCATTAATTGATCAAAATGTTGCAATGATCGTTTTTTGCTCTGTTTTTCCATCAATTATCCTCTTCTCGTAAACTAGTTAATTTAAAGGAGTATTACTATTTATTAGAATACCCCTTTAAATCAATCATTTAAATTTACGCTTTAAAAACCTTAGTCTTGGTCTTGTTCCTGATCTTGGTCCTGGTCAGATTCAGCACGTGAACGAACTCGTGCTTTAGAGTCAGAATCTACATCAATATCAAGATCAACTTTAGAATTCCCACTGTTAAAAACTTTAGCATTTGCTCTTGAATCGTTGATATTTTTGTCTGTGTTTTTTAATTTGTTATCATTATCAATATCCGTATCTATATCGTTGTCAAAATCGAAATCAACATCTGCCTTTGCTTTTGAATCACTGTTTGCCTTTGAACGGCTTTTGCTATTATTTCTATCTTCATTATTTGGAAACCATGGTGTGCTCATGTATTCTCCCCCCTTTCATATTGTTGCTAACAGTATATTCAAACATGGAAAAATCAATTGGACGAGTTCATCAATAGAATGGCGGATTTTAAAAACAGTTATAAAACGAGTTAATGCTATTATTGTTTTACCTTATTAATTGCAGTGTTTTTCAAAGCATCTACCTTTATTTTGGTACCGTAATCGAAAAAACTGCCACAACAAGAACAAAAGCGCAAGCGCCTTGAACAGCTCTGAAGAAAATGTTCACATGACTCAAAAAGTGCTTTTTACTTTTAGAGGCATGGGGTTATTTTTCACAAGAGCTAGGCGCTGGCCGATTAAAGGCGCCACGTCCTGTGGCAACATTGGCACTAGTACGTCCTGTACGTCGAAGCTGGATACGGACACAGCCGCCAAGTTATCCACAATCCCATTTCGTTTATAATTTCCTATACAACAAAAAGAGAACGTGATCCACGTTCTCTAAAAGGTGTAACGTTATATATAAAACCTTTAAGTATAATAACAGATTCTGTTTATCTCTATTCCTTATTCATCATTAGAAAACATGTATTTTTTATAATGATAACGGATAGAAAATATTAACCCCATTGCAAGCATATTTCCCATTAGTGAACTACCGCCATAACTAATAAACGGCAATGGTATTCCCGTAATTGGCAGAATCCCAATGGTCATTCCAATATTTTGGAATACATGAAAAGTAATAATGCTTATTATCCCCACACAGATGCATGTATAAAAAGGATTTTTTGTTTCCAATGCAACTTTTGTAATGTGGTAGATGAGTAAAAAGAACAAACTTACTAGCACGCTTGCACCAATAAATCCAAACTCTTCTCCCACCACACTAAAAATAAAATCTGAATGACTTTCAGGTAAATAAACATCTCTTGTCCCAATACCTTTTCCCGCTGTTTCACCTGATCCAATAGCCAATAAAGATTGCGTTAAATGATAACCGGTCGTACTTTGATAATTATAAGGATCCAACCAAGAATAAATTCTGCCAAACTGATATTCTTGCACACCTAAATATTTTTCTAACCAATCTGGATGCCATAATACTAAATATAAAACCCCGGTTGCAAGTGCCATGCCAGATAGAAAAATAGGTGTTAAAATTCTCCAAGTTATCCCAGATATAAAAATCATTCCAAGCATAATTGCAAGAAACACAAGAGATGTTCCTAAATCGGGCTGCTGCATCACTAGAACAAGTGGAAAAAAGGTTATTAAGCCGATTTTTATTAATAACCAAAAATCAGAACGCAATGTCTTTACGATATACTTTTCCTGATGCTCGACAATAATTCTTGAGAGCGTTAAAACGATAAATATTTTAACAAATTCCGATGGCTGCAAAGAAATACCAGGCAGCTGGAACCAACTTTTTGCACCATTTACTTTTCTTGCAATACTTTCTGGTGCAACAATTAATAATAAAAGCAATACAATGCCAAATCCATATGAATACCATGAAATTTTCTTTAGTTGGTCTGAATCTAGCGTAATAACTCCAGCAACTATAGCTATTCCAACCGCGTACCAGAAAATTTGTTTCACTAAAAAGTTTTGATTATACTGTCCCGTACTTTGTGCACTATATATTGCCACACAACTCGCAATACAAAGCAGCATTAATATAAGGACAAGATTAAAATCTATTTTAGAAGTATTTTTCATTCTCGACATTTATTCATAACTCCTCGATAAAACCACAATATTAAGTAAAAATTTGTTGTGTTCATTATAGAAACTTACATGAATTCCCCTATAATTTCGTAAAAACGGCGTGAGCGGAGCACTTTTACTATTTACTGATAAAAAACAAGATACTAAGCAGAATATTTTTTCTACAATTTTTGACTAGGAGGAGCTCCGTCCCCTTTTCCATAAAAAAAGTTCATACAACACTTCATTATATTTGTAATTCAGATAAATAACAACTTTCGAAAATGAATTAATCAAAATTTAATCTTTCTTTTAGCAAAATGAAAAAAAAAGAAACCTTGCTCAGGCTTCTTGGTAAAATGTCTTTTAGAAACTATAAGTGCGTGTGAACATCCTCTATAAGTTAAAACCTTTTGTTAACATAACTAAATCATCTGCAATGTTGGCAAGCTTTTTCGTTGAATGAGCTATTTCTTCTATTGCCGCTAGTTGTTCCTGAGAAGAAGCAGAGACATTCATTGAGTTTTGACTATTTTCTTTCGCAATACTTGTTACTTGGTCAACAGATGCGGCAACTTCTGCTACATTTGCAGTTATATTGTTACCTGCCTCCAACACTCTTTGCATTTGATTTCCCATATTAGACATGGAATCAGAAATTAAATTAAACTTTTCTTTTGTATTATTTGTAATGCTGATTCCTTCTTTTACTTCATCTGTTACTCTTCTCATCGTTTTAACAGAACTTAGCGTATCTTTTTGGATTTCATTCACTAGCACAGCTATTTGCTTAGCAGACTGATTGGATTGTTCTGCCAGTTTCCTGACTTCTTCTGCAACGACTGCAAATCCTTTTCCAGCTTCTCCTGCTCTAGCAGCCTCTATTGCAGCATTTAACGCTAATAGATTCGTCTGATCTGCGATTTCCGTTATAACATTTAAAAATTGCCCTATCTCTTGAGAACGTTCTTGTAAAAGCCCAATCGAGTCATTCGATTCTTTTACAGAATTTTGAATTAAACTCATTTGTTCAACGGTTTTCTCTACTACGCCTTGCCCTTCTTTTGCTTTTATTATTGTATCATTTGATGATTTTGCCATTTCGTCTATATGTATGGCAATATCTTTTAATTCACTATTTACGACTGCCACCGATTCGACAATCGTTTCCATTCCTTTTGTTTGCTCTTCAGAACCTGCTGCTACACTTTGAATCGCGTTTGATATTTGTTCGGAAACATGACTTGTGCCAACTGTGTTTGTTGTTAAAACTTCAGCAGAGGAATTAATATGTACAGACGTTTCATTTACTTTTACAACCAGATTTTTAATCGCATCTTTTAATAGAATAAACTCATCCGTTAATAAACCAATTTCATCATTAGATTTTTTCTGAATACTCATCTTTAAATTTCCAGCTTGAATTTCTTTTGTAAATTTTAATAATGTTTTAATCGGCTTAATAACAAGCCAACTTATAAAAATTGCAGAAATAAGCGTAGTAATGAAAAGATTAATAAATGTATTAATGACAATTCCAAATTCAGGAGGCAGTACACCTGTTTTTCTTATCGTGTCATTTAACAAAATCGAAATCGGGGTACTAATAATCGTTGCAAAAACAATTACCATAATCATTTTAGCTCTTAAGCTGCGAAACTGAAGCCTTTTTTTCATATCATGTACCTTCCTAACATTTTTATATTTTTTAGGATATTATACCTAATAATCTTCGAAAAGAACATTTTTTTAACCATTGCTTTCTAATAGTTCTATCGGCATAGATCACTTATTATGAAGATGAATTAATAAAATTTATTTATCTGATATTTTTCCATTCCTTTTATCAGTGCTGTTCCGTTTTCTAATCTGTAGAATACATGACGATTAATTCCAAACAACTTATTTTTCCAAAAGGCTCTTTTCATATAGATTGTTGTTAGTTAACCCGCAGCCTGAATACACTTCGCTTTCCGCGGACGAGTGCCGAGCCTCCTCGTCGCTATGCTCCTGTGGGGTCTCGTCTTTCTCGCTTTTCCCGCAGGAGTCTAGTGTATTCAGACTGCTCCGTGCTTCAGCCATGCTTATTTTTTTATTCAAAAACAACAACTTTTAGAAAACTGACTTCCAAAAAAAAAGAGACATAGTATTGCTACTATGCCTTAAATGAGAGGAGGTTATGGGGTTACGGTATAAAGGGAAAGCATTGATATTAGCTTCCGAGAAGATAATACAAGCTATCCTTTATACTTAAAAGATATGTATTTTACAAAGAAAAGTGTGGGCTTATCCCTTTATTGTTAAAAAAGGGCAAAATAGCTGGATACAGAAATGATCTGAACTCAATTCATACCTTCTAATTTATTGCGATTGAACATATGTTAACAATAGATAAAGTGATACTTCCATCAGTGGGGGTCTTACTGCCCATTAAACGTAGGATAAAGTAGGAAAGAAGGTAGTTTTATGGAAAAAATCTTTAAATTATCTGCCGTACAGTATTGTATGCTTTGGACATTTATCAGCACTTTTTTTTGCTTCCTTGCAACAGGAATTTCTGTTTATACGATTGCAGCATTAGCAGCTGGCATTATTCTTTCGTTATTAAATTTATTGGAAGATGAAGTGATTCACGAGAAAATCCGCGGTGATTAAGAAAAGCGAACGCCTGGAACGGAAATCAACAGGCAAGTTTAACAGAGCCTTACTTTTAGAGACAAGAGGTTATCTTTCACAGTGGCTAGGCGCTGGATATAGAAACCAGTATAACTTCAGAAAGTTTATACTTTCTTTCCTGATGAAAGGCACGAATTTTTTAAATTTTTATGTATAAAAAATCAAAAAAGGGACCACAATGTTACTACAAAGTGTAATTCCCCCTTTTGTTGAAGAGGCGTTAGTAAACATTCCCCCTAAAGAATGACTAACAGCCTCTTTTTTTATGGCTCTGTTAAATTCCATTGTTGATTATCAAATGGTTAGGGAATCCACTCCCTTCCTATAAACAACATTATCGTTAACAGAGTCTTTTTTTATCAACGCTCTTTTCGTATAGATTGTAGTTATTTAACCCGCAGCCTGAATACACTTCGCTTTCTGCGGACGAGTGCCGAGCCTCCTCGTCGCTATGCTCCTGCGGGGTCTCCGTCTTTCTCGCTTTTCTAAGCAGGAGTCTACGTGTATTCAGGCTGCTCAGTGCTTCAGCCATGTTTATTATTTTATTCATTAACAACAAACTTTGGCCTTTATCAAAAACTACCTCTACTAAAAATAGTTATCTGCCAAACTCAATTACCTGCTGCGTCTGCAAATTGACTATTGTATAATTCTGCATAAAATCCATGTTTTCTTACTAATTCTTCATGATTTCCTTGCTCTATTACACTGCCATCTTTCATTACTAATATTATATCTGCATCTTTGATGGTAGAAAGACGGTGAGCAATAACGAAGCTCGTTCTATTTTTCATTAACAGCACCATCGCTGCCTGAATATGTGCTTCTGTTCTTGTATCGACACTGCTTGTCGCTTCATCAAGAATGAGCAAAACAGGGTCAGCTAATAAAGCTCTGGCAATCGTAAGCAATTGTTTTTGTCCTTGAGAAATATTTGTGCCTTCTTCATTTATTACCGTATCATAGCCGTTTGGCAATGTTCGAATAAAATGGTCAGCATTTGCGGAAACCGCCGCTTGCACAATCTCTTCTTCTGTTGCACCTTGTTTTCCGTAAGCAATATTCTCCCGTATCGTTCCTTTAAATAACCATGTATCTTGCAGCACCATGCCAAATAGGCTTCGTAAATTTCCTCGATTCATATCACGTATATCGATGCCATCAATGGTAATCGAACCGGTGTCTATTTCATAAAAACGCATTAACAGATTAACTAATGTCGTTTTCCCGGCTCCGGTTGGACCAACAATGGCTACCTTTTGCCCCGGCTTAATAAGAATTGATAAATCTTTTATTAACTCTTCCTCTTTTTTATAACGGAAATAAACCGAATCAAATGCAACAGCACCTTTAGGAAAAGCGATTGTTTTTTCCTCTTTGACGGCTGTTGATTCCTCTTCTTCATCCAACAGTTCAAATACTCTTTCTGCTGAAGCTAGTGTAGACTGAATAATATTAGATATATTAGAGAGCTGTGTAATCGGCTGTGAAAATTGGCGTGCATATTGAATAAATGCTTGCACATCACCAACTGTAATTCTCCCAGTGGATACAAAGATGGCGCCAATGACTACTACAAACACGTACCCTAAGTTATTAATAAATATCATTAGCGGCATAATCAATCCGGAAACAAATTGTGATTTCCAGCTTGATTCATATAAGTTATTATTGATGCGGTTAAATTTTTCGATCGCCTTTTGTTCATGACCAAACGCTTTAACGATACTGTGTCCTGTAAATATTTCTTCGACATGACTATTTATTTTCCCAAGAGATGCCTGTTGATTTTTAAATTGAACTTGGGAACGTTTTGCAATTTTGATTGTCACAAAAATACTTAATGGAATCGTTAGAAAACAAATGATCGCTAAAATCGGACTTATCGTTAACATCATGATAATAACACCAAAAAAAGTAACAATAGACGTAATTAATTGCGTAACAGTTTGCTGCATTGTATTGTTTATATTGTCAATATCATTTATTGCTCTGCTTAATGTTTCACCATACGGAGTTCGATCAAAATACTTTAATGGCATTTTTTCTATTTTATTCTGAACATCCTGCCGTAGTTCAAAAATGGTTTTTTGTGAAATATTCACCATAATAATTTGTTGAATGTAAGTAAACAAAGAGCTGATTATATATAGCACTATTAACAACAGTATAATTTTCCCAACGACAGAAAAATCAATCCCCGCTTCCGGAACTCCTTTCATTTTGCCGACAAAACCTTCAAATATATGATCGATTGCTTTTGCCATTATTTTTGGACTTAAGATAGAAAAAACAGTGCTTAAAATAGCAGATAATAAAACAAATACAAGCTGCAATTTATACTTTCCTAAATAAACCAATAGCCTTTTTAATGTCCCTTTTGCATCTTTCGCTTTTTGCCCAGGCATTTGCATATGCATAGGCATGCCTGGACCTCTTGAAGGGAAGCTGGAGTTTCCTTTATTTCCTGTATTTTCACTCATACACTCTCCTCCATAACCCCTTGTGAATATACGATTTCTTTATATACATCACATGTTTCTAAAAGTTCATGATGTGTGCCAGCACCTGCAATTTTCCCATCATCCAACACAATAATATGATCCGCATCTTTTATCGTACTAACTCTTTGGGCAACAATGACCATCGTCTTATGTTCCATTTCCTGTTTTAATGCTTTTCTTAAATAAGCATCTGTTCGGTAATCTAATGCAGAAAAACTATCATCAAAAAGAGAGATTAACGGTTTTCTTACTAGTGCACGGGCAATAGATAAACGCTGCTTTTGACCGCCTGATACATTTGTTCCGCCTTGCGTAATAGAAGCATGTATCCCTTTATCCATTTTCTCGACAAATTCCTTTGCTTGAGAAATCTCTAAGGCTTTTTCAATGTCCTGTTCAGAGGCGTCTTCTTTGCCAAAACGAATATTATCCGCAATTGTTCCTGAAAAAAGAACTGCTTTTTGTGGTACAAAACCAATTTCTTTTCTAAGATCACTTTGTCGGTAATCCTGAATATTTATTCCGTCTATTATTATCTCACCGCTGTTTATATCATAAAATCTCGTCAGCAAATGGAGAATTGTCGATTTTCCAGACCCTGTGCCGCCAATTATAGCTGTTACTTTACCAGGTTTTATCCGGAACGATACATTTTGCAGCACCGGTTTTTCTGCTCCGGGATACGAAAAAACAACATCGCGAAACTCAATCTCTCCTTTTTCAGGTTTGCTGCCCTTTTTTTCTTCACCAGAATCCTTTATGCTGACCTGCATAGCCAACACTTCATTAATTCTGTCTGCAGAAGCCGATGCTCTTGGCATCATCATAAAAATCATACTGACCATCATTAAAGAAAACATGATTTGCATTCCATATTGAATAAATGCCATGATATCGCCAACTTGCATACTCCCTTCATCGACTTGAATTCCGCCAAACCACACAATTGCCAACGTTGATACATTTAAAACTACCATCATAATCGGCATTGTTACAGCCATCATTTTATTTACTTTCAGCGCTGTTTCCGTTAAATCATTATTTGCATGATAAAAACGCTTTTGCTCATATTTTTCATTATTAAAAGCTCGAATAACTCGCATCCCAGTTAAATTTTCTCTAAAAATACTGCTTAAATGATCCAGTTTATTCTGTAATACTTTAAATAGTGGAATACCTTTTTTTATAACCAAAAAAATAACGAGTGCAAGCATCGGAATAGCTACAAGAAAAATAAGGGATAGTTTTGCATTTTTTGCTACAGCCATAATAATTCCGCCAATGCACAGCATTGGTGCAAAAACAACCAATCTTAACAGCATAATAGTGACCTGCTGCACTTGGTTAATATCATTTGTCGTACGATTGATTAACGAAGACGTTCCGACATTATTTACTTCTTCTAATGCAAAGCTTTCTACTTTATAAAACATTTTTCCCCTGATATCTCTGCTAAAACCTGATGCAATTTTTGCTGAATAATAGCTGGTAAAGACAGCACATACAGTCCCAAAAGCAGTAATAAGCAGCATCCACCCGCCTAGCTGCATCATATAGGTTTTATTATTTTGCACAATCCCTACGTCCACAATATCTGACATAATCGTTGGCAAATAAAGCTCTGAAAATGCTCGAAACAAAGTAAATAAAAGAACAATCAAAATACCTACGCGATACTTATTCATTTCTCGTAATAATTTGCTCATTCTACTTTACTCCAGTCTATTTTATTTATCATTACATGTTTTCCCTTTTGAAAAAAACTCATTTACATCTGTCAATAAGCTTATTAGTTCCTTGCTCTTTTCTTCTCCGAGATACTCTACCAGCTGTTTATACTTCTCGATGATTTTCTGATGAATTTCCTTTGTAACTGATTTTCCCTTTTCAGTTAATGTAATTCGAACAACTCTTCCGTCCTTTTGATCGTTGATTCTTTCCACTAATCCCTCTTTCGCTAAAACATTAATCACTTGTGTGACAGATGGCGAAGTTATTTGCAATATGGAACTAATTTCTGATATCGTTATTGCTTTTTCATTCTGATCATTCCTACAGCCAATGACAAATAACATCATGATCTCGCTTCTTTTAAAACCATGAAAAGATTGATTCATATCCTTCAGCTTGTGAAATTGTCTAAATGAATGCAAAAGTTGATGGGCTAATTCCTCCATTCTTTCCTCTCCTCTGTTTATATATTTGGCTACCCTGAAAATAAGCTTCGGAAAACCAACATCATTCTTAGCTCTAACTCCTTCTATCTTCACGCTGAATGAACACTACTTATTTTCATCCCCCTTGATGCGAATTTTTATTAGCATGGGTGGCTCTGTTAAACTTGCCTGTTGATTGCAGCGTAAGGCATTCGCTTTCCACGGGCGATCCGAGAGCCTCCTTGGCGCTGTGCGGAGGTCACTGAAAAAGTGGATGCTATGAAATATAGATAGTGAAAATCAAGCTTTTAGAGGTTTTCGTTCGGTTTTCCGAGGCTTACCACACGCTTTCCGCGGGGCGAGCACCAAGCCTCCTCGTCGCTTTGCTCCTGTGGGGTCTCGTCTTTCTCGCTAATCCCGCAGGAGTCTCACGCCTTCCACTCCAATCAACAAAGTATCAAAATCAACAATTAGCTTTTACACAGCTATATAATTAGGTAAGTAACCTAAGTATATAAGTTGTTAAAATTTCTTGTCAAATAAAAAAGACTGTTTCACCCAAAATTCCGGGCAAAACAATCCTAAAAAAACATCATTACCACAATCACATGACAATATGTGTTAATGGCTGTTTTTGTATATAATTTTTTAAATTATCAATAATTACGTCTCCTATTCTTTCCGCACATTCTTCTGTTGCACCGCCAATATGGCTTGCGCAAATGACATTGTCTAGCTGTGCTAATTCAAGGTTTGGAGGCTCTTTGCTAAATACATCAAGTGCAGCACCCTTTATTTGATTCTCTTTTAAACATTCGATTAGGGCCGCTTCATCAATTAAATCTCCTCTAGATATATTAACTAAATACGCACTTTTTTTCATAAGCGCTAACTTTTGTTTATTTAGTAGATGGTAAGTAGATTTTTTAAGGCTTGTACAAATAACAACATAATCAGATGTACTTAACAGCTCTTCCAATTCAATAAATTGCACACCTAGCTTGGACGCTGTTGCTTCATCTTTATAATTGCCATATGCAACGATATCCATCTCAAATCCAGTTGCTCTTTTTGCTACTTTTTTGCCGATTTCTCCAAAACCAATGATGCCTATCCTTTTCCCTTCTACATCATTTCCCATTAACAGCTTCCATCCGCCGTTTTTTACAATTTCATTTGATTTTGCTAAATTCCTAGCAATACATAATAGTAAACCGAAAGCTAAATCTGCTACAGAGGAAGCATTTTGTCCTGGTGTATTTGTGACGATAATTTCCCGTTTTTCTGCTTCCTCTAAATCAATGCTATCTACACCTGTTCCAAACTTTGATATGTATTTTAACTTCGGAGCAGCCTCCATTACCGTACCATTTATTTTTTCGACACCAGTTACAATCACTTCCGCATCTTGTACATAGTCTAAAATAGAAGCTTTTTTTGTCACAATTGAAGTAACCTCTGCCCCTAATTTCTCTAGCTCCTCCGTAATTTTTTTATTTTCTGTTTCAAATCCATCACTTAAAGATAATAAAACTTTTGTCATTTATGTATTCCTCCCGCTATGGTCTAAAAATCCTTTTTTATTTATTATGATCGAATATCTCACAACAATCATTATAATTTTCAAAAAAATCATATTATTTTTACGGTAAACTAAAAAGAACAATCCATTTTTCCACTTTCTATAGTAAATTCGATCTATATATTCTAAAATTCCCAAACTTTTCTCCCGTTCATTATGTTACAATAAATGACAGGAATAATGACATAAGGAGAGGTAAAATGTCTATTTGGAAAGTAAAAAGCAAAACAAAACATATCCCTTTACAAATAAAAGACGACGAAGCATTAGAATTGAATGGAAAAATACAAGTTGCAGCAGATCAACTAAATGGCGTGATCGAACAAATGAAGCTTGCTGCAAATTCATTAAATAGTACTTCTGAATCAAGTAAAAATAGTACGTTGGAATTAATGAACCAAAGCGAAAAAACCGTCGAATACACCCTGCAAGTATCGGAGAAAATGCGAATAATTGAAGTATCTGCCAGTGAAATTTCAAAAGTATCAACTATCATTCATGAAAACAGCGAAGCTTCATACGAAGAGTTGATGCATTCTTTATCTTCATTAGCTGCACTGCAGGAAAAATATGATTCTTTATTATCCAATCACTATTCTTTATTAAAGCAGATGGAAAGCTTAGTAAATCACTCAAATAATATTAATGACATTCTTTTGAGCATTGGCTCTATTTCCCAACAAACGAGCATCCTATCTTTAAATGCAACGATTGAAGCCGCGAGGGCAGGAGAACACGGCAAAGGTTTTGCGGTAGTTGCCAGCGAAGTAGGAAAACTTGCTAATCAAACGAATGATGCTGTGGAACAAACAAGAAATAATATTTTACAAGTACAAGAAGAAATTTCTATTACTACCGATATGGTTCGAACAGAAACAGAACAAATAGAAACTGGTTCAGGAGAACTGCAGCATATTGGAAACTTATTAGATCATTTTAAAAATAACTTAAATAATATTACTTCCATGGTTTCAAATTCAACCCAAGAAGTGAATGCTCAATCTACAAGTGTGAAAGAGATTGCCAATCTTTTAGAAGAAATCTCTAAAATGACTATTCATAATAAAGAATATGTATCTTAAGTGTTAGAAGATATGGGGCAACAACATAACAATGTGGAAGAAATAATAGAAATCAATGAATTATTACACATAACTTCTAAAGAATTACAAAATATTACAACCGTTACAGATTCGATTTCTTTAACAACAGAACAAAAAGAGCTCATTCATTCCATTCAAACGCAAATTCAAGATAAAATAACGAAATCTACTCTCTCAGAAATGAATGATTCTTATCATATCAAATGGTTGAATAACGTTTTAAAGGAACATACAGAATTAGATGCAATATGGTCAAACAGACTGGATGGAAGCTTCATACACAGTAAACCAAAAGCAATGCTGATTAATGCAAGCATCCGCCAATGGTTTATTGAAGCAAGCAAAGGAAAATCGTTTATTACAAAAGCCTATACATCTGTATTAACAAAACGACCATGCATCACTATTTCTTTCCCAATTACAAAAAAAGGAGAAGTTGGTGGAGTAGTCGGAGTCGATATATCCTTTTAATCAATCGGCATAAAAATAGTAGCGCTGTCCATCATCCAATATTTACCATCAGGTAGAATTTTTGTTTTTGGACAGCACCGTTTCTATTAGGAATTGATTTTTTCACTATGTTTTTATTAATCCATCATTTATTGATAATCCTGTTCACAAGAAACGATACTATTATAGTTTACCTTAGAAGGTAAAGCCCCAATCTTTGTTGCGACCATTCCACCTAATAAATTTCCAAGTTGAACATATCTTTTTAATTCTTCCAGGGAAGTTGGCAATCCTTGTTCATAAATATTATAAAGAATGGCGGCCATAAAAGCATCGCCAGCCCCATTCGTATCTTTTGCTTCAATCGTCTCTCCATTTACTTTTATAGCTTGATGAGAAAGCAGCCCATAGGCCCCTTTTTCTCCCATTGTAATGAAAATAACAGGGATATTATATTGCTCCAGCGCTTTTAGTCCCTCTTCTACTGTTTGCACTTCAAATAAAAATAATAATTCTTCTTCTGATAGTTTTAATACATCCAATGCATGGAAAAACTGTTTTATTGTATTTCTGCATTCTTGCTCACTTTTCCATCTTTGTAATCGTATATTTGCATCAAAACTTACGATAAGTTGATTGGCCTTTGCAAATTTTATTGCTTTTTCTGTTGCTTTTCGTGCTTGCAGATGAAAGAGTGTACCCGATCCAAAATAAAAAATCTTTTTATTTTGAAATGCTTCTACGACAATATCTTCCTCTTTAACTACATCATCAGGTGTATTATTTATATAGGAATGGAAATGTCGCTCTCCTTTATCATCTAAATGAACATAAACACCACATATTTCTTTTTCAGAAGAAAAAACACTATACTTTAAATGTATCGATTCTTTTTCCATTTCTTGTTGGACAAAAAGACTATCTTCATATTTGCCTAATTTCGTTACATAATAACTTTGGATTCCTAAACGGCTTACATGCACCGCAACATTAACCGACGCACCACCTAGTTTCTTTTTAAATTCATCATTATTCCTATTTGTGGAGATATAATCAATAAATGCATCTCCTAATGAAACAATTCCCTGTTTTTTCAATAGTATCTTCCTTTATCATATTTTCTATGAAACTATCATACTAAAATCTCCTCTTATTTACCAAACCATCTTTTTACCAATTATTATTTCTTGAAACTTTCCAACCAATTTTTCCGTTAGAAGGTATGTACTGTATCTAATAATTTTTTATGGCTGTTTTCTAAAAGTTTGTTGTTTTTGAATAAAACAATAAACATGGTTGAAGCACTGAGCAGCCTGAATACATGTAGACTCCTGCGGGGAATGCGAGAAAGACGAGACCCCACAGGAGCGTATGCGACGAGGAGGCTCGGCACTCGTCCGCGGAAAGCGAAGTGTATTCAGGCTGCGGGGTAAATAACAACAATCTATACGAAAAGAGCCTTTTTTATTCACTTTTTAAAAAAAAATGGGAGTGTTTCTTTTGA
This sequence comes from Niallia yueguangensis, assembly GCF_052663115.1. Taxonomy (NCBI): domain Bacteria; kingdom Bacillati; phylum Bacillota; class Bacilli; order Caryophanales; family Bacillaceae; genus Niallia; species Niallia yueguangensis. The sequence goes on from NZ_JBQTCX010000003.1 coordinate 111,781, forward strand.
ATTAAATTTGTTATGATATGGTAGGACATATCTGCACGAAACAGTAAATATAAATAATAAAAACTATAAGAGAATCAATAGGAGTGAATAGATTGAACGATTTATGGAATATCATTGTTGCCATTATTTTAGGTATTGTAGAAGGGCTGACAGAGTTTGCCCCAGTTTCCTCGACAGGTCATATGATTATTGTCGATGACTTATTATTAAAATCAAAAGAAATTTTTTCGGAAGAAGTAGCCAATACATTTAAAGTAGTCATTCAGCTGGGCTCTATTTTAGCCGTTGTTATTTTATTTAAAGACCGTTTTTTAAATCTTTTAGGCCTGAAAAAAGACATTAATGGACAAAAAATAATAGGACATAAATTAAGCTTAGTGCAAATCTTTATTGGCTTGCTTCCAGCTGGGATACTAGGTGTCTTATTTGAAGACTATATTGATGAACATCTATTTACGATACATACAGTCGTATATGCGTTAATTGGCGGCGCTATTTTAATGATTATCGCTGATTTTGCACAAAAAAGAAGAGTAGCATCTGTTGAAACAGTCGACAAAATCACCAATAAACAAGCATTTTTAATCGGACTTTTCCAGTGTATTGCCTTATGGCCAGGATTTTCCCGCTCCGGGTCCACTATTTCTGGCGGGGTATTACTAGGGTTAAGCCACCGTGCCGCTGCTGACTTTACGTTTATTATGGCAGTTCCGATTATGGCTGGAGCAAGCTTTATATCATTACTGAAACACTGGGAATCTATCACAATGGATACACTGCCATTTTTTATTGCAGGCTTTATCAGTGCTTTTATCTTTGCCATCATCTCTATTCGTTTCTTTCTGAAACTAATAGACAAAATCAAATTATTCCCATTTGCGATTTATCGAATTGTACTAGCTGTTATCATTATTCTTGTCTTTTTTTAATTTCTATACTAATAAGAAAAGCGGAAGCGCCTTGATCAGCTCTGAAGAAAAATGTTCACATGACTCAAAAAGTGCTTTTTACTTTTAGAGGCATGGGGTTATTTTTCACAAGAGCTAGGCGCTGGAGCTAAACACTAAACTAGGTTCGAAATTTTATACTTTCTTATCTTATAAGAAAAGCGGAAGCGCCCTTGCTCATCGACAGAAAAAGCTGAGGTCCACAGGATGTGGATTACACAATCGTTGCCACAGGACGTGGCGGTTTTAGATTGTGTACCTTTCAGAGATAAAGGAAACACGAAGAGCTTAGCGATTCGATGTTGACTTATCGTAGACGAGGTGAGGGAAGCGTTGAAGTCGATAGGGCGCTGGGGCTAGACACCCATCAGACTTCAGAAAACTTATACTTTCTTATCTTTTGAAAAAAGTCATCCTATTTACATAAAGGGATGGCTTTTTATTTATCGATATTTTGCATAGTTATAAAGACTCATTTTGAAAATATTAGAAAAATGAACAAGAATTTTCTTCCCATAATAACATTATTTTGGTAACATCCTTAAAGTAGCAAAAATGCAAGGAGTTAACAAAAATGACTGTTGTACTAGAAAACAATGATTCTGATACTTTATTAACTTATATTAATACATTACGACAAGATTTAATTGAAGTTGGCTTAGATCATGGGCTTACAAGTAGAGAAACGATTCAACTGAGCCAAAAACTAGATTATTATCTTAACCAATATCAACAAATTATTTACAATAAATAATTTTAGGAATGTAATTCCTAGCTATTATTATTTTTTCCTATTCTCCTTTGAGGACCATTTTTCACTTGGAGTATATCTAGCAGGAAAATAAAAACTGGTATACCGACGATTAATCCCCATATACCAAAAAAATGTTCTGAAAAAATAAGGACAATAAACGTAAAAAATACTGGCAAATCTGTCTTAGAAGACATTAGTTTTGGATTTAATATATACGCTTCTATCCCGTGAATGATCATAATAAGAATAACAATCGTCATTACTTGTGTTATTCCACCTACTGTATAAGCAATTGTAGCTAATGGAATTAAAGAAAGGATAACCCCTGCAACTGGAATAAGCCCAAGAAAAAAAATAATAATAGCAATCCCAAATAATTGTGGAAACCCCAAAAAATACAATGCCAAAGTAGTAAAAGTACAATTAAATAGAGCAATAATAAATTGCGCCTCTATTACTTTTCCGAAAGTTCCCACAAACTTTTTTCCAAAATACATAAATTCATCATAAATCACCGCAATTCTACTATTGCTAAAATGATGAGAAAACCGTTTTAACTTTTCCTTTTCCAATATAAAAATAAAACTTAATACCATTGCCAAAAAAAACTGCAAACTTATTTCCCCTACCCCTGTAAAATATTGGAATAAAAAAGAAAAGCCTTGTTGTAAATAAGTAGAGATATGATAGTTTCGAATGATATGTACGAGATAATTAAAGACAATATTTTCATGCGTATTCGTATAAAAATCAATGATTTGTTTAATAAGCTGTATAATTTCGGTCAATATAATCGGTAAATACAAACTGATTCCAACAATTAATATTCCTATAACAAGCAAATATAAAAGGATAGCGATGATAGAACGTTTGATTGGAATTCTACTTGCGAAAATAGTCACAAATCGATCCATTAAAAAAGAAAAAATCACGGTAAATAAAATAAGATTAATCATATCTTGTACGGCATAAAGCGTAAATGCAAATAAAACAAGAATTAGAAACCGTTTCAAATCCTTGTTAAGCACAAACCTAGAAAAATAATCCATTTAAAAGACTCCTGACCATTGGTGAATAGCTTCTTCTGTTATGTGTGTTCCATTTATAATCCTTTTACTACCATTATTTACGAATATGGAAAAAATAACAAGATATATTTTATTAAATTCTATCCTTATCCTATAAAAAAGGCATCACGTCTCCAAATAAGTTTTGGAGCGGATGCTTTTTTTTACTTCACTTCATATAAATATACACGCCAATATCCTTTTTTTGTTTCAAATGTTTTACGAAACTCTAAATTCGTTTCCTTCGCATTTTCAATCGGAACAGCTGACAGTACAAAACGTCCTCCCATTTTTTTCAGCTGATCTGTATTTAGATTTAAGTCGTGAATAACTTTCTTTGAGTTTTTGGAGAATTGATAATGTTTTCCTAATTCATCGACAAAGATATAACATCTTCCTCCCCAATAATCGAAGTATTCACGAAGCGCTTTATTTTTGTTTAATTCAGGCTCGATTATTTTTCGGAACTCCAGTTTATACCGCAAAGGATACATATTGCTGTAAGAATCAATTGTATAAAAGCCATTATATTGGGCGACATCAGGATGCATGCCAATGCTGACTACTCGATATTGATCCATTGGAAGACCAATATAGTTTTTTATTTGCGTAAATTCTTCTTTTGCAAAGTATTGACCATAGCTTGGCTGTTTGCTGTATTTCACTTCTTCGTTATTTGGCACTAATACGAGCAACTGAAGAAAAACAAGTACATAGACGACTTTTTTTCCTAGACTCCCCATCTTCCATATCATTTTTAAAGACAGCGCAAATAAAACATAAATGATCATCGGTCTTAAATAGTGAAATCTAGCAAAATTAAAGGTTGTTAAAATACTAATTCGCTCTTTTAATGGCTGCCAGCCTTCAAAAAACCAAAATGCATACCAAGTGGATAGCAGAATGTTGAGTAGATGAAGCCAAAGAAATAGCTTATGCTCCTTCCATGTTTTTTTCCATAACACGATAACGAAGCAGAAAAGAGTTAGCGGGAGAATGATATACGTATGAATCGTTCTATCTTGATTATGACTAATCACATAGTTTTTTCCAATCAATCTAATTGTCTCCCACAACGTTAGTTTCGACTGGTAAAAAACATTTCGGTTGGTTAATTCTTGGGCTGGTGTAATCATCGATGCTACTAATCGGTAATCAATTAATAAATAAATAAGCAGCATATATAAAATGGATAAGAAAAAAGCCATATTCCATTTTTTTGTTTTGATTACATCATATAGCCATACACATCCAATTGCGGCAAGAAAATAAAAGAATCCGATGACAAATGTCGAGAAAAAAGGCAAAACAGTTAATACGATGTAATTTTTCCAATGCCGATCCCCGTTGCGAATATTAAGGAAACTCCAAAGTGCCAATGGCATTCCAAGAATACTTAACATGCCTGACGGCCAATAAGGAGTTAATGCAAAAGTAAGGGCTGCCCCAATTATAATAAAAGAAAACCCCTTCTCTTTTACCACATATTTTTTCAAAAGGAAATACATTCCTAAAAAAGCAATAAATCTTGTGATTGCTTGACTGATACCATATGCAATGACAGGCGGAAATAGTTGAAATAAAAAAACCATCGCATAATACTCAGAATAAAAAGTATCTCTCGAAAAGTTGCCGTTCATAATTTGTTCCATTGGTGTATTTAAAGGTGCAAATAACTGGCCGCTGTCCTTTAAAACTTGATACCAGCCTAAGTTAGAATCTAAATTATCATGCATTCGCATATGAGCATGTTCATTTAACAAAAAATAGGGGGCTACCCATAATGAAATAATAATAAGTGCACTAATTATATAAATTTTTTCTTTTTTTCCTTGTTGATCAATCATTATTAACTCCTTGGTTCTTGCTTGTATTTATGTGGAAATACAATATATTTTTGTCCTAAATAGTTAAGAATGGTATATAATCCACTTCCAAATAATACCGCAATTTCTTCTGTATAACCCGCTGGTATTGCAAGCATTTTCACTATTTCTTCTACTATTTCTAAACCAATTTTATAAGCAGAGATATAGGATAGAATAATCACAATGGCAAAACGAATACTGCTCCCCATAAAGGGAGCTTTGCTTTGAAAGGTAAATCGTTTATTTAAAAAATAACTCACGCAGGCTCCAAGACAATTTCCAATAATCGTAGAAGTCCAGTAGTTTAATTGTAAGAAGCTTAAACAAGTATACGTAATCGATAAGCCAACTAAAGTATTTATGACACCAATAAAAAGAAATTTAATAAAAGGATGCTGCAACATTATGCATGTACCTTTGTCTTAGGTTTTTCTTCGGTGCGTTTAGGACATAAATTATGTTCAATAATATAGCGAGGACGTTGCTTTACTTCTTCATATATTTTTCCAATATATTCTCCTATTAGGCCAATACTCATTAATAAAAGGCCTCCGATCAACCAAATGGAAATCATTAATGAAGCCCATCCAGATTCTGTATCGCCCATAAATTTTTCAATCAGAACATAAGCCCCAGCAATAAAACTAATAAAAAAAGATAAAAATCCAATAATGGTGATAAAACGGATTGGTTTCACACTAAAAGAAGTTAAACCGTCAAATGCAAACGCAAGCATTTTCGCCAGTGGATATTTGGATTCGCCTGCTTCACGTGCTTTTCGTTCATAATAAACTTTTGTCGATTTAAACCCTAATAAAGGAACTATGCCTCTTAAAAATAGATTCGTTTCTTGAAAACGCAGCATTTCCGTTAAAGCACGTTTACTTAATAAACGATAATCAGCATGATTGTAAACAAGTGACAAGCCTAACTTGCCCATCAGCTTGTAAAAGCCTTCGGCAGTGGTTCTTTTGAAAAAACTATCGGTTTCTCGTTTGCTTCTTACTCCATACACCACATCAAAACCGTTCAAATATTGTATTACAAACTCTTTTATTACGGTTGTATCATCTTGAAGGTCCGCATCAATGCTAATCACACAATCAGAAAATTTTGCAGCTTCTTCCAAACCGGATAACAGTGCTTTTTGATGCCCAAAATTTCTGGAAAGCTTTATCCCACTTACATAAGAATCTAAGCGACAAGCCGCTTCAATTTTTTCCCATGTGGAATCTTTGCTGCCGTCATCAATAAATAATAACTGGCTTTTTTCACTAACTAAATCTTCGTCGATTAAGTTATGCAGCACATCCTTTAAATGAGCATACGTGGTGTCAAATACTTCTTCTTCGTTATAGCATGGTACTGCAATCGTTAAAACTGTTTCATTCATATTAAAGACCTACCCTCTTCTAACTAAATACATGTATTTTATCTCGGAAAAACATAACTAACTATAGGATCTACTATTTCTTCCATAACAACTTGTATTAAAGAATTTTCCAAGTTTTTCACTTAATGGTTTATTTTTCAACAAGACTCTTTTTGTATAGATTGTTGTTATTTAACCCACAGCCTGAATACACTTCGCTTTCCGCGGGGCGAGCGCCGAGCCGCTTCGTCGTTTCACTCCTGCTTTCTTCTCGCCTGTCTCGCTAATCCCGCAGGAGTCTACGTGTATTCAGGCTGCTCAGTAATTCTATAAGGTTTTTCAACTTATTAAAAAGCAACAAACTTTTAGAAAACAGCCTTCAACAAAAAGTTGCCAGTTGGAATTTTCTTCATTATCGGGGATTATTGTAACATACATTATAAACATTTGATAAATATTTATTAAATTATCGATGTTTTAATAAGGGAAAAACCTAAAGCGATTAGAAAAGAATCTCCATCGTTTTAGGTTTCTTTTGTTAACGCTTTTTTTGTATAGATTGTGTTATTTAACCCGCAGCCATGTTTATTATTATTTTATTCAAAAACAACAAACTTTTAGAAAACAACCTTTGTTAAAGATGAGCTTAGGAAATTCCCCTCATTGCTTTATTTCTTTAGCTACAATATTTACAAACTCTTTTTCCCTCTATAAATTTCCAATTAATTTGGTCTTTTATACGGCCACCAGTTGGCTTCTCCAAAATTCTTCACCATTACTGGTATAAACAAAGGCAAAATGACAAAAGCGTACAATGCTAACCCTGCTAAAACAATGCTGGCGATTTGCAGTAAGGACAGCATACCAGATGGCATCATTGCTCCAAATGTACCGCCTAAAATGATTGCAGCAGAAATAATGACGGTGCCCATTTTTTTCATCGCTTCTAACATTGCCTCTGCAACTGATAGACCACGATACTCATTAAAACGATCCATTAAAAAGATGCTGTAATCAACGCCTAATGCTACTAATATTACAAATCCAAAGAAAGGAACAACCCAACTAATCCCTGAATATCCTAATAGTTTGACATAGATTGCTTCATTTATTCCCATTGCAGTATAAAAGGATAGGATCAAAGATCCAATTATATATGCAGGCATAATAATCGAACGGAATAAAAAGACCAGTATAACAGAAATCCCCAGCAGCATGAAGACAACTGTACGAGAATAGTCTTCATGCGAAATTGTCCGTAAATCAGCATTTGTACTCGTTATGCCACCAATCGCCACCTCTGCATTTTCCAATTTCGTTCCTTTTGTCACTCTGCTCACTGCATCTTTTAATTCATCTACCTGATTAATTGCTTCATTTGAATAAGGATTAGCAGCAAAGATAACATCCAAAGTCATTATTTTACGATCTTTAGACATATACGTATTGATAGATTCGGCAAAATCGTTGCTTTCCAGTACTTCCTGTGGTATATAAAAGCTGTCTTTATTATGCTGAGATAAACCAGATAAATAATTTGTTGCCGAACCTATTCCTCCCGATACTTTATCTAAACCTTCCACACTTTGATTCAGTCCATCAGATAATTGCTTGATTTGACCGTCTATATTACTAAATCCATTTAATAATTGTTTTTGACCATCATTAATGCTGCTTAAACCATTGGTTAATTTGGGCATAATGGAAACAATTTTACCTTGACCATCTGCTAGTTGGTTTAATCCTTTTTGCTGTGCTTCAATTCCTTCGATTAATTGTTCTAATCCGGTTCCGAGTAATGCTTGATTTTTCACTACTTCAGCGTATATGCTATTTCCCTGCTTTATTCCTGTTTGCAATTGATTTTGCAATTGAGATAAACTAGTATTTAACCCTGTAATACCCTGTACCACTTGTGGCAATTGAGGTTGTGTGGTTAACAATGCATTTTTTATTACTTGATATGCCTGTTCCTCATCGAGTCCATTATATTTTTGTTCTAAGTAGCCAAAAGATTCGCTTGGTATTTGATTGATGTCACCCGACAGTTCTTCTAATTTCGCTCCTATTTTTTGATTCTGAGTTATAATGTTGAATAAATTTGTATCGATTTCCTCATAGCCTGGCTGCAAGTTTTGATGTGTTGCCAATAATTTTTCAGCGCCAGTTTTTGCATCTTCTAACACTTGAATAATCTGTTCAGATTTAGCTGAACCTTGACGGATTCCATCTTCAATTTTCATTAAATTGGTTTGAATTTCTGTTAAACCTGATTGAATGCCGGAAGTACCGCTTATTAAATCATTTATGCCTTTTGAAGTATTAGTTAATTTGGGTTCAAATTTAGAGAGCTCACTGCCTGAATAATGAAGGCCATTACTAATTTTATCTAATCCTTGTTTTCCTTTCTCAAGCCCTTCTTCTAAACTTTGTGCTTGTGTTCCTACATATAATTTTTCAATTGGTTCTCCTGTAGGATGTGTAACAGAACGCACTTTATCTACATGCTCTAACTTTGCTAATTCTTTGTTTAAATTTTCAGCTAATCCTATGTATTCTATTGAATCCATTTTTTCATCATTTTTTATTACAATTGTGGAAGGGTTCGATTTTCCAGGTCCAAAGCTATCTGCTATTGCATTAAATGCATTAATAGAAGAAACTTTATCACTAATTTCATCCAATGAGTTGAAAGAAAGTTTTCCATCATATGTCATGAGAAAAGGTACACAAATTACCGCCACAATCAGTAAAGTAAGAAGCGGTCTAGTTAAGGAAAATTTTCCTGTGATTGCCCAGATTTTACTGTCCTCATGTTTTGTACTGGACTTAGACGGCCAAAATATGTTCGGACCAAGAACAAACATAAAAAACGGCACCAATGTAAACAAGGCGATTAATAATAACGCTACCCCGACAGCAACAGCAGAAGCAGACTGGTATAGCTTAAATTTTGAAAATCCGATAGCTGCAAATCCAATCATAACGGCCATGCTGCTGAAAAAAACCGTTCGACCAGCGGTTTTGTATGTTTCCAATATTGCTTCAACTATACTTTCTCGATGGGAAAATTCTTCTTTAAAACGGGATAATAAAAGAATACAATAATCTGTTCCAATTCCAAATAACACTGCTACTAAAAATATTTGTGTATAATTTGAAATGGGAAAATTACATTTATCGACAAGAATAGCAACAATCGATTGAGATGCTAAATAAGAAACACCAACGGTAATTAATGGTATAAGCGGTGCAATAATAGACCGGAAAATGATCAATAATACCGCTAGAATAAATATAACCGTAATACCTTCCGTTTTCTTTAACCCTTCTTGGAAGCCTTTGGTTATATCGCGATTAATCATCCAATTACTCGTATAGTAATGTTCCACATCGTAACCTTTAATTGCAGCATATAATGCATCACTTACTTCATCTCGATCTCTATCATTCCAACTAAAGGACAGCAATACTAAGATTGTTTTTCCATCTTTTGAAAAAAGCTGATCTTTTAAATTTTCATCTATGAAATGGGAATGTATTTCTGTAATGCCTAATTGTTTTTTATCACCTTCTAATTTATGTAACGCCTTTTTCGCCTCAGCTATTTCCTTGTTCGTTAACTTTTTATCATCTTGAAAAACAAGGGCGACTGTTGATTGATCACCAATATTCTTTTGCTTTTGTATTTCCTTTATTATGTTTCTTGCTTGTGCAGAACTATAATTATTAGGAATACTTAATTGTCCTTTTTCTCTTACTAAATCAGCAATATTTGGCGCTAGAAAAAATAAACCTATAATAACAACAAGCCATGCAAAGGGAATAAACCATCTCCCTTTTAAAATAGTATTCACTCTGTCTCCTCCTCTACTATTTCTTAGTTTTCTACAATTAATTTATCCTCATAGGTAGTTAAAAAAATGTTAATTCTGTTTCATCGAATGGATTAGTAATGGATTCTTATAACGATGTATTCTTTCTTCCATCTTTTTAAAAACAGAATATCCTTTCTCTGTAATCGTTAAATAGACTACACTCGTTCTTTATAACGAACTTAAAATATCACCAGTTTCCAATCTAATCAGGTTTTCCAGTTTCCTATTAACAAAAATTTAATATATTCATAACGATCTACTATTATCTTTAATTTTCTGATTTTAACTTTTTTCCTTTTTACTGTCAATTATAAATTCATTTTTTCACTTATTTGTCATAAATCGATATGTATCTTTTATACTAAGCATATATAAAAAGGAATCGAAAAGATGAATAAAGATTGTCGTTTCACTACAATAGGAAAACGTTTTCTACTATCATGTCTATGCTATAATGGGGAAAAACAGGATATTTTGGAGGAATTATGGAGAAATTTGAAATGAAAAATACTTTAATGGAAGCCTTAGGAATTGAAATTAAAGAAGTAAAAAAGGATGGTACATGTATTGCTACCATGCCGGTTGACTCTCGCACGAAACAGCCTTTTGGCTATTTGCATGGAGGAGCATCTGTTGCGTTGGCAGAAACAGTTGCAAGCCTTGGTGCTGCTAGTCTGGTAGATTTACAGACACAGGCTGTTTTCGGTCAAGAAATTAACGCTAATCATATTGCTTCCAAAAAAGACGGAATGGTGACAGCCATTGCAACGGTTATTCATCAAGGCAGAACTAGTATGGTATATGAAACGAAAATTATTGATGAAGATGAAAAATTAATCAGCATTTCTCGCTGTACGATTGCAGTTGTCACGAAGAGAAAATAAAATGAAACTTCCTTCAGGAGGAAAAAGTCTAGCAAACAAATTTTGTTCATTTATTACCTAACAGAAGCAAAGGACGTGTACGTATTGTTTGAAAATCGTGATGATCAAAATCTAAAAAGCGACATGCGTCGCAGCAGTCTGCGTGCTGATTGTGAGAACTGCTTCGGCTTATGCTGTGTTGCACTGCCCTTCGCCGCTTCTGCAGATTTTGCAATCGATAAAGACGCTTGCAAACCTTGTCCCAATTTACAATTAGATTTCCGGTGCGGCATTCACAAAAGCCTCAGACAGCAAGGTTATAAAGGTTGTACAGTTTTCGACTGTTTCGGTGCAGGTCAAAAGGTTTCTAAAGTTACTTTCGAAGGAGTTGACTGGAGGGAAAGTGCAGAAACGGCAAAAAAAATGTTTGATCTGTTCCCCATTATGCAACAACTTCATGAGATGCTCTGGTATCTTGCCGAAGCACTAACTTTAAAAGCATCTCGTTCCATTCATAAAGAACTTAGCTTCGTACTTGACGAGACAGAACGACTTACTCAACTTAGTCCCGATTCTCTCATGGAATTAAATGTTCCATCACATCGTGCAGAGGTAAATGCTCTGCTTTTAAAAACAAGTGAACTTGTACGGGCCGAGTCCCATCGCCAAAATAATAGTTATAAAAAAAGCAAAAAAACGGACCATAGAGGAGCGGATCTTATCGGGAAAAATCTTAAAGGGGCGAACCTTAAAGGAGCTAACTTAAGAGGAGCATATCTTATTGCAGCAGACCTCCGAGACGCAGATTTGAGAATGGCCGATCTTATTGGGGCTGATTTCCGAGACGCAGACTTAAGGGGAGCGGATCTCACTGAGAGTATTTTTCTCACCCAAGTTCAAATTAACTCAGCAAAGGGCGATGCACGCATAAAATTACCGCACTTGCTTTCTCGCCCAACACATTGGTCTAGGTGAGCATAAAAGCGTAAGTGACTGGAAACTGTCCAATAGAAGGGGTTTCATTTAGTAGAAGGAAAAGAAAAAGCTGACTCTAAAAAGTCGTTATTAACGACCTTTTGAGACAGCCTCTTCCCTAGTTTTCTTCTTAATTACTACTGTAAACCCTTGCTTCATATGGCTTTAATGACAAACTATTAACAGCAGGATGCTCCTCTACCTCATAGTTTGCAAGCAATAAATTTCTTGAATGCAGCTCTACTTCCTGACTATTAAATACGGCCTCAGATGAAGTCATATTCACTATTACTACGATTTTTTCATCATCTAATGTTCTTGTATAGGAAAATACTTCCTCATTTTCTTCATCGATTAAATCAAATGTTCCATACGTTAAAATTGGTCCAGATTTCTTTAATTCGATCATCTTTTTAAAATAATGATAAATGGAATAAGGATTCTGTTTTTGATTTTCTACATTTATGTCTATATAATTTGGATTTACCCCCATCCATGGAGCAACCGTAGAAAAACCAGCATACGGCTCACTTGACCACTGCATCGGTGTACGCGAATTATCACGGCTGGAAGACCAAATAATTTCCATTATTTCTTGGTGAGAAAGTCCTTCTTTTTGTTTTAGTTGATATAAATTTTTTGTTGCTACATCATCATATTCTTCAATTGTCGGAAACTGGACATTTGTCATGCCGATTTCCTGTCCTTGATAAATAAAAGGAGTTCCTTGCATAAAAAAGTACATCGTTGCTAAAGCTTTTGCACTTTCTTTCCAATACTCTTTATCATCTCCCCATGTGGATACGCTTCGAGTTTGGTCATGGTTTTCAATAAACAGGGCATTCCATCCTTTATTCTCAAGACCCTTTTGCCATTTATTTAAGACTTTTTTTAATTTTAATACATCTACTTTTTTCTTTTTATCTGCATCCCATAAATATAGGTGTTCAAATTGGAAAGCCATATTAAATTTCCCTTTTGTTTCACCTACCCATAATTCTGCTTCTTCGACTTTTACACCGTTGGCTTCCCCGACAGTCATAATGTCATATTTAGCGAATGTTTCCTTTTTCAACTCTTCCAAATATGGCTGAATTCCCTCTACATTCATATGTTTATCAAAGGAGGGGACATACTCTAGTTCTTCTGGATTTTCCATATCTTCGAGTCCATCTTCTTTTTTAATATGACTGATGGCATCAACTCTAAAGCCATCGATACCTTTATCCAGCCACCAATTAATCATTGTATATAACGCTTTTCTGACCTCTTCATTTTCCCAATTTAAATCCGGCTGTTTTTTCGAAAAAATATGTAAAAAGTATTGCTCCGTTTTTTCATCGTATTTCCATGCGGATCCGCCAAAAATACTTTCCCAATTGTTTGGCTCTTTGCCATTTTTTCCGTCTCTCCATATGTACCAATCTCTTTTTGCATTTTCTTTGGAAGAACGGGATTCAATAAACCAAGGATGTTCATCACTCGTATGATTAATTACTAAATCAATAATCAGCTTCATCCCTCTTTGATGAACTTCATTCAGCAATTGATCAAAATCCTCCATTGTTCCGAAGTCTGGCATTATATCTTGATAGTCGCTAATATCATAGCCATTATCATCATTTGGAGATTTATACATTGGACAAATCCAAATACAATCAATTCCTAATTCCTTTAAATAATCTAATTTTGAAATGATACCTTGTAAATCACCGATTCCGTCTCCATTCGAATCCATAAAACTTCTTGGATAAATTTGATAAGCAACTGCTTCTTTCCACCATTTTTGTGTTTCCATTCAAGATTTCCTCCTCTATTTTCTCAAGATTTTACTTCTCATAAAATATTTGGAATAGGGGAACAAGATTTTCTTTCCACCATTTTTGCAGGGATAATCATTTTTTTAGGCAGAGAATCAGAATTTTTCATATTATCTATTAAGCAATCAGCTGCTTCTATACCAAGCTGATAAATATTTATATCGATGGAAGTTAAAGAAGGCTTTATATGCTTAGCGACAATAATATTATTAAACCCAACAATTGATATATCTTCAGGAACAGATATATTCCATTCCTCTGCATAGCTAATCAGCTCAATTGCTACAAAATCGTCTGCAACTACTAGTGCTGTTGGAGGCACATCTTTTTGCAGCAGCTGCTGAAATTGCTTTTTAGCATTCACTTTCATCTCTTTATCATAAATAATAATCGATTCATCAAATGGAATATTTGCCTGCTCTAGTGCTTGTCTATACCCTTCTAAACGGTCAATTGTAAACACCATTTCCATATTAGCCCCTACAAATGCAATATGTTGATGCCCCATATTAATTAAGTATTCCGTAATTTGTTTTGTAATGGAAATATTATCGTTGTCGACATAGGTGATTTGTTCTGCATTGCTATATGGTCTTCCTATCACCGCAAAGGGAAATTTCACTTTTACTAAATAATCCATTACTTTATCATTCTTTTTACTGTACAAAAGGATAATGCCATCCACTCTCTTACCTTGTACCATTTGCACAACTTCTTGATAAATCTCCTCTTCTTCTGCGCCTGTTGTTAAATAAATTCCATACTTATTCTCACGGGCTTTTAAACTAATTCCTCGAATTACTTCTGGAAAAAAAGGATTTTCAAGCATCGATTCAGCAGAGTGAGGCATCACAATCCCAATGGCATTCGCTGATTTCACAACGAGACTTCTTGCTTGCAAGTTCGGATGGTACCCCAATTTTTCCATCGCTTCCCGAACTTTTCTTTTTGTTTCTTCACTTATTTTTGGATGGTTAGCAAGTACTCTGGAAACAGTTGATGGAGACACATTCGCCTCTTTGCCAACATCTTTGATTGTAATTGCCAAAACGCCCCTCTTCCTTTCGTTATCACTAAATGAAAATGTTGTTAAACCTTCCTATAATTCATATAAAAGGGATGTTTCCTATTATTTTGTTATATGTTTTCAAACACCAGTGCAAACGATTGCACTTAACGATATAAAAAATAATACCACAGGTCTATTAAATGAACAATATGCTGGTGTCTATTATTCACTATTCAAACAAGGTTTTCTTTTTCTTTTCGTCATGCATAAAAGTAGACATAAGGCATGATATTCAATTATATTTTGTTTATAGTTTTTTAGAAAGGAAGTGCTCTCATTGGCATCACTAAAAGGAAAAACAGCGCTTATTACTGGCGCAGGCAGAGGCATCGGCCGTGCAACTGCCATCGCACTTGCACAGGAAGGTGTTAATCTTGGTTTAGTTGGTTTAACTTTATCTAATTTAGAAAAAGTGGCAGAAGAAGTGAAACAATATGGCGTTTCTGTTTCGATTGCAACTGCAGATGTAGCAGACAATGCTTCTGTTATAGATGCTGTAAACCATATTACCTCTGAATTAAAACAAATTGATATATTAATCAACAGTGCTGGTATTGCGAAATTCGGCGGTTTCCTAGATCTTGCTACAGAAGAATGGGAAAATATTATCAAAGTGAATCTTCTTGGTACATACTATGTGACAAAAGCCGTTTTACCAGGCATGATCGAAAGAAAAGCGGGAGATATCATTAATATTTCCTCTACTGCAGGACAAAAAGGTGCGCCTGTAACTAGTGCGTACAGCGCCTCTAAATTTGCTGTACTAGGATTAACCGAATCGCTTATGTTAGAAGTGAGAAAACATAATATACGTGTAACTGCGTTAACACCAAGTACAGTTGCTACAGATATGGCTATCGATATAAATTTAACAGACGGCAATCCTGAGAAAGTTATGCAGCCAGAAGACTTAGCAGAATTAATGGTCGCACAATTAAAATTAAATCCACGCGTCTTTATTAAAACTGCTGGTATGTGGTCAACGAATCCGTAAACAGGCTAATAAAAAAAGGACATATAAGCATTCTTTTTAAGAAAAGAAGGCTATATGTCTTTTTATTGAAAATTACTAGAATTCTAGTTGCTGTCTTGTGTTGAAAAATATGGTAAAACTTCTTGCCCTAATTCATGAATTACTTCTTCCGCAGGTCTATTGCTATCGAATAATGCGAAGAATAGATGATTTACGCCTATTTCCTTATAGATATTTAATAGATCAATTAAAGCGTTTCTCCCAACCCGGAATCCAAGTCGTATAGGAGTTGGTCCTTCGTTTGGATCTTCCGATAAATCTAAATGCATTGGCTGCGTGAATGGCTTAAACACGCCTGGATGATAATGATCTACTAACTGTCTCCACTTTTTGATCGATTCTGCTTGTAGATGCGGACTCCGAGGATAATACATCCAGCCATCTCCATTTTCAGCAAACCAACTCATATCTTGCTGACTGTACCCAGTAATCATTGTAGGAATTTTTTTCGTTGGCTTAGGTACTAGATTTGCACCTGCAACTCCTCCTAATGATGAAGTAATCATAGGAAATTCTTTGTATAAGAGCTGATTGAGGTATTCAAAAGCTTCAACGAATCTTTTTCCTCTATTTTCGTGAGAGATCCCTAGTCCTAAAAAATCTGCTCTTCGATCACCAGACGATACACCCATAATGAGTCTTTCCGGAAACAAATTTTCTATCGTAGCTATCTCTTTTGCTACACGCAAAGGATGACGAAGTGACAGCACAACAGCGGATGTTCCTAATGCAATTTCTTTCGTCTTGCTTGCAAGATACGTTAAATAAATAAGCATATCATATATTTGTCCTGTTGCCGGATCCCCAAAAGAGGGATCTTGCAGCAGAACATCACGGAACCAAAGACTTGAGAAGCCATAGTTTTCTGCAAGTTGTGCTAGTTCGACCTGCTTCTCCATGGTAGGCGTTTGAAATTGATAATTCTCTAACGGTATATGCAAGCCAAGTGTTAGCTCAGCTTCTTTATACATTCGATTGAATGCTCGGTGTTCTTGTAAAAAATTCATTTCTTCCACTCCCTTCTTCTTTGTTTAAGCGCTATTAATGCACCTAAAAAAGAACCAATTGTAACAACTAATGATAAAATTAATTTATTTTTATTTAGCGATTGTTTTTTCATCATTTCTAGCATTTCTTCACGATTGTTCATTTAAAAGCTCCTTTAATTCAGGTTTCGTTTTTCCAAGGGCTGGTGTTCCTCCTTTTTTCTCTCTTGAATCTATAGCAATTGAGTCCATCAAACTCCGCCTTGTAATAGTAAATAATTATTCATGGACAACGTGATCAGGCGCCGTTCAAATTTTCATCACACTGCCTTTATGAATGTTATTATGTCGCATACAAAACAAAAAGAAAAGTACGTACTTTTTAGTAGTATAGGAACTAAAAAGTATCTATAGTTGTTGGAAGAGATTAGCTTGAATTTAAAGATTGAAGAAAATGCAGTACAATGGTTTAAGGAAGTGGCTGAATTGAAAAAAGGCGAAACTGTCCGTTTAATGATCAGCTATGAAGAAGAAGCAATAAACAGATCCTATTACCCCGGTTTTTCGTTAAAATTTCTTGTAGAAGTGCCCAACCTTCTTGTTACACATTTTAAGAAAGACGGCATCCTTTTTATATTGAGATTTCCGATGATGCCATTTTTCAAGAAAAATCATTAGATATTAAATATGACCCTATACATGACGATATATTTTTTGAAATGCAAGATATGAAATGATTGTCGTTTTTTCTAAAAAAGGAAGCGGCATACAAAAAAAGTGCCTGTTCTATAAGTTTCTTAAAAAGCTTATAGAATAGACACTTTTTGCAAAGAGTTAACTCTAGGAAGAGTATATTTATTTATGCTGACAACAAATCTGTTTATCTCTATCAATGTCCCTCACAACCGCATATTCATTACCCCACTGACACATTGTGTTTAAGACTGGTACGAATGATTTGCCTAACTCCGTTAAACTGTATTCTACTTTTGGCGGCACTTCGTTAAATACCTCTCTTCGGACAAGACCATCTCTTTCCAACTGCTTTAGTTGATCTGTTAAGACTTTTTGGGTAATTCCCGGTATTAATTCATAAAATTCTTTTGTCCTGATTGATTTTTGACTCAAGAAATAAAGGATTAAACATTTCCACTTTCCACCTACAATATTCATGAAAATATTGATGCCAGTATTATGACTAACCATATCCTGTTCCTCCTAAATAGGCACCTAAAAGTGGTTATACCACATTATTGTGCGTTATTTTCTTATTAATTATTGCCTACTATACTTTTAGGTGCAACAAATAAAACCTTGGGAGTGGATATCATGAGTGTAAAAAACATTTTAGAAAAAAGACGTTCCGTTAGACATTATGACCCAAATTATAAAATTAGTTCGGAAATTCTAACATCCTTAATTGAAAGTGCAAGCAAGTCGCCTAATGGAAATAATATTCAAGCAACTCGATACTTAATCATTGAAGATCCAACTTTACGAGAATTATTATTGCCTATCGCTTTTAATCAGCAGCAAGTTGTAGAAGCTTCTACTTTAATCGTTATGCTGGGTGATTATCAAGCTTTTAATGAAGATAATATTATTACAATACATGAGCAAGAGTTTCAAGCAGGTTTTTTTGATGAATCATTAAAAGATTTTCTAACGAATGCTGCAATCAATTACTATGCAGCTAAATCAAAGGATGATTTAAAGCTTGAATTAACTAGAGACGTCAGTCTCGCTTCCATGTCATTAATTTTATTAGCAAATGAAGCAGGTTTTGAAACAATCACTATGTCCGGTTATGATTCTAACCAACTAAGAGCGGCCTTAAATATTTCGGAAAGGTATTTAGACGTTATGCTTATCGCTATTGGGAAAGGGATTAAAGCTGGTCATCAAACGGTAAGACATGATGTGGATAAAGTGATTTATAAAGATAAGATATAAGTTGATTAAAAGTTTATAAGCACTGCAACTCTCAGGCTGTCAACAAACTTACCTTGAATCAGCCTGAAAAGTTTGCAGATTTAACTTGATCTGTACTTAAAAGGAAAGGATTTTTCTGTTTAAATGAAATGGAACTAAAATTCCAAAGAAAGAGCCTAACCAGCTTTCGTTGTTATATATTTTAATTTAAGTTTAAAGGAACTTTAAATACTACACCATCTAATGTTATTACTAAAGTATTTTTGTTATTTTTAATTTCTTTTTCACTGAAAGAAAAAACTAGATTCCCTTCTATCTTTCCTTTATTAGAATGATTAAAATTTATTATATTCTGCTTTTTATGGTACTCAACATCTGAAGGCAATGCCTCATATGGAGTTATATCACTATCTGTTTCGCTTTCAATAACAAAGTTAGTATGGTCTACTTTATTAGACCCTGTATTCATAGATATATCTACTAATATAGCTTTATGTCCTTCATCAAAGGTTAAATCCATATTCTCTCCATTTTCCACCAACAATAATTTGTTATATATCTTTGTTCCTTTTACTGTCAATGCATTTTCTTCATACTTTAATTTCTCATTTACCTTTCCACTAACAGTTTCATCACCACACCCTGCTAATACAATTGTAAATAATAATACCATTAAAAGCCCTGCAATTTTTTTCATTGAACTCTCCTTTATTATTGTATTTTATTTTAAAGTTACCAAAAAAACTACTATATGGATATATAGGAATATTTAGTAACCTTATATTCTTCATTTTTTATCATACCTTTTCATTTGATAATATTCACCATAATAATTAACGCTTGATTTTATTTTTAAGGCGTTTTTAATCGTAAAAGGATCATTGTAAGGAAAATCGGCTTTTTCGATTGAATTAGCTCCTTTAACATTAAAAATACTTGCGTTTTGCAAATAATAAAATATAATAATATTAAATTAACAGTATTTGGAGTAAGGAAAGTGATTATCATGATTATTAATAACTCCGGGAATTTATCGGTTGAATATTTTCATTCTTACTTTCAATTAATCATGAATACATTTGAAATGGAAATTGAAGAAGTAAAATATTATATCATAACTCAATTCTTCCAAGGAGAATTATGTTCTAGGGGAGAAAAAACAAAACGTAATTTTCAGGTTGCCTACAAACAATTGGTAAATAATAAGTAAAGTATGAAATGAGGTTATTAAAATGGAGAATCTACGAGAAATTTTACAGAAAACAATGAGAGGATTTGGATTGCTAGATAAAAACTGCTGTTCTATAGGAACTACTGAAATATCCCTTGTTCAGAGTCACATCTTATACGAAATTGATAAAAGGCATCACCCCTCCATGCAGGAAGTATCAGAAATATTAGGCATTGATCTTACAACTTTCAGCAGACAAATTCAAACCTTAATTAAATTGGAATTGGTGGAGAAAAGACAGTCCCTTCAAGACAAGAGGGTTTATGAACTCCATTTAACCACTCAAGGGAGAATAATCGCTGCATCAATTGATTCGCAAATGAACCAGTACCTAGATGAAGTATTTTCCTACATGACTGATTTTGAAAAAGAAACGGTTATTCGTTCCTTAATCTTACTTAATAAATCCATGGCTAAAAGTAAAATGTGCTGTAAACCTGTTCAATAAACAAGTATCTACTTGCTTTTCAAATAAACATAAACTTGCATTTTGCAACTAAATAAAGGAGGACTTACAATGTGGTTCGAAGTTTTCAAGAGTTTTCTATGGATTGCAAAGAATTAACCGCTTTATTTATCGGGATTTCATTTATTATTAACATCATTCAAGCATTTGTTCCTTATGAAAAAATGGAACTACTTATGGAGAAGAGTCATTCAATCATTAGTGCATTAATTGCTGTATTTTTCGCATTTGTCACTCCATTTTGTTCATGCTCCACGATACCTGTTGTCGTAAATCTATTAAACAATCGAATTCGGTTTGGCGTTGTGATGATCTTTCTTTTTTCATCGCCTGTCTTAGATCCAACGATTTTAACAATTATGACTGCAATGCTTGGGTGGAAAGTAGCTCTTTATTACACTCTGATCACAACCATACTTTCCATCATTATTGGATTCACTCTTGAAAAGCATGGTTTTGAAAAAGAAGTAAAAAACGTATTAGTCAAAAATTTTGTACCAGAAACAAAAGGATTTAATTTAAAAAACGCCTTTTCAGAAACCATAATACTCATAAAAACGGTGTATCCATATCTCCTAATAGGAGCTGCCATTGGATCTATTATCCACGGAGCTGTTCCAACTGAATTTATTGCTCAATATTTCGGAGGAGATAATTGGTGGCTTGTTCCTATTGCAGCTATTGTAGGAATCCCCCTATATATCCGATTATCAACGATGATTCCAATCTCCCAGATTATGATAGCAAAAGGAATGGCGTTAGCTCCAGTTATGGCACTTATGATTAGTTCTGCTGGGGCCAGTCTGCCAGAAGTAACCTTGCTCAACAGCATTTTTAAAAAGAAATTAGTCTTTGCCTTTATTCTTTCCGTTATCAGTATGTCGACGATTTCAGGATTCTTATTTTACTTTATCTAGGAGGGATATCATTGAGTTTATTTCAAAAATTATTCAAAACAAACAAGAAAAATGATTGCTACAATATTATTGTTGAAGAAGTTGATAAAAAAGAAGATGAATCTTGCTCCCAAAAAGTAGAAAAACTTAAAGAAAAGGAAGATGACGATGAACGTTCAAATTGATTTATTAACGAAGGATCATTGGGAACAAATAGAAACAATCTATCGTCTTGGGATTGAAACAGGAAACTCCACATTCGAGACCACTACACCTGGCTGGGAAAGTTGGAAAAACAATCGTGATCTATCTTGTAGCCTTGTTCTAATGAAAACCCATCCACTTCAAACCATTGGTTGGGCTTCTATAAGCAAGGTATCAAGCCGATGTGTCTATAAGGGAGTTGGAGA
Source organism: Niallia yueguangensis (assembly GCF_052663115.1). Taxonomy (NCBI): domain Bacteria; kingdom Bacillati; phylum Bacillota; class Bacilli; order Caryophanales; family Bacillaceae; genus Niallia; species Niallia yueguangensis. The sequence goes on from NZ_JBQTCX010000003.1 coordinate 133,348, forward strand.
CGTCAGCATTTATCTTCACCCCGATTATCATGGGAAAGGGTTAGGGAAAAAACTGTTAGAAACTTTAATTGATCACTCTGAGAAAAAAGGATACTGGACCTTACAGTCTGGGATATTTCCTGAAAACAAAGCGAGTATTCATACTCACAAAAGTTGTGGTTTTCGGGAAGTTGGCATAAGAGAAAAGATAGGAAAACATAAAGGTATTTGGAGAGATGTTTTATTCATGGAGAGAAGAAGTCAAAAATTTTAAAAGTCCTTTTCATTTAGACGTTTCTATTTTTAGTTTTTATATTTATTCTATAAAAAAAGAGGTCGCAATTAAAAGACCTCTTTTTTAACAACAAACTCATTGAATGTTCTCTTTATCGAAGTTTAAATCGTTAAGCTTGATTTCTAACCGATAGAAATTTGCAACTCTTCATTTAGTATCTACTCACCAGTTTTCGCGAAACGTTCAATTCTGTCGCCAATTTCATCACGAACACGTTGGAAGAAAGCCCATTTTTCTTCTTCTGTCCCTGTAGCTTTTGCAGGATCATCAAAGCCCCAGTGTACACGTTTGATATGCGTGGGAGTTACAGGACAATTGTCTGCTGCGTGACCGCAAAGTGTTACAATTAAATCAGCATTATTTAATATTTCTGGATCAATCACATCAGATGTTTGATTCGAAATATCGATTCCTGCTTCTTTCATTGCTTTTACTGCATTTGGGTTTAGTCCATGTGCTTCAAGTCCTGCACTTTTCACTTCCCACTTCCCACCTAAGTATTTTTTTGCCCAGCCTTCTGCCATTTGGCTTCTGCAAGAGTTGCCTGTACATAAGAAATAGATTATTTTTTTAGTCATGTTGTATTTCTCCTTTAATAATTAATGAATAGTGATCAACCATATATATAAACCAACTAAAGTAATAAACAATACTGGAATGGTTAGAATGATTCCTGTTTTAAAATAAGTTCCCCAGGATATCTTAACCCCTTTTTGCGATAAGACATGCAACCATAATAAGGTTGCAAGGGAACCGATTGGCGTGATTTTAGGACCTAAATCTGAGCCGATGACATTAGCATAAATGAGCGCTTCTCTTATTGGACCACTTGTCGTTGTATCTGCAATAGCTAGTGCGTCAATCATAACAGTAGGCATGTTATTCATAATGGATGAAAGAATAGCAGCTATGAATCCCATTCCTATCGTTGCAGCAAATAAGCCTTGATCGGCGGTCATTTGAATAAGATCAGCTAATATATTTGTTAATCCTTCATTTCTTAATCCATAAACTACCACATACATTCCAATTGAAAAAAAGACAATTGCCCAAGGTGCACCTTTAATGATAGCTCGAGTATGAACAGCTGGGCTTCTTCTAGCCATAGCAAGGAAAAAAATAGCGACAACACCCGCGATAATAGAAACAGGAATTCCAGTTAATTCACTTGCGAAATATCCAATTAAAAGGATTCCTAGCACAAGCCAAGATAATCGAAACATTTTTTTATCTTGAATCGCTTCGACTGGCTGCTGAAGTTGAGACAGATCATAATTTTTCGGTATGCTTTTACGGAAAAAGAGATATAAAACCAAAATGCTTGCAATCAAGGAAAAGAGGTTTGGAATAATCATTCTTGAAGCAAACTCAGTAAATTTAATCCAAAAAAAGTCCGCTGAAACAATATTAACTAAATTACTAACAACTAACGGAAGAGATGTCGTATCCGCAATAAAACCGCTCGCAATAATAAAAGGAAATACCATCTTTTCATTAAACTTTAAATTTCGGACCATTGCCAAAACAATAGGAGTTAAAATTAGAGCTGCACCATCGTTTGCGAAAAAGGCAGCTACCAGTGCTCCAAGAATCGCCGCGTAGACAAACATTCGAACCCCGTTTCCCCGTGCAGCTCTCGCCATATGTAAGGCTGACCACTCAAAGAAACCAATTTCATCTAAGATAAGAGAAATAATAATAATTGCTATAAAAGCTAATGTAGCGTTCCATACGATAGAAGTAACGGCTATTACATCTTTAAAATCTACTACTCCTATGATTAATGCAAGAATGGCTCCCCCGCAGGCTGACCAGCCGATTGATAACCCTTTTGGCTGCCATATAACTAAAATAAGTGTTACTAAAAAAATCACTAATGCTAAAACTACCGAAGTCAATGTACTAGCCTCCTATTTACTCACACGATATACGTAATCCTTGTTCTTCTAATTCTTGTAGTTTGAAATCTTGATTTGGCAGTTGTTGAAGCAAGTTTTGAACAAATGGATAATACTCACTTTCTTTGTTCAATGAATAGATAATCCATTGCCCTCTTCTCGTTTCTCTTACAATTCCAACATCTTTTAATTTGCGTACGTGTTGACTAATAGCAGGCTGACTCGTTTTAAATATTTCCACAAATTCGCAAACACAACAGTCATGCAACTCTAAAATCTTCACCATTGTTAAACGGGTTTTATCCCCTAATAGCTTTAAGATTGTCGCAGCTTTTTCGATTTCAACAGTTGATACTTTCAAAACAACACCTCCCAATACCCAAATAAATATCATTACATAATAATGTGCTTATATAATAAACTTAAATTACCGTTTATTTTCTAGAACTCCTCCTTATGATTATTTTATTATATAAAAACTTACTTATATATTAATTTGATTATATAGTAATTACAATGGATTTTTTGATAAGTTATTGTAAATTAAAAATCGATAATAAACCTTTAGTTTATTACCTATCTGAAAAGTAGCTTCTCATAGTAAATAGATGGTTAAATGTAACCTAAACATAATCACCCTTCAATATACAGAAAACATTAATAGTTGATTACTACGAAGGAAGAACTTATATAGTTAGGCAGTTTTTGCTCGATATATGTTGAACAAAAACTGCCTAATTTCTTTTGTATTCATTTATTTTTCAAATATTTCTCTTAAAATTGGATCTTCATCAAGCAGCTTCTTCGCTATATCACGGTATGATTTTTCATGAAGATATGTATAGCGGTTAGGCTTTATTTCAGGAGATAAGTCAATGGCCTGCTTATATTCTTCTTTATCTAAACCTAATTTTTTTACATAATCGAAAAAGCCGGTTCTTTGAAAAACCTTTCCCACCCTTTCATATCGATGCTCCTGTACTAGAGCCATTAAATAGGTGGAAATCCCTACTTGTACACCATGCATTTGTGGTTTTTTTGAAATCTTGTCTAATGCATGAGAAATAAGATGCTCTGATCCACTAATCGGTGCGCTCGTCCCGCTAATTTCGGTCGCAATTCCTCCCATTGTCATAGAGCTTACTAATTCTTTTAGAAATATAGGTTGTTCCACATCTGACATTGGGGTTCGTACAAAGCTGTTTACTCCTTTTTTACTAAGCATGGCCGCAAATGCATCTACATTAGCAACTCCGTGTTTTTCTTCAAAGCTCCAGTCATATAATGCTGTAATATTGGACATTAAATCCCCAACTCCAGCAAGAATTAAATGTTTTGTAGCTGTTCGAATAATGTCTAAATCTACTATAATGCCGAAAGGAATTTTCGTAGGAACTGTTGTTTTTTTATTATTTACTTGCAGGGAACAACTGCTGCTTGCAAAGCCATCATTAGAAGCAGATGTTGGGATGCTAATGAACGGTATCTTTCTAGTAAATGCAATATATTTTCCAAAATCAATAATCGCTCCTCCCCCCAAGGCAAGGATTGCATCATAGTTGCTCATTTTAAACGCTATCGAAATAAGCTCATGAATATCCATTTTAGCAGGAAGAACTTCCGTTTCAATTTTGACTGTAATAAAAGATTCTAAAATGCCTGGTGCAAAATGTTTGTTCGTATAATCATCTAAAAAAAGAATAATTTTCATAAACTCGTATTTCTTTAAATGAACTTCTAATTCCTGAATAACTCCTTCACCAATTTCTAATATCGCAGGTGCATTAAAACTTCTTCCTTGATTCATCATTTCAAAATCAAACCTTTATCTACTAGATATTTTTCTATTTCCATAAAGTCCTCAAAAGCAATAAATGGCACCCCTTTTTCTTTCAGTAAATCTTTTAAAAAATCCTTTGCAAATGTTAAATCTGCAAAAACAGCTGGGTGTGAATCAGGCTCACTGTCTCCTGCGTAATAAACCAAATTATATTCTTCCTTTAGTTTTTTGATGACTATCGCTTTATCTATGCCATAGCGTTCAGAATACTTCCAGTCATTAACATCAACATTCAGATGAATATTTCTTTCACGAAATACGCCTTCGTTTGAGAATATTTTTACATTTTCAATCTTGTACTTATTAATAAGATGCTTGATATAATAATCCGTACCGGCACTTAAAATATAAAAATCTCCGCCATTTTTTTGTACAAGCTTAATAAATTCTGGCACATATTCATCAATTGGAATACCGTGAACATCTTTAATAATTTGTTCTTCGTCTTGGTGAATCGCTTTAAATACAGTCCGCAAAAAATCAATATCTTTCACCTTCCCTTTTTTCCATTCTTTATAAACATCATTCCCTTCTGGATAATATTGCTCAATAACAAGCCAATAAAAGTCTTTTTTTGAAATAGTTCCGTCAAAATCAGATACAAATGCCCAACGTTTCATTAACTATATCCCCCATTCTTTTTCATATAAGATATTTCATAACTCTTAAAAAATAATGACAGCAAAGAGAAAATACATCCACCTCAAAGCCTTAAAAAAAGAAAATATAATGTTTTTATTATACTGCTTTTTAATATTACTACTAAAAAACTCATAAAATTTTTATATAAATTTCACAAAAATTGCCCCCCTATTAGGAGAGGCAATTTAGTCTTAAATTTCAATAATAATCGGCAAAATCATTGGTTTTCTCTTCGTTTGTGTGAATAAATATTGTCCTACTGATTTTTTAATATTTTGTTTTATTGCTTTCCATTGTCGGATATTCTCGGATTGCAAGTCATTAACCGTTCTTGTCACAAGATGGTTCACTTCGCTTAGAAGATCATCTGCATTTCTGGCATATACAAACCCACGAGTGATGGTGTCAGGTCCTGAAATGATCTTTCTTTCTTCTTTACTAATAGTTATCACAATCACTAACATTCCATCTTCCGAAAGCTGTTTTCGATCTCTTAAGACAATATCCCCAACATCACCAACCCCGATTCCATCAATATATGTATCTCCTGATGGAATCTTCCTTGTTTGACGGGCAATTTTGTTTTCAATATCAACGACATCCCCATTTTTGATAATAAAGGTGTTTCCTTCCTTTACTCCTACAGATTCAGCCAGCTGCCGGTGATGATAAAGCATTCTAAACTCACCATGAATGGGAATAAAATACGTTGGCTTCATTAAAGTAATCATGAGCTTAAGATCTTCCTGGTAGCCATGCCCAGTAACATGCATGCCTGTTGTACTGCCGGATCCATAAATAACATTGGCGCCAAGCTGAAATAAGTTGTCGATTATTCGAGAAACATCCCGTTCATTTCCGGGTATTGGAGATGCAGCTAAAATAACCGTGTCGCCAGGATAAATAGAAATATCCCGATAGTTTCCAGTTGATAGTCGGGCAAGAGCAGCATTTGGTTCTCCCTGACTTCCTGTACACAGGATAACTACTTTTTCAGAGGGGAGTTTATCTACTTCATTTGCCTCAATCAGCATCCCATCAGGAATGGATAAGTAGCCACGCTCCATTGCTACAGACACAATATTAACCATACTTCGTCCAAGCAGCGCAAGCTTTCGATTCGTTTTGATGGCAGCTTGAACTACTTGCTGAACACGGTTCACATTGGAAGCAAAAGTAGAAACAAAAATTTTCCCGGCTGCTTTCGTAAAAGCTTCATACATATGGCCTTCTACCATTTTTTCCGATGGAGTTAAGCCAGTTCGTTCTGCATTTGTACTTTCAGATATTAGAAGCAAAACACCTTGTTTGCCAATCTCGGCCATTTTATGAATATCAGCATATTGATTATTCATTGGGGTTAAATCAAATTTAAAATCACCTGTATGAACAACATTTCCTTCTGGAGTATGAAAAACCATGCCTAGACAATCAGGAATACTATGGCTAGTTTTAAAAAAGGATGCTTTTATTTTTCCAAAATCAAGTTCTGAATTCGAATCAATCTGAACTAGCTTCGCATCTCTTTTTAGCCTATGTTCGTCTAATTTTAATTCAATTACCCCTAATGTAAAGCGTGTAGCATAAACAGGTATATTTAGTTTTCTTAATAAGTAGGGAATTCCGCCAATATGATCTTCATGACCATGTGTAACAAGCAATGCCCGAATATTATCCTTATTTTCTTCTAAGTAACTAATATCAGGGATAATTAAATCAATGCCTAATAAACTCTCATCGGGAAATTTTCCTCCACAGTCAATAATGACAATATCGTCTTCATATTGAATAACATACATGTTTTTTCCAATTTCATTTATGCCACCTAAAGCAAATATCGATAATTTTTCTGTAGTCATGATTTTTTCCTCCCAATTCCTCGATATTATTAGTATCCCCCATTTGATATTCTTTATTTGTCGATTCCATCTACTAGACACTAAAAATACACGATTTTTTTACTGTGTTTAAACAATATACAGGGCTTTTTATATTATCAATTCATTATTTTTATCATTTTATGACCAAATATTTCTATCTAAGGGGATATAAAGAAATTTTTTTATGATAAAAGTACCGATTTATACTAAAGCCCATCCCCTTCTATTGTCAGTAACATTTAACATTATTTTACATCTAAAAAATATAAAAAATTAAGAAATAGTTACTTTCATTCCATATGAATGAAAAAAATGATGTATTTATCTGTCCCGCTACTCTATTCCTTTTTGAAATAAAAAATAGAGATAGAACGTGAAAAAGTTAATATTCATAGGCTTTGAACATGTATATTATGCATGGATTTCTTATTCATAAAAGACTAATAGATAGTGATTAGAGAAAAAATAATACATTCTCTCATAAAAGAAAAGAATCGAAAAAGATGATAAAAATTTTGTGTTCTGCTTGCTTTAAAATCAGGAAAAATTGTTAGTTTTATCCTAGTTATTTTTTACCAAGCAATAAATACGTTTTGAAATTTGTTACATTTGGTCGAATTGACCACACCTCCTTATCAGAGTAATCTTGTGTTGAAACTAAATCTTGTTATTCTATTTAGAAATTTCTCTCAACTACATAGATGCTTAAATTATAGAAATTCATATATAAACTTGCACATTGTGCATATACTTTATGAACTTTATTAGTTTAGCAATACAAAAATATCTAAATAAATAATAGAGAGGCAGTTTCTTGGTCTAAAAAGTGAGAAAACAATATGATATATCAATCTAACTTTTTAGATACATAGGTTAAAAGAAGAGGGGAAGTTTATGAAAATTAAAAACATTGCCAAAAGAGCAACAGTACTAACCTTAACGACAGCATTACTTGCGGGAGGAGGATCGCTAGCTTCTGCAAAAGGAAAAGACAGTATGGATTACATAAAAGATTATGGCTTTTCCCACATTACACGTTATGATGCGTTGCAAATTCCTCTGCAACAAACAGACGAGCAATTTAAGGTGCCTCAATTCGATGCATCCTCTATTAAAAACATTAAATCTGCAAAAGGTTATGATGAGTTTGGAAACCTTATTAATTTGGATGTTTGGGATTCATGGCCGCTGCAAAACGCAGATGGAACAGTAGCAAATTACAAAGGCTATGAAATCGTATTTGGTTTAGCTGGAGACCCAAAAAGACCATGGGACACATTTATTTACTTGTTCTATAAAAAAGTAGGCGAAGATTCTATTGACAGTTGGAAATGTGCTGGAAGAGTATTTAAGGACAGTGATAAATATAATACAAATGATCCTATTCTACACACTCAAGCAGAAGAATGGTCTGGATCTGCGACTTTAACTTCTAATGGAAAAATTCGCTTATTCTATACAAATCGCCAATACTGGGATGAATCAAAAGGAATGTTTGGTAAACAAACATTAACAACAGCTCAAGTTAATGTATCTCAACCAAACAATAGTACACTTAAAGTAGATGGCGTGAATGATTTTAAATCAATCTTTGATGGAGACGGTAAGAATTATCAAACTGTTGACCAAGCATTTGGTAACAGAAACTTTGATGATAACCACACATTAAGAGATCCTCATTATGTAGAAGATGAACAAGGACATAAATACCTTGTATTTGAGGCAAATACAGGAACAGAAACTGGCTATCAAGGAAAAGAATCTTTCTATAATAGAGCTTTCTATGGCGGAAATAATAAATTCTTCAACAAATCTTTCGATGGCGGAAATAATAAATTATTGGAAAAAGCTTTCTATGCTGCGAACAACAAATTCTTCCAACGAGAAAAAGCTAGATTGCTTCAAAGTCCGAGTAAATATTACTCTTCTTTAGCAAATGGTGCACTTGGTATCATTGAATTAAATGATAACTATACGTTGAAAAAAGTGATGAAGCCATTAATTGCATCCAATACAGTAACAGATGAAATTGAAAGAGCTAACTTATTTGAAATGAATGGAAAATGGTATTTGTTTACTAGTTCAAGAGGATCTAAAATGTTCATTGACGGAATTGATAAAGAAGACATTTACATGTTAGGATATGTAGCAGATTCAATCACTGGACCATTCAAACCATTAAACGGAACAGGACTTGTATTGCATCAAGATCTTAACCCATATGACATTACTTGGACTTACGCTCACTTTGCAATACCACAAGTTAAAGGTAATAAAGTGGTAGTCTCAAGCTACATGACAAACAGAGGTTACTTTGAAGATCATAAATCTACTTTTGCACCAAGTTTCTTAATGAAAATTAAAGGTTCAAAAACTTCTGTCGTAAAAGACAGCATCCTTGAACAAGGTCAATTAACAACTGAAAATACTAGATAACAAAGAGTTTTCGCTTACTTCATATAAGCAAAAATAGTGTATTAACATATTATAGGATACTAAAAGTATCCTATAATATCTAAAAAAGAAAATGCCAAATTATATCGGCATTTTCTTTTTTTCAGATATGTCACATAATCACACCTACAACTAAGCAATAAACAGAATTTATAAACTCAAGAATCATCACTTTAATCGGGCCACTTTTGTATAAAAGATCCCTCAATTAATCCACAAACTATCAATGCTATTCATCCAACAAGAGGGTATATTTTGAAAAATGAGGTGCTCATAACGCTTTATTGGTTAGATCTTAAGATGATAGTAGAAGATAACAATACAACCCTTATATTCCCTGCCAATTTTCAGCAATTTTTCAATAGTAGGATAAACCCGATTTTTTTATAAATAGCGTAGAATTTCTACTAATTTTTCATTCAGTGTTCTAGCTGAAATTTTCATTATGTATATATACATGGTAGAATAGATGTGTACGTGGTTTACAATGTTTGACAAAATCTTACTTAGAGGTGAAACAAATGTCTGTTAATGCTTATATTAATTTTAATGGGAACTGTCGAGAAGCAGTAGAGTTTTACGCAGAGGTTTTTGGAACAGAAATGACACAAATTATGACCTTTGGAGAAACACCACCTCATCCAGACTACCCTCTACCAGATGAAGCAAAAAATTTAGTCATGCACACAATGCTTATCATTGATGGAAGCCCTGTTATGTTTTCAGATGTCTTCCCTGGAATGCCTTTTATTGAAGGAAACAACATCACCCTTGCAGTTGTAAATAGTAATATGGAAGAAATGATCTCTCTTTTTAATAAACTAAAAGAAGGCGGCACGGTAGGCATGGACCTTCAAGAAACATTTTGGAGTAAACTTTACGGACAAGTAACAGATAAGTTCGGAATTCATTGGCAATTCAACCATGATAGTGGAGAAATGAACATGTAATTCTCTTAATATAAAGGGATATGGAACTCTCTTCTGAAGAAGGATTCTATATCCTTTTTTTGATTTCTAATACTATTTACAACAAATGAAGAAATACATATAAAACAACCTATATTTAGATAAATGATATGGAACGAATGGCACTAAATTTTCGTCTAACGTAAAAAGGGGCGATGTTTATGAAAAAATGGAGTCTATTTATTTTACTTATCATCATTTTAACAGGTTGTAGATCAACACCATTTGATGGTCATTCCGAAATCGAAATCGATTGGGTTGATTTTATTAAATGGGATGGAAAAACATATGATGGAGTATATACTGGCGTTTTAGCTGATAAAAAGTTAATTGGTAAAAAAATCGGAACTGTTAAATTTAAAGTCGCTGATAATGTCACAAACCCTCATTACAAAATAAAAGACGGAGATGCGGCATTTTACGAAAAAGGTACGACTATCTTTTCTTTAAAGGGTCACTCAAATTTAATTGCCGTTGAATCTCTAAATACAATAAACGGCTATCAAGTTTACTATTCAACTGAAGATAGTAAATATAAATGGCATTATAAAGATATGCCCACCGAAAAAGTAACTAAAGTGGAAATTTATCAAATGAATACGCCAGACGGTACAAAACTTGTGAATAAATTGAATAGCCAAAAAGAAATCAATACCTTCCTAAAAATATTAAAGCATAGTAAAAATAGCCCGAATTTTCAACCTGATACGTCGGAGAAAGACCCCACTTATTATGAAATGATTTTTTATATGGATGAACCAATTGCATATCATTTCAACCTACAATTTGACGGAAAAACATACTTTTGGCATCCCTGGGACACATCCATTTTATCAAAAGACATCAGTTTGTTTATCCGAGCTAATTAATACATTATTACTTGACGTTAAATGGTCCTATGACAACGATGTAATATAAGCTACAGTACCCAATTTAACAATAAAGACTGAAATACTTGTACTTCAATTACTTCTTTGTCTAAGGCTGTTTGCTCAAAGTTTGTTGTTTTTCAAGTAAAAAAAGTGGGAGAAGAAATACTCAGCAGACTGAATACACGTAGACTCCTGTGGGAATGCGAGAAAGACGAGACCCCACAGGAGCGTATGCGACGAGGAGGCTCGACGCTCGCCCACGGAAAGCGAAGTGTATTCAGTCTGCGAGTTTAAAAGCATCAATCTATACGAAAACAGCCTTTCATAATAAAAAAGTGTTATGTACCCTTTCTAACTTACTTGGATACATAACGTCCTATTTGATTCTTTGCTATTTTGATTATCATTTCGGTCAATGTTTGCTCACTTATATTGGATATATTGTCGCCATAACGAAAATCATCCATCCATTCAGTTATCTTATACCACTCTATTAGATCCTCAGGATATTCCAAACTCCTCACTACGCTATATATCTCATTGGCAACTTCAACCATGTTATTACCGCCAGCCAATATCATTTCCGATAAGTGGACAATAAAGCTTCTTGCACATTCCTCATATGACGGTTTATAAATATTCAGTTCCTTCACTGATCTTTTAAAATAATCCTCTACCTCAAATAAATTCAGAGGCTCTTGCAAGGAACTTAAAATAAGGAGAGAGTCACTCGAATAACCGCTTTTCAACATAGCAATTGTCCAATCTATATAATCGATAGCCTCTACTTTGTTTTCGTACATTTTATAATAAAGTATGAAAGTATTTATACAATCCTCACTCCTTGTCATTTCCCCTTAACGATCTATGTTCTTAAAATAACGATAGATTTTATCCAATTTTTCCGCTTGTTTTCCTTTTGGACTTTCCATATTGCCAAATTCAAAAAATTTCACTTTTTTGATGCCTACAAAATTAAAAAGGGCTTTTTTCATTAACATTTTATGCGCATTATTTAAGAAAAACAATGGATAATGTGTTGGCCCCTTCATGGCGGAAATACACACGACAGACTTTCCTTTCAAGAGTCCCTCTGGTAAAAGTCCCCCTTTATCGTTATAGGCAAAGCCAGAAGCAAATAGTTGATCAATATATCCTAAGAGCATGGCAGGAGGTCTTCCCCACCAGATCGGATAGATCAAAACAATCTTGTCGGCCCAACTAATTTGTTTTCTATATTTTTCTAAGTTCGGGTCACTATGCATATCACGTCTTCGTTTTGTCTCATTAAATACAAGCCTCGGATCAAACCCTTCTTCATACAAATCTAATACCTGAACTTCTTTAATATTGGAGTTCTCACTACTTCCTTTGATAACTTTTTGCAAAAATGCATAACTTAAACTCTTGTGATTAGGATGTGTATAAATAACAAGCATGTTCATATCGCCATTCCCCTTTAATTATCATTTGATAACTAAATAATAATCCTATCTCTTTTAATTGTCAAATGATAATTGTTTTTTGATAATTATTTTGCTATCTTGTTAATACGAGGTGATAATTTTGGACAAGAAAGATTTTTTTCAGAAATTTATCGTGTTTACAACTTCTGTTCATCAAGTGACACATGAATTAACAAAAAACGCTAAACTGGATACCGTTACTCCGGTTCAATTTAATATTCTTAAATATATATATGTAAATCAGCCCGTTACCATTAGTGAAATTAGTGATTGTCAGCACATGTCCATGCCGAATACAAGTCGTGAGCTGAAAAAATTAAGCGAAAAAAAATTAATTGAAAAATTGGAAGATATGGAGGATCGAAGAAAACAATTTATCCGTCTTTCAAATAATGGGAAAACAATGATGAACGAAGCCTTTAAATATGTAGAAACGGGTTTCCTAAATCGAATACAAGATGCTTCAAAAGAAGAATTAGAGGAGATGGACCGAGCCTTAGAAATACTGCACAAAAAACTATTTTATTAAGCTGATTAATACATCTTGTCATGGACAGAAACGATTATTTCTATCCATGACAAGATTCTCTTTGATCATCACTCTATCGAATGACAAAACCAATCAAACTATGCAATAAACTTAGTAAGCCAAGCAATGTATTCAGCTCCTGGAATCAACAAAAGTTGAGCAAGCAGCGTTCCTGCTACGCGAGAAGTAATCATCATGATCGACATACTTTTTAATTGAAGGTAGCTTCCCTTTTGATTAATGACACCATCAGCAAGGATAGATATTTTCGGATCAATAAAAATAGTAAGTAAAATAGTGGCTATTCCATTAATAAGTCCTGATGCCATTATTGCTGTTGAGTCTCTTTCAGGAGCCAATAACGACGCATATAAAGCAGCAATCACTCCAATGGTATAGACTGCTGTTACGACCATATTAATAAGAAATAATTTAACTGGGATATTTTTCAACTGAATATCCTTTATATAAGAAAGCCTTGGTAGGTGTATATGTTTTAAGCCCCGCTTAATGAATTCTAAAGTAAAACCTTTTTTCAATAAGGAAGGAACAGAACCTTCCCCTTCCGACAAATGAATGATGGCTCTAGAAAAAAGAGCAATAAAAGTAGGAAGCAAGAGAATTCCTAAAATTGTGCCTAATGATGCAGCACCAATAATAACTCTAAATTGATTTTCTACAAATTCCAGCTTATGTTCTTTAGGAGCATTGTCTATTAAACTCCCTGTAAAAGGCTGCTGCATCATATTCGAAAAACGAGAAAATACAACCATTACGTTAAATAAAGATAAAGCAGAGGCTAATAGTTTTACCCTTGCACCAGATAATCGAACTGCATACGCAAGTGTTTCGATTGAATGAATGATCAAAATAAATAAAGAGATGAACAATAGTTTTTCAGTGATAAATTCCAAAATAGTTACCTGCTTTTTTATTTTTGGCTGTTTTCTCAAAGTTTGTTGTTTTTTACATAAAAAAATGGGAAAAGCAGTACTCAGCAGACTGAATACACGTAGACTCCTGTAGGAATGCGGGAAAGACGAGACTTAAGCAGAGCGTATGCGACGAGGAGACTCGACGCTCGCTAAACAGACGAAGTGTATTCAGGCTGCGCGTTTAAAAGCAACAATCTATACGAAAACAGCTTTATTTTTTATATTACCATATTTATACTATTTATTGTTATTTCATTAATCTGACACTCCCACCGCTAAAGCAATGGGGTTCTGAAAAACTCTTGCTTCTCTTCATTCATACATGTACAAGTACATTCACACACTCCACACTCTTACAAGTAGACGGCTTGGGAATGAAGCACTGACATTAATAAACATTATGTTTAAAAGGTTTATTCAGAACTTTCACAGCCAAAGCAACCTCTGTTGCCATTTGCGACTGCATCTATGGTCCTCACAGACTCGGTAGGTCACACCGCCATTATATTTTAAACTGCTGCAGCAGTTTTTTTGTTTTTTAATCGAATACCTGAATTTAACACCAACATACCTTGTTTCTCTATTCTTTCTATTTCTTTATCATGTAAAGATCGAAACAGCTCAAACGTCTCTTTGCAACGTTTTCTATTAGTTTTTGTTCCTGTCTGATTGGAATTCATCAACAGAAACGCCGAATATAAATCTCGCTGAATGCTTGTCCCATTATCAAAGATGTGCCACCTTTCTTTCAATTCTTTTTTCGTATAATCATTTGTCTTATGATTATACTGACTAGCTTTGAATGTTCTTGTATTCACTTTCTTAAACATTCCGCCTTGAGCTTTTACTTTATGTTCAAGTATGCTTATAAACATCGCAGGAGCTCGATGTCCAATGCTATTCCCAAAACGCTTTTTACGTTTATATTTTCCTGTTTTTTCATTGATTTCTGTTTTCTTAGAACGCTTTTGCAAACTCTTTATGTTCATTTCTTCCCAGTAATGTTCATCTCCGAAAGAGAGCAGTCTATTAACTAATGTACGATGAGATTGTTTTCTGTTATCAGCTTGTTTACGGTATAATTCTATTATTTTGGCTTTCAACTTCAAATAACGATTGGAGTAAATCCACGTCTTTTTTCCTTTTTTAATGGTTCCGTCTTGATGATAATTTTTCGGATTTATAGCTCGTTTTGAACGATCCATTTTTCTTTGAATCAATCGAATTTTTCTTGATTGATTCATCACAATCTCAGCTAAATTCGTTAAGAGAACGTTATTCTCTCCAACGACTGCAATAGAAGAAGTTCCTAAGTCTCCGCCAACACGACCTTTTCCAATTTGATGCTTGAATGATCCATCTTTATTTCGTTTCGCTGGAGGAAATCCTTGAACAATCAATTGTGCAAAATAACGAGTTTCCCCTCGTATTACACGTTTTACAATACGAACATATTTCACTTTATGGAAAGCTTCTTTTAGCATGCCTTTTTTCGTTTTGTATTCAAATTCAACGTTGTTTTCGATGTTAGACAACGCTTCCTGCATGTACAAATCATTTTTTTTCATGATTAAATGTATATTTGTTTTTCTAAAAACAATGGCTCCATTTCGATAAAACCAGCCGATATTGTTTTTCTTCCCTTCAAAACTAAACATTTCTCCGCGTTTAATAAAGTTTACTTTCTTGGATTCACCCTTCAATTTTTTATGAAACGTATTCCAAGCACGAGTAGCTGCCTTTTGAGCAATATCTACATTTAATGTATTTCCAAAATGGCTCCGAATGGTTTTAAGATAATCGTGCATAGCATACTCCGTTAACTCCAATTGTTCTTGTATATCCAATATTTTCCTCATAATTTGCTTTTTCTCGTTTTGATAGAATTGTATGTTCTCTTTGTTTCTTTGTGTTTCATAATAGGAGAGTTTTTTAGAAACAGCATCTTCTTAATTTTTTATATTTCTTTGTCCGTTTCATTTGTTTTTCACGTTTTAATAGTTCTCCAAGACACGAATTATAAATGACGCGACTCACTTCTAAATCGCTTTCAATATCTTTTATAATAGAAGGATTTGTCCATAATTCCATCGTTATTACATAGGAAGGCGTTGTCTCCTTTGCCATTACAAAAACCCCCTTTACGAACGTTTGTTTGTATAATAATTATAACAAACAAAAAGGAACAAATGTACCTTTTAACAAAATGTTCAAAAAAAGCCCATTCCTCCACACCTGAAGGAATGGGCTTCCTTTGCCTAAAATTCTGTGATGTAAAAAATGCGCTCTTTCCAACTGTATAAAAATCAATAAGCATGTTTTGAAATCACTCAAAACATGCTCTTATTTCATTTATTTAATCATCTTTTTATTTAAGATTTTTATTCGAACGTACTGGATAGTTCTATAAGAGAGTATAACATTTGGAAAATACAGTATATTCTATTGAGGACGATAGTTATCTTTTATATAATATCTCTATCATTTTTTACCAAATTTTAATATTTTCAGGGGAGTGACAGCAGCTTTCCCAAAAACAATTTATGTTAAAGGTCCTAATTTCGTTTAAAAGTCCATCTCATCCTTTTGTCCCAGATCTGTTAATAGTATATTTACAATAGAAAATATTAATGTAATTGATTAAAATCCAACACCTTCTGCTATTCTATTCCTAATTAAAATAAATAGTAGAGTTGAAACGATAAAAGTTAATTTTAATAACTTTGGAATGTATGCTGTGCAAAGATTTTTTATAAAAAGTTAACATATAAACATTGATTAGAAAGAGTAAATATTTTCTTAAAAAAGAAAAAATAGGATTATTTTTTTGCGTCCAGCTTGTTTTAATAAAATGGAAAAAACTTATTATTTTCGTCCTGGTAATATTTTATCATATAACGATTGTATGTAGAAGTTTGTTACATTTGGTCGAATTGACTGAACTTTCTTATCAAAGTAATCTTGTGTTGAAATTAAATCTTGTTATTTTTTTTAGAATATTTTGCCCGACTTCATAGAGGCTAATCATTAATAGTTTCATATTCATATTTGTACATTGTGTATTGAATAAGTTATGAAGGTAATCGATTAAATAGCTATATATAAACAAGTTAATATTAGATTTACGTTCCATATCAAAAAAAGGTAGACAATGTTACGAAGTTACACTGTACATAATTTATTGGTTTGAACGATTGTTTTCAAATCAAAACTATGAATCATATTAATTTAGCATCCAACCTATTCTAAATAAATAACACAGAGGCAATTTCTTGGTCTAAAAAGCAGGTTAACATCGTTTTCCAACTTTTTAGATACATATATAAAAGAGAGGGAAAAAAAAGCATGAACATCAAAAAGATTGCTAAAAAAGCAACAGCAGTATCCTTTACTACAGCATTACTGTTAGGTGGTGCATCTCTAGCATCTGCAAAAGAAAGCACGAGTTTCAAAGAAGATTATGGTTTTTCCCACATTACACGTTTTGATGCGTTGAAAATTCCTGCGCAACAAACAAACGAGCAATTTAAAGTGCCTCAATTTGATGCATCGACTATTAAAAACGTTGAATCAGCAAAAGGCTTCGATGAGTTTGGAAACCTTATTAATTTAGATGTTTGGGATACTTGGCCGCTGCAAAACGCAGATGGAACAGTAGCAAACTATAATGGCTACGAAATCACATTTGGTTTAGCAGGAGATCCTAAAAGAGGATGGGACACATTTGTTTACTTGTTCTATAAAAAAATAGGCGATAATTCAATTGACGCTTGGAAATCTGCTGGTAGAGTATTTAAAGACAGCGATAAATTTAATACAAATGATCCTATTCTTCATAATCAAGCAGAAGAATGGTCTGGATCTGCAACTTTTACTTCTGATGGAAAAGTTCGCTTGTTCTATACAAATCGCTCAATCTGGGATGCATCAAAAGGATATTTTGGTAAACAAACATTAACAACAGCTCAAATCAACGTATCTCAACCAGACGGCAACACGCTTAAAGTGGATGGCGTGGAAGATTTCAAATCGATTTTTGATGGTGACGGCAAAAACTACCAAACTATGAACCAAGCTTTCGGAAATGGCAACTTTGATGACAACCATACATTAAGAGATCCTCATTATGTAGAAGACAACGGTAAAAAATACCTTGTATTTGAAGCAAACACAGGAACAGAAACTGGCTATCAAGGTGAAGAGCAGTTCAATAATAGAGCATACTATGGCGGCAGCAAAAAGTTCTTCGAAGCAGAAAGAGCTAAATTGCTTCAAAGCCCAAGCAAATATTACACTTCATTAGCAAATGGTGCACTTGGTATCGTTGAATTAAATGATGATTATTCATTGAAAAAAGTAATGAAGCCGCTTATTGCATCTAATATAGTAACAGATGAAATTGAACGTGCTAACATTTTCGAAAAAGATGGAAAATGGTACTTATTCACAGATACACGTGGATCTAAAATGTTCGTTGACGGAATTGATAAAGAAGACATCTACATGTTAGGATATGTAGCAGATTCAATCACTGGACCATACAAACCATTAAACGGAACTGGACTAGTATTGCATCAAGACTTAAATCCATATGACATCACTTGGACTTATGCTCACTTTGCAATTCCACAAGTTAAAGGTGATAATGTAGTAATCACAAGCTACATGACAAACAGAGGCTACTTTGCAGATCATAAAGCTACTTTCGCACCAAGTTTCTTAGTGAAAATCAAAGGTTCAAAAACATCTGTTGTAAAAGACAGCATTCTTGAACAAGGCCAATTAACAATTAAATAATAAAAAACCTTATAATATTAAGGAAAAGAAAATGTCGAAAGCATATCGGCATTTTCTTTTTTTAATTGGCTGTTTTCTCAAAGTTAGTTGTTTTTTACGTAAAAAAATGGGAGAAGAAGTACTCAGCAGACTGAATACACATAGACTCCTGTAGAAATGCGAGAAAGACGAGACCACACAGGAGCGTATGTCGCTAAACGGACGAAGTGTATTCGGGCTGCCTCTATTTTAAAAGTCCTATTCGTTTAAAGCAAATAGCTCTGCAGAAGCGAACTTCCGCAGAGCTATTAATCCATATTTTCTTAATTTAATCTAAAATCACTACTTTAACTGTTTGACGCCCCCATGATCTTGCTTTGCTGTTGGATGGCATTAGCACATCGATTTTGTGACCATTTATTGCTCCGCCTGTGTCTCCGGCAATGGCTTCTCCATAGCCTTCCACCCATACTTTTGTTCCTAATGGAATAACAGAAGGATCAACGGCGATTAATTTCATATTCGGATTCTTTTTAATATTAATCCCTACCGCTGTGAATTCCGAACTTACACTTTCATGACTATAGGCTGTTGCTGTCACATATATTTCTTCTCCGCTTTCATTGTCTTTTTTTGTATTGGAAACAGCTGCTGCTTTTTTTATTGTTTGCTTTTGCTGTGTAAATGTTTTTTTATTAGTCTTCGCTTCTTGCTGCTCTTTCTTTAAATCATCTTGCTGCTGATTGATTTCCAATTGAATCGCTTCTTTTTCCTTTTTAGCAAGATTTACCTCATTGGATATTGTTTTATATTTTTTTTGAACAGAAGCAAGCGCTTCTTGTTTTTGTTGCAAATTCTTTTCTAAATTTACTTGATTGGCAGCCAATGATTGAAATTGCTTTTGCAGCTCTTTCTCTTCCTCTGCAATTTCTTGCTTTTCTTTTTCCATTTCTTCTAAATCTGTTTTTTGTTGCTCTAATATCTCTTTATCCATATTATAAATAACTGTAACTGCCGTTGCTCGATCTAAAAAATCGGAAAGGTTCTTCGCATTAACAAGAAC
Organism: Niallia yueguangensis; assembly: GCF_052663115.1. Taxonomy (NCBI): domain Bacteria; kingdom Bacillati; phylum Bacillota; class Bacilli; order Caryophanales; family Bacillaceae; genus Niallia; species Niallia yueguangensis. Next base: position 152,945 of record NZ_JBQTCX010000003.1, read on the forward strand.
TTCAATAACTACATTCGTTTGATTATTATGCTGCAGAGAGACAAGGCGATCTTTCATGATTTTTTTTCTTGAAAGTACTTTATCTTCTAATTTCACAATGTCTTTTTTCTTCTCTTCTATCCTTTTTTGAGAATTTGCAATATCTTGTTTCAACGCAGCTATACTTTTCTTATTTTTTTCCAATTCGTTATTAAAATTTGCTAAATCTTTATGTACAGCTTCCAGTTCTTTTAATACTTTTTGTTGTTCTGCTACTTTTTCGTCCATTACACGTTGATTTTTCTTCAGTGATTCTTGATTCGTTTCTGCTTGAGCCATTATTGCTGTTGACAGGAAAAACATACTTGTCAGTGCGATGACCATCATTTTTTTTAAGGAACGCATCATAAAACCCCTTTCCCTATTGTTATACCATAAGAAAGGTGCCAATAAGTTACAATCCAATTAAACTAAAAAGTCATTTCGCTTAAAAATTCTTTACAGATGAGATACATTATCAAAAGAAAGGAATTCTTTTCTTTTTTCAGATAATTGACAACTTTTCGACAATATGTCATTTACGCTCATTTTCTATTCATTACACTATATAATGGAGACATGTTAACGTTAACTTCCATTATTATGAAAAGAGTGATGTGAATGAGTCGTTTAAATTTAATAAAAAAACATATTTTGTATTGCGGAAGCCAACATTGTGAATCAGATGCTGACAGTGTAATGGATGCTTTTAAAGAGCAATTTGTTGAACATGGCATATATAAAGAGATTAAAATAACGAAAACAGGCTGTTTAGGAATGTGTGGAAATGGTCCCTTTGTCCTTGTTTATCCTGATGGAGTTTGGTATTACAACGTTACAGAAGATGATGTGGAGAGAATTACAGAAGAACATTTTATTAACGGTGAGCCGGTTGCGGATTTAGTGATACATACATTGGCTAAGGCTTAACCAAAATAAAGGCTGTTTTCTCAAAGTTTGTTGTTTTTTACATAATACATTTGGAAAAGTGTTTCTTAGCAGACTGAATACACGTAGACTCCTGTGGGAATGCGAGAAAGACGAGGACGCTCGCTAAACGGACGAAGTGTATTCAGGCTGCGGGTTTAAAAGCAACAATCTATACGAAAACAGCCAAAATAAAAAAGCATCTACGTTAACAGTATAGTTATCGTTAGATGCTTTTTTTACTTTCCTAACAAGCCCCAAACAAACAAGTAATAGACAGCAAAGACGATAAATATAATGATAATCAATAAAGATAAAACAATAATTAATATCTTGGGAAATAGAAAAGACTGCTGATTAATGTCTTTCCCTTTATGAAAATAAGAATAAGTGCTCATCAGGATAATAACGATTCCTACCAGAATAGATGATAACCCAACTATTTCAGCTAACAAATTGGCTATTTTTATATTTGTTTTATGCGTAGAAAAGTGAAGATTGGTTATTAAAAAACCTACACCAATAATCGTAACACTAGTTCTTATCCACGCAAGGTACGTACGCTCATTTGCCAAATGCTGCTGAATATATTGTGAATCTTTCGTTTTCTCTAACTCTTGCATCATTTGTCCTTTCTCCCTTAAATGAAAACTAGTAAAACATAGGCTGTTTTCTAAAAGTCTGTAGTTTTTGAATAAATAAAAACATTTTTGACATACAGAGTAGCCTGAATACACGTAGACTCCTGCGTGCGGGAAAAGCGAGAAAGATGAGACCCCACAGGAGCATAGCGAGGCCACTGAAAAAGTGAATGCAATAAAATATATGTAGTGACAATCCAAGCAACGAAGAGGTTTTCGTTCGGTTTTCCGAGGCTTACCACACGCTTCGGGTTAAATAACAACAATCTATACGAAAAGAGCCAAAACATAAAAGGGAAAATAGATTGTTAACGAATATCTTTAGTATACCATTAATTTGACAGATTTTTATTCCTTGTAAATCATTACATCGTATACTATCCCTTCTTTTTTCATTCATTCCAACTGACACTAATTCCACACAATTATTCTCCTTTTTTTAAAGCTTTTTTTCCGTTTATCCCTTAAAATAAATAATAAGAACATCTATATTTCCGTTGTCAAACTTCTATGAAAAGGTTTACAAACATATAATCATCATTAGCAGTACTTGCTTGCTCCTAATTTGGGAGTTTAAAAGTGCTTTTCACAATATGAGGTGATTCAATGAAAAGAATGGAACGTATCTTTCAATTATTAGTTGATAAGTGCGAAAAATTATCAAAAGATGAACTAATAGTAAAAGAAGGTTTTTCTGCAAATGAATTAGTAGAAGACTTAGCGATGTTAAGAAATAATGTAAGCTTAGAATTAAATAATCTTGTGCGATTAGGGAAGGTTGTAAAAATCAAAAAACGACCTGTACTATATCTCCCACGTGACGTTATCAAACATCATTTCGGGAATATTATCGATCGCAGCATCTTAGAAATTCCATCGTTAAAGGAATTATATGAAAAGAAAAAAAAGGGACAACAATCATATGATCAAAATCCATTCCGCCTTTTGATTGGCGTAGAAGGCAGTTTAAAAAAACAAGTGGAACAGGCAAAGGCAGCCATTGTGTATCCTCCTAAGGGGCTGCATACATTAATACTCGGTCCTACTGGTTCCGGTAAAACATTATTTGCTCATATGATGCATAATTACGCAAAGTTTGCAGAATCGATGGATGAAAAGTCTGCCTTTGTTGTATTTAATTGTGCCGATTATTATCATAACCCCCAATTGCTTCTTTCTCAATTATTTGGACATATAAAAGGCGCCTTTACTGGTGCCACTTCCGATAAACAAGGTATGGTAGAAAAAGCAGATGGAGGGATTTTGTTTTTAGACGAAGTACATCGCCTTCCCCCAGAAGGACAAGAAATGATTTTTTATTTTATGGATAATGGTCTGTTTAATCGATTAGGAGAAACAGAAAGAAACCGGAAAGCAAAAGTATTAATTATCAGCGCTACAACAGAAGATCCTTCTTCTTCTTTTCTCAACACTTTTTTACGAAGAATACCGATTACCATCACGATGCCATCTTTTCATGAACGGCAAGTAAAAGAAAAAATTGAACTAACAAAGTTTTTGCTTGGAAAAGAAGCGGTGCGTATTCAGAAAAGTATTCGTGTTCATGAGGATGTAATGCGAGCATTAATCGGAAGTGTAACATTTGGAAATATCGGTCAGCTTAAATCCAATATTCAACTCGTTTGTGCCCACGGTTTTCTAGAGAGTATTCAAGAGTCTGCCGTTTATTTATATGCTAAAACTCTTCCTCCTGAAATGAAGGAAAGGCTGAGTCTTCTTCCTCGAAACCGTCAAGAAAATGAAGAAATCGCAAAGTTCGTCGATCCAATCATTAATATTACAGGGGAAGGAAATGAAGATTTATTAGAGGATGATGTATATGAGCTGCCATTTGACATGTATAAAATTATTGAAGATAAAGCCCGACTCTTAAAAGATGAAGGAATTGATAAAGACGAAATCAATAAATTTGTAACAACCGATATTAAAGTTCATATCAAAAGCTTTTATCAGCAAGTGACAAAACAAAACTTTTCAAAACTAGCCAATTTAGTAGATAAAAAAGTGCTTTTGCTTGCAGAAGAGCTGCGTTCTTTATCACAAAGCATACTGCAGCGACATTTTAATGATAAATTTATTTATTTTATCAGTTTGCATTTGGAAGGATTATTAAATAGAAAGAACCGGTTAAAAAAAGATAATCCTATGCTTCAAGATATATATGAAACGATGCAGCAGAATCAAAACGAATATAAAGTTGCCCTTAAAATGAAAGAATTAATTGAAGCTACATTAAATATTGTACTTCCTGAGCTAGAAGTGATGTATTTAGCACTGCTCCTTCTTTCAGCCGATGAATGGAATAATAAAGGTAAAGTCGGTATTGTTGTTGCAGCACATGGAGTATCTACAGCAAGCTCTATCGTAAACGTTACACAAGAGCTATTAGGGGAGCATAATATAAGAGCAGTTGATATGCCTCTTGACGTTAGCTTCCACGATGTTTTTGATACGATTGTGCATGCTGTGAAAGAAACGGACCGAGGCGAAGGCGTATTAATGCTTGTAGATATGGGATCTTTATTTTATTTCGAGGAAAAAATAATTGAAAAATCCGGAATAACCGTAAAAACGATTGATATGGTCTCTACTCCACTAGTACTCGATGCCGTCAGAAAAGCGAATTTTTTAGAAATGGATTTAAATACCATCTATTCATCGCTTCGATATCATAATGACAGCGAAGTTATTATAGAACCTGCTCCAAAAAAAACAGTCGAAAAAAAAGCCATTATCACAATATGTTCTACAGGAAAAGGTACTGCTTTGCGCTTAAAAGAAATGGTAAAGTCTTATATTGCAGAAATCGCAGATGAACCTATCGATGTTATTCCTATTTCAACAGCAGGTTTAAAAGAATCTATCGAAGAAATACAAAAAAAATACAGCATTATCGTTTCCATTGGGGTGAAAAATCCACGTATTAATGCTCCTTTTATTTCTTTAGAAGATTTTATTGAAGGAAAAGGGGAACGAATAATCGAACAGGTGATTAATAACCATGCTATTACCATAAAAAACAGCCACTCAGATGTTATTCTCCGCAGTTTATGTGAAGATGGCATGAAAAAAACATTAATCTACTTAAATCCATATCGTGCCACATCCAGCCTATTGTTATTTTGTCAACAATTAGAAAAAGAGTGGGATATGCATTTTAAAAATACGACCGTTATCAAGATTGTCATGCATACTGCCTTTGCGATGGAAAGAGCCATTATGAAAACCGAATTAGTTTATCATGAAGGAATAACGGAAGAAATAACTAATAGGATGAAAACAATCAAAAGCTGCTTCAGTACAATTAATGAACAATTAAATATTATGTTATCAGATGATGAGTTTTATTATATTGTCGAGTTACTTTCTGAAGAAATAAAAGAAAAATGTTTGAGAAAAAGATAATAAAATATTATCGATAAAGTGTTTTATTAACATGCTGCCGCTCCTTTTTAGTGTATCAATTCCTCAAAAAAAAAAGAATAGTGTATCAAAATAAGAAGCATTTGAAGCATTTTTGAGTGCTTCTTATTTTTTAGTGTATTAAATACGGAAAAACCACCCCAAAAAACAACGAATTAAAAAAAACATTATTTTTTCACAAAGAATGAAAACGCTTTAATATCAATATTTTTTTCTATTTTTGCAAAAAACAATCGCTCACTTCCGAAAAGTTGGCACGGTTCTTGCTTTATATATTAGTGTAAGGCAAAAAAAATTAGGAGGTGCATCAGATGGTTGCATTTATTATTGCGACTCACGGGGAATTCTCCAGAGAAATCATCAAATCAGCTGAAATGATTTTCGGCAAACAAGAAAATATAGCATATGTAACATTTTCTCCAGGAGAAGGACCTGAGGATCTACAAAAAAAGTATCACCAAGCATTACAGGAATTAGATAGTAGTAAAGGAACACTATTTATGGTAGACCTCTTTGGAGGAAGCCCATATAATGCTGCAGCATTAATTGCTGCGGATAAGGAAGATATGGATGTAATTGCTGGAGTTAATTTACCAATGTTAATTGAAGGACTGGATAAGCGGCAAAGAAATAATCTTCATGATCTAATTCAGGCCGTTAGTCAAACAGCAGCAGATGGCGTTAAGTCTCTAAAACAAAGTTTGGCATACAGTGACGCTAGCGGAGAGGATGATTTATTATGAATATTACATTAGTTCGAATTGATGATCGTTTAATTCATGGTCAGGTTGCTACAGCTTGGTCAAAAGAAGCAGATTGTGAACGTATTATTGTCGTATCTGATGAGGTGGCAAAAGATACATTAAGAAAAACACTGTTGATTTCTGTATCCCCTCCAGGGATTAAAGCAAGTGTAGTTCCAATCGATAAAATGCTCAGAGCCTATAGTAATCCTAAATATGAAGGCGTTAAAACTTTGCTTCTTTTCACTAACCCAACTGATATTGTAAGAGTAGTGGAGGGTGGAGTGAAAATTGATAAAGTAAACGTCGGCGGGATGAGCTTTAAAGAAGGAAAAAGACCGCTTGCCAACGCGATCAATGTTGACGAAAAAGATATAGAAGCCTTTAAAAAACTTGATAGCTATCATATTAAATTAGAAATAAGACATGCAATTACAGATCCAAAAGTTGATTTAATGACTAGATTGTAAGTGCATACCTTGTCCTAATAGCTTTTTATATTAATAAAATTATACTTTTTGAGAGGTGAATAATCGTGACGACTTTACAAATTGTTTTAATTCTTATAATCGCTGCGATCACAGGGATGGGCAGTGTATTAGATGCCTTTCAAACACATCGTCCAATCGTTGCTTGTACATTAATCGGTCTTGTACTTGGAGACCTTAAAACAGGGATTATTCTTGGCGGTACATTAGAAATGATGGCCCTTGGCTGGATGAATATCGGTGCAGCAATGGCACCAGATACGGCGATGGCCAGTGTTATATCTACTATTCTTGTTATTACAGCAAACCAAAGCATCGGAAAAGGGATTGCCGTTGCAGTAGCTTTAGCTGCCGCCGGCCAAGTACTGACAATCTTCGCAAGAACGTTAACAATCGGATTACAGCATCGTGCCGATAAATATGCAGAAGAAGGCAATTTTAATGGTATTGATCGAATGCATTATTTCGGTCTCGCCATCCAAGCGCTGCGCGTTGTTATTCCAACTTTAATCGTAAGTTTAATCAGCGTTCATTCTTTCGAAGCTATGTTGAACAGCATTCCAGAAGTGATTACAAAAGGACTGCAAATTGGAGGCGGAATTGTCGTTATTGTCGGTTATGCCATGATTATTAACATGATGGGCGCTAAATATTTAATGCCATTTTTCTTCCTTGGATTTGTATTCGCAGCATTTTTAAACTTTAACCTAGTGGCATTTGGTGTCATAGGAATAGTTGCTGCAATTGTTTATATTCAATTGCATCCAAAATATAACGTTGCGAAAAACCAAGCTGTCGCAGCTGCTTCACCAACCAATGCAAGTTTTGACGATGATTTAGATGATGATTTAGACAGTTAAGAAAAGCGGAAGCGCCTTGTTCATCTGGGTTGAATAGTATACTTTTTTATCTTTTTAACAAAAAGGAGGCAATCAATATGGGTGAATCATTAAAGAAAACATCTATCGAAACGGAAATACAAACAGAAGAAGTAAAATTAACAAAAAAAGATTTAACGAAAATGTTTTTCCGGACAAATCTATTATTAGGATCCTTTAACTTTGAGAGAATGCAGGCAATTGGATATTGCTATTCCATGATCCCAGCCATTAAAAGACTGTATAAAAAAGGAGAAGATCGCAACAAAGCACTGAAACGCGGTTTAGAGTTTTTTAATACACAGCCGTTTTTAGCCGCACCAATCATTGGCGTTAACGCTGCGATGGAAGAGAAAAAAGCAAATGGTGCAGAAATTGAAGATAGTTCTATTGCTGGTGTAAAAGTCGGTCTAATGGGACCACTTGCTGGTGTCGGGGATCCTATTTTCTGGGGTACGCTGCGCCCTGTACTTGGTGCACTTGGGGCATCTATTGCATTAACTGGAAGCATTATTGGACCGCTTATTTTCTTCCTGGTATTTAATGTGATCCGTTTAGGTGTTGTATGGTATGGTGTACGCTACGGCTACAGTAAAGGGATGGAAATCATCTCCGACCTTGCAGGAAACAGACTGCAAAAATTAACAGAAGGCGCCTCCATTCTGGGTCTCTTCGTAATGGGTGCGCTAGTATGTAAGTGGACCAGTATCAATATTCCTGTTAAAATTGCAGAGTTAACTGACCAAGCAGGCAATACAACCGTTACAACAATTCAAAGTGTACTGGATCAATTAATGCCAGGATTAGTTCCATTATTATTAACCTTCTTAGTTGCTAAACTATTAAAGAAAAAAGTAAATCCATTGATATTAATCTTATCGATTTTTGTCATCGGTATTTTAGGCTACTGGGCAAAAATTTTAGCGTAATTCGCTTAGGATTGCTGTATAGCCATTAAATATTTGCATGATTAAGGGATTCTGATTTCTTCGTTGTTTCTTGAGGAAATAGAATCCCTTTTCGGTTAATTACTGTTCTTTATTACTAAAGTATTGATCGATTACTTTTACAATCCCGTCTTCATCATTACTGCTTGTAATTAAATCTGCAGCATCTTTTACAATCTGTGGTGCATTCCCCATTGCTACCCCTAATCCAGCATACTTCAGCATATCGATATCATTATAATTATCACCGAATGCCATTATTTCATCTTGATAAATTCCTAATTGATTTGCAAGAATACAAATGGCATTAGATTTTTTAACACCTTCTGCCATTATCTCCAAATAAGTTGCTTTAGATTTATAGATAGAGAGTTTGGGATAATCCTTCTTTAGCTCCTTTTCAAGTGAAGTAATATGCTCAGGTGTACCCATACATAAAATTTTGTAAACAGATGGATAAGATGACGAATGAAAAACAAAAATTTTTGGGATAATGCTGGTTATTTCTTGCTCCTGTTCTACCCATTCATCCTTCAGAGATTCCACAAACCAATTGTCTTTACTGTACATGGTGAAACAAACTGATGGAAACTGTAAAGAAACTAACTTGTAAATTTCTTCAACATCTTTTTCCTTCATTGTCGCTTTATACAATATCTCTCTTTCCCCATTTATTTGTTCTTTTCCTAATAATAGTGCTCCACTAAAACAAATAATCGGTTCATTTAGTTGACAAGATTTCAGCAGCGGAAAGATCCCTTCTGGCATTCTTGCTGAAACGAGAGCAAAAGGAATCCCTTTATGCTGTAAAAATTTTAAGGAGTTTTGTGTTTCTTCACTAATTTGGTGATTAGAATTTAACAATGTTCCATCAATATCACTGAAAATAAGTTTATACACCCTTATCATCTCCCAATCTACTGATTATTCTTTAATCAGCAATACAAAGCATTATGTTATGAGCAGAAATAATGTCGCAAAATACGGGCGGAGGCGACTGATCTGTAATAAGAACATGTATGTTCTCCCAGTTCATCCCTTTATAGTAACTATTTGAAGAAAATTTATTAAAATCAGCCAGAATAATATTTTTAGAACTTTTATGAACAACCATGTTTTTAATGGAAGCATCTTCTTTATCTTCAAAGTAAATGCCATCTTCCATAACCGCAGCTGCCCCTAGAAAAGCAGCATCAAATTTGATTTTATCTAGTTGATTGATACTTTCGATATCAAAGAAAAAACGATTTTGTTCATTTAATTTTCCCCCGAAAAGAAAAAGGGAAGCATATGATTGATTAGCCAGCACTTCTGCAATATCTAAAGAATGAGTAAATACTTGCATCTGCTTATTTACTTGTTCTGCCAAGCAACAAACCGTTGTTGAAACATCAAAGAAATAAACTCCATCTTTATCCAAAAAGCCTGAAGCATACTTGCCGATTCTTCTTTTTTCATTTGAAAACGATTGAACTCTTTCTCTATAAGCTAAAATCGTCTCCTTTATCGCAGGCAGAGAAATTCCGCCATGTGTTCGGATTGCCGCACCTTGCTCTACCAGCTTTACTATATCCCTTCTTGCCGTATCTCGAGAAATATTAAAGCGCTCACAAATTTCTTGAACAGCCATGCTATGTTGTTTATTTAATATTTCAAGTATTTTAACAAGTCGTTCTTCTTGATACATATTAACCTCCTTTATATAAGTAATTATAAGTATTTATGTAAGTAATTACAAGTGATAAACACTTGTTTTTCAATAAATTAACAAAAAAACACTTATATCAAAAGGAAAAAAATCTCCTTTCAAGTAGAAAAAGGAGATTTTTTTCTTTGGCTATGTTTAAGCTCATTGTTGATTTTGGCACTATGTTGATTGGAGCGGAAGGTGTGAGACTCCTGCAGGAAAAGCGAGTCAGAGGGAGACCCCACAGGCGCACAGCAAGGCCACTGAAAAAGTCCATCGGAAAGGAAAAAGATACGAACAACCTACTATATATAGAATGATAAACTCATTTGTCATCTGTATATAGATGACAATTCAAGTTTTTTTAAAAAATAATCAGTTTTTCAGTGGCCTCCGCACAGCGCTGAGGATGCTCCCAGACCGCCCGCGGAAAGCGAACGCCTGGAGCGGAAATCAACAGGCAAGTTTAACAGCCCCTTTCCTTTTAAAACTGCTTTCTTCTTGTAGAAGAAGGAATATTTAATTCTTCGCGATACTTTGTAATAACACGTCTTGACACAAACATTTTATGATTTGTTTCTAATAATTTTTTTATTTTCTCATCAGAAATAGGATGCTTTTTATCTTCTTCCTTTATTAAATCAATCATTGCTTTTTTTACAGCAGCAGACGATAGTTCCTTTTCATTTTCCCCTTTCATTCCTTGACTAAAAAATGATTTTAAAGGAATTATTCCAAATGATGTTTCCATATATTTATTGGCAACTACACGGCTGATGGTTGATTCATGTACACCGAGTGCATCTGCTACTTGTTTTAATGTTAATGGCTTTAATTTACTCGAACCTTTATCAAAAAAATCGCTTTGCAGTTGTGCAATAATGGTACTAACTTGAAGTAAAATAGCCTCTCTTTGCTTTAAACCGTTTCGCAATGATTGAAATTCTGCATATTTCTTGTGTATATACTCATACTCCTTTCCTTTTTTATTTTTTAAAAGGAACATATAATCTTCATTTATAGTAAACTTAGGAAAAAATTGAGTTTTCAACTGGATTTCGAAGTTGCCATTTACACAATAAACAGAAACATCTGGTCGGATATATAATGACAAATCTTGCTGAAAGCATAGACCAGGTCTCGGCTGAAGTTCTAGAACCTTCATTTGCACTTCTTGAATAGCAGATACGTCTACACTTAATTCTTTTGCAATCTTTTTCCACTTTTTCTCTGCAAAAAGAACAAAATAATCGGCTACAATAGCAGCTGCCAATTTGTCTTCCGGATATTTTTTTTTCAACTGAAGCAGCAAACAATCCTGCAGATTTCTTGCCCCAACTCCAGTCGGTTCCAAGCTTTGCAATAAAGTTAAATAATTTCTTCCTTCTTCTGCTGTAAGTGATAAATTAGCAGCAATTTCTTCTAACGATGTAGTTAAATAACCATTTTCATTAAGACTATAAATAAAATATGCTAACTTCTTGTAATCGTTTTCATTTATTTTTAACAATCTTGCCTGCTCCAAAAGAAACTCCGCTAATGTTGTACCATTTGTATCTTTTAAATTTTCAATGATGTCGTTTTTTTCACTCGTATTTTGTTGTCTTTTTTCTTTCCTAGGAAATTCATCGCCATCTCCTTGCGCCACAGCATTCTGCAAACTTTGTTCACATTCTATTAACGGATTCTCCATTGCTTGTTCACGAATATAATCAAGCAAGTCATCAGTAGAATATGCTAAAAGTGATATCGTTTGAAGCATTTCGTGATTTAAAACCATCGCTGCTTTTTGATATTGTAAAATAGTTGGCTGCAGATTCATCTTAATCCCTCCAAACATCCAAATACTATTAATGAATTCGTTAAAACCGCGGACTTTCCTTTATATACCATCTCATGAACAAAACTTGCTTCTTTTTCCCTTCTTTTGTCCTTCATGAGCCGTCTCATGGATTTCTTCCTTACTTCTTCACTTCCATCATTACGTAGCTCCGGACTTTGTAACTTCAAGGCCCTTGGCTTTATCTACTCTGCTTTTTGAACATCTACTGATACTGAATATAGGCTGCATTTATTGATAAAAATATGAATGCGTTTTCTTTTAATAGTAAAAATTTTTAGATAATTAAATATTATACTATCATTATATCGAATTTGCATAATATTTACTATAGGTTATTAGTGAATACAAAACATAAAATTGGCAATGATAAACGTGATATTGCCGAGAATACATAAACATTGATTGTCTTCATTCATACCATCGTAATGAACAGTAAAGTATATATAGAAAGGTCCGATTTTATGACTATATATGTAGAGGTTGCGATAAAATTAACCATAGGATTTTTTTGTTTAATTATCTTGATGAATTTGTCTGGAAAAGGAAACTTAGCACCGATGACTGCAGCTGATCAGATTCAAAACTATGTATTAGGGGGCATTGTTGGAGGAATTATTTACAGTCCTGCAATCACAATAATGCAGTTTTTGATTGTTTTATTGATATGGGGGTTTTTAGTCTACATTATCCGGATTTTAAGACTGAAAAATCGATTTGTAAAACAATTTATCGATGGGGAAAGAATTGTCGTTGTGCAGGATGGTGTCTTGCTGATTGATAATTTTAAAAAAGCTAAGTTATCAACGAAAACATTTCATACGATGCTGCGGTTAAAAGATATCCATTATATTGGCTCATTAAAAAAAGCCCAAATTGAACAAAATGGTCAATTAACTGTAATTCATATGGATGATGAAGATTATTCTTATATGTTAATATCCGATGGAGATATTCATCAAGAAGGATTAGAGGATATCGGCAAAGACGAAAAATGGCTGCATACCATGTTAGAAGAAAAAGGCTATAAAATAGAAGATGTCTTTTTTGCCGAATATTATAAAAATGATTTAAAGCTTTATACATATTAATTCTAATTGAAAGGGAAAACAAAATTTTTTGTTTTCCTTTTTTCTCTTTTTTAAAAGTTGGCATCTTTGTAAAAATTTGAAATGTAAAAATCATAATGATAGACTATTAAACAGCTAATCTTTCAATTAAAAGGAGCGTGTCCTAGTTTATCATGAACTGGAAAAAAATTCTTTTATGGTGTTTCGGCATTATTATTGGCGGAGGTGCGCTTATTGCCTCTGTATCTTTTGGGTTGCTGCTTTTTTTAGAAAAAGAAAAAGCACAACAAACAGGGAAGAGTGCAGCTGTTGGAGAATCAGCGGATTTTACTAAAAAAACCGTCAATGATCCTGTCGAGGAAGATGTCGTAACACTAGCGGATGAAACAAATGGCCATACCTTTATTGCAGACTGGCATAATTTTTACAATGAGACACTCGGTTGGGGAAAAATGGAGACAGCTAGTTACAGCGAACAAAAAGAAGCGGCTTCCTCCATCCTGCAGCAATTAGAGAATGTATCGGTAAAAAATAAAAAAATCAAACATGATCTGGAAAGCATTCAACAACATGCACAACAAGTCATAAACGGGGATGATCGAGATGCGATGCGTTTGCTTCATCGCTACTTTCACGATTTAGATATTTTATTTAATGGATATGATTATAATCAAACATTTGGCGTAACTGAATTTACAGGACAGTAGCAATATTTAAGTAAACTCAGTTACGCCATTGACCGCAAATAATTTATTCATACGGTCTTTTTTGATCAAAATAATTTGGTGTTTTCACTTCGTTGTCATATTGCTTATTAAAAATATGGGTTGTCGCTGGTGATAAAGGCGGAATAAGCCATGCCCAATTCCCAGTAACTTCTCTTCCTTTCACTTGCTCTTTCTTTTCAAATGTTTTAAATTGCTGTGCAGCTGTATGATGATCAACAATCATTACTCCATCTTCACGGAAAGAATGTAAAACAGCAATATTTAATTCCACCAGTGCCCTGTCCTTCCACAAAGACATATTTTTGTGCATATCCAACTCCATTAAAATACCTATTTTCGGCAGCATATTATAGCGATTTTCATCTGCCAAGTTTCTGGCTCCTATTTCTGTACCCATATACCAGCCATTAAATGGTGCAGCTGTATATGTAATACCGCCAATCTCTAAACACATGCTTGAAATAATCGGAACAGCGTACCACTTTAATTGTAAATCAACGAACCGTCTAAATTCGGGATGGCGAATAGGTACTTCAAGCAGTAATTCTTCTGGAATATCAAAAACCTTTGGATGATTGTCATTGATTTGTACCACTAATGGCAATACATCAAAATCGGTTTTGCTGCTGGTCCACCCTAATTTTTGACAGCATTCAGTAAACGCCAGAGAATCTGGATCCCCTATTACTCCCTCTTCTGTTTCATAACCTGCATAGCGTATTAATTGATGATTCCATATTCGCATCGTTGTTTCTTCCGTTTTTTGCTGGAATATCGTGATAGTTGGTCGTATTTGGCCACCATTTGTTGCATACGAAATATGATCAAACAAGGCATCCCGCATTTCCTCTTCAGTCTTCACTTCTCTTTTATCGATTACATGCAAGCTTTCCCAAAACAGCCTCCCGATACAGCGATTACTATTTCGCCATGCCATTTTTGCTCCATGCTCTAACTCTTCCTTTGTATGTGTATAGTAGCCTTGTTCGTTTATTTCCTTTTTTATCTTATCTATTCTATCTTTTATTTGCTGTGCACTTTTGTTTAATTCGTGATAACAAGTATAAATAAATGCTGCTGCTTCTTGTAGAATGTCTATTGATCGACGCAAAATAGTCCTCCCTATTAGCAATACTGGCTTTATCATAACACAGCAGATTTTAAACGAAAAAGTAAACTACTTTCTCCAGACTATAAAAGCTCTAGTCCTCTTCCCACAGGTTTCCTACTTTAAAACTTTACGAACTAATTTCCTTTTCTTTTCTGTGTAAGGAGGAAATAAAGTCGTAATATTCCATCTATTGTTTTTCTTTAGTACACTTCTTTTGTGTGAAAAAGTAAAAAAGCTATACACGCCATGATACATTCCCATTCCAGAACTCCCAATACCACCAAATGGCAAATATGGGTTTGCCGCATGTGTAATGGTATCATTTATACACACTCCCCCAGAAGAAATGCTGCTTACAATTTTCTCTTCTACCTCTCTATTTGTTGTAAAAACATATAATGCCAGTGGTTTGGACTGTTTTTGGACAGACTGTATGACATCATCCAAGTCAGAATACGTAATAATAGGAAGAATCGGTCCAAATATTTCCTCTTTCATCGATAAAGAATTCCAATCAGCCTTCAGTAAGGTTGGCTCGATAAATCTTGTTTTCGCATTGCTATTTCCTCCAACAAGAATGTTTTCTTCCTCTTGCTGAAGGATTTGTGCTAGCCGGTTAAAATGTTTGTCATTCACTATCCTGCCAAAGTCTTTACTGCTTGCTACATTCGATCCAAAAAAAGTATGCAATGCTTTTTTCAATTCTACAATCAAGTCTTCTTTTACTGATTCATGGACTACAAGATAATCGGGAGCAATGCATGTTTGCCCAGCATTAACTGTTTTCCCCCATAAAATACGTTGTGCAGCGATGGGAATATTGGCACTCTCATCGACAAATGTTGGACTTTTTCCGCCTAATTCTAACGTTACAGGTGTAAGATTTTTAGCGGCTGCTTCCATGACCATTTTTCCGACAGAAACACTTCCTGTAAAAAATATATAATCAAAAGAAGCCTGTATTAATGCCGTATTTGTGGCAACTCCACCCTCAACAGAACGAATATAGTTTTCATCAAAAATAGACGAAATCATCTCCGTAATAACAGCTGATATAGATGGAACCAATTCAGAAGGCTTTAATACGACACAGTTTCCAGCAGCAATCGCACCAATTAACGGTTCCATTACAAGCTGAAAAGGATAATTAAATGGCCCAATGATTAACACCGTTCCATATGGTTCATACTGTACATAACTTTTTGATGGAAACAACGTAAGCGGACTTTTTACTTTTTTTCGCTTTGCCCACTTTTTTAAATTCTTTAGCGTATGCCTGATGCTACTTAACACAAAACCTACTTCATAGGCATACGCTTCAAACGCATGCTTTCCTAGATCCTTTTGCAGTGCTTCTATAATCTTTTGTTTAAATTGTTCGATTCCTGCTTTTAACTTTTGCAGCTGCTGTAAACGAAATTCAATGGATGCCGATTCGTTCGTATAAAAGAATTGTTGATGCCCGCTGATCAGTTGCTCCACATCTTTTGAAGTTAGTTCCATATATTTTCGTTTTCTTCCTTTCAATTGAAGTGATTTGTTTCGTCCCAATTAAAAAACTTAACAAGAATAAGAAAAAACAAAAGCGCTCAACTCTTATCGATTCACTTTTGTTTTATTTCTGATAATAATAACTTTAAATTCTATTGATGTAATCTATACTTAGCAGCGATTTTGGTTCTCTTAAGTAAGAATACGAACTAACTCATAATTTCGGTACTTTTTATTGCGTTTTGTATGGCGATCCGTAAATAATAGGTCTTTCTCCACTAAATTATTGAGTGATTTTCTCGCGGTATTAGGCGATATATTTAATGCTTTTGCAACAGAAGCTACATCGGTAAAAGGATTTGAAAAAGTATATATCCATACTTTTGTATCAGAAGGAGTTTCACATTTCAGTAACCCACCTCTTGCTAATTCTTCAGCTTTATCCAATTTATCATTAATTTTATCCGCCATTCGATTACATGCATTTAAAAAGAATAAAATCCAACTTCCCCAATCTGGATCTTGCCCTCGTACTCCATTTAATAAATCATAGTAACGCATTCTCTCTTTTTCTAACTCTTCACTTACAAAAAAGATGGGTTTCGTTACAAGTTTAGACTGCATAAGATATAGTACAATTAAAATCCTACCTAATCGACCATTTCCATCTAAGAAAGGATGAATGGATTCAAATTGCGCGTGAATAATAGCTGATTTAATAAGGGGATCACTCTCTTCGTCAAACACAAAACGCTCTAAAGAATTTCCCAAATGCTCTATTGATAATTTCTGATTATATGGATGGCCATTTATAAAGTTTTCTAAATTATTCATATAGCCACTAATTTTCTCAGCCGATATAGGAATATAAGAAGCATCTTCTATTTTATTCGTGGGACCAATAAAATTTTGGATTTTCCGGAACTGTCCACTGGATTGAACAGAACCTCTCGCCCCTTTCATCAGAATCTGATGTAATTCTTGGATGAGCCTTGTAGTTATTGGATAACCATTTTTTATACGCTCAAATCCTTCAAACAGAGCTTGTTGATAGTTATTTACTTCTATAACTTCCCATCGAGGATTCTTATCATCTTTTTCTTCCACCATATCAGTAAATGTAACTTGTGTACCTTCAATTCGTGTCGACTCAACGGATTCACTTAGAGATAATACTTGAACTAATGCTTCACTAACAATAGAGTGTTTAAACTTTTCTTCAAGTCTACCTATTTTATTACTTGCCTGGGATAGAACATTCAAGATTTTGATGGCGTCTTTGTTTTTTACATCTAAAGGTAATAAATTCAATCCATGAATTGCCATTAATGTCCCTCCTTTGCATTTTTTGCTCTTATTTATCCATATTACACTAAATTAGATCAAAAAATACAAAAAAGTGATTTATAAATCATACTTTCTTCCGTAACTAGAGTTAATAACAAGAATTAAATATAAAAAACCTGAATGAAGAACTTTTTAACAGTTTTTCGTTCAGGTTTCTTTTTTCTTCTCTTATAATTTTATGGCATTGTGTACGATATTTAAAACTGTTCTTAACTCTGCAACAGGAATTTGTCCTGGAGCGGATGCTTTTTTCGCTGCGGCAAATGTCAATGCTGATCCAAATACTTCTCCTGCCATTCGGCTGATTGCACCTTTTCCAGCCATAGACATCACAATAATTGGTCTGTCTGCATATTGTTCTTTCATCGTGCTTGTTGCATCTAAAACAGTAATAACATCGGCAGCACAGTTAGGCATAACAGCAATTTTTGGCAAGTCTGCACCCAATTGCTGCGCTTTACATAGACGAGCTATTATTTCCTCTTTGGAAGGAGTTTTTTCAAAATCGTGATTCGATATAATAACAGCAACCTTTTTACTATGGGCATAGTTTACTATTTCTTGTATTTCTTTTTCATCATTAAATAGTTCTATATCAATAATATCGGCAATCCCAGCTTCACAAGCTGCCTTGTTTAAAGCAAAATACAAGGAAGAATCAAGTTCTTTTTCTCCCCCTTCCTTTTTACTTCTAAAAGTAAAAATAAGCGGAAGATCTGCCAGTTCATTTCTAATGACACTTAATGCCGATAGTACTTTTTCTACATCATCTGCTTGTGCAAAGTAATCAACCCGCCACTCGATCACATCTACATTTAATGTTTTTAAATAGGCAGCCTCTTCTTTTAGCTGCTGCACTGTTTGTCCAATCATAGATACACATATTTTCGGAATGCCTGCACCTATTTCTATATTTTTCACTTTAACTACTTGATCCATCAAACGTTCACTCCAGTTACATGATAAAAAGAACAGACAGCAAAAACACGCACGTTTTAATCTAGCTTATTAGGTAGCAAAAAAACGAGTGTTTTTATGCTGATTCTCCTTATTGTGGTTCATTTAACTCCCAAGCCCATTTTAATGAATTCACAATATAATCTGCTACTTCTTCAATTTCTTGGCTATCTGTCAACACTGAGGAATGGTGATCAGCGTATATTGCTTTTCTTTTATTAAACAGCTCTTCCATATCTTCCATTGATTTTCCTTTTAAAACGGGCCTGCTATCGATTATAAGATTAATTCTTTCTTTCCAAGAATCCCAAGATAAATCTAAATGGATAACGATACAATGCTCTAAACAAGCTTTTTTTATCTCTTCCTGTAAAAAGGAACCTCCACCTAACGAAAGAATATGAAGCTTCTTCTTCTGACAAAGGTTGATGATTACTTCCTTCTCTTTCTCTCTAAATGTCTTTTCTCCAAGCTTATTAAAAATTTCAGGAACAGGCATTCCATATTCTTCTTCTATCACTTGGTCAACATCGAGAAAGTCTCGGTACAACTTCTTCGCAACGGCTTTTCCAATCGATGTTTTCCCTACTCCCATAAATCCAATAAAAATAATATTTTTTTCTTTAAGCGGAACACTGCGTGTATTCAAGGTGAAGCCCCCTATTTCTTGCATTTTAACATTTATTACCAATAAGTTGTTTTTTTCTCCTTATATTATACGTCATCGAACCTCTTAATCATAGAAGATTATTAGGCGATGGATTTTATGATAAATGTTCGAAATCAATAGGGGCTTACTTATCTATTTGGACGAAATCGTTTCAGCAAACTGAAAAATAAGAAATAGAGCCTTTTGTCTACCTCAAACACTTAGTGATGAAAGGCTCTAGACCTTGATGCAAGCCTTGTTAAAACTTCCATTTGCAAGAATTTTTCTCTCTCTGATGGAAGCTGAACGTTAATACCCATTATACTCTCCGCCCTGCTGTTCGGCTTCTGCTGGAATAGAAATTCCCATTTTTTTTAGTTCAGACTTCGTTTGATTTAAATAAAATTCCGTCTGATTTTGCCAGCGAATGATCATTTGGATAAATGGTTTAAATTCAGAACCGGCATTTCCCTCCATAACACCTAGCCATTTTTTTACAGATACATCCTGTTTCTCAGCATTTTTTATACAAGCTGTCATCGTATCGATGATTGATTGCCTCTGCTCGCCAGTTGCTAGTCTTTGAGCCGATCCAACTGCTGTCACACGATGGTAAGATGCTGGAACTAAATGATTATGCATTTCATTATTCCCTTTTATATCTTTCGCTTGCGGAATATGATAAAGCTCACTGCTCATCGCACAAACCATTTCTTCAGCGTATAAACTTCTTTGCAGCAAATTTAAGATGTCTTGCCAATTTGTTTCCCTATAGTAATTGTAAGGATACAAGCATATTCCCCCCTTTAAAATGTGTGTTCATAAAGGTAACCATCTTCTTAAAAAACTTTTCTTTTATAAAGGTATGTTGGCACTTCCAATTGGGTGATTGTACATAATTGAATTTAACCCTTCAAACTCTTTTTGTTAGTAAATTTATTACTTTTCTATTATTCTATATATACGTGGAAAATTATTGTAATTCATCTAATTGATCATTATGAATTTGTCTTTACAAATTGCTTACGATAACTTTATTTATAATAATTATAAAGTAGTATTGATTTTTTTATTATAAATGCTATTATTATTTAAGACAAAGAAATTATTAAAAATTATGAGGTGATTTTAAATGACAAATAATAAACTAACAACAAGTTGGGGAGCTCCTGTTGGTGATAATCAAAACTCCATGACGGCAGGGCATCGTGGACCAACATTAATTCAAGATGTTCATTTACTCGAAAAATTAGCTCATTTTAATAGAGAACGTGTTCCAGAACGTGTCGTTCATGCTAAAGGTGCTGGTGCACATGGTTATTTTGAAGTAACAAATGATTTAACAAAGTATACGAAAGCCAACTTTTTATCAGAAGTTGGTAAAAGAACACCGTTGTTTATTCGTTTTTCTACAGTTGCTGGTGAACTTGGATCTGCAGATACGGTTCGTGATCCTCGAGGATTCGCGGTGAAATTTTATACAGAAGAAGGGAACTACGATATTGTTGGAAATAATACACCTGTATTCTTTATTCGCGATGCGATTAAATTCCCTGATTTCATCCATACACAAAAAAGAGATCCAAAAACACATTTAAAAAATCCAACTGCCGTATGGGATTTCTGGTCTCATTCTCCAGAATCTTTACATCAAGTATCAATTCTTATGTCTGACCGCGGTATTCCAGCAACATTAAGACATATGCATGGATTTGGCAGCCATACATTTAAGTGGGTGAACAAAGAAGGAGACGCTGTCTGGATTAAATATCATTTTAAAACAGACCAAGGCATTAAAAACTTAGCGGTAGATGCAGCTGCTAAAATTGCTGGTGAAAATCCTGATTACCACACAGAAGATTTATTTAATGCGATTGAAAAAGGAGATTTCCCTGCTTGGACGCTATATGTACAAATCATGCCATTAGAAGATGCAAACACATATCGTTTCGACCCATTTGATGTAACAAAAGTATGGTCACAAAAAGACTATCCATTAATCGAAGTTGGCCGCATGGTTCTTGACCGCAATCCTGAAAACTATTTTGCAGAAGTAGAACAAGCTACATTCTCACCTGGAACATTCGTGCCTGGCGTTGAGGCATCTCCAGATAAAATGCTGCAAGGTCGCTTATTTGCATACAGTGATGCACATCGCTACAGAGTCGGAGCTAACCATCAAGCATTGCCAATCAATCGTCCAAAATGCCCTGTAAACCATTACCAACGTGATGGACAAATGCGTTTTGATGGCAACGGAGGCGGTTCAGTCTATTATGAACCAAACAGTTTTGGTGGACCAACTGAATCTGCTGAAGATAGAACAACAGCATTTGCAGTATCCGGTGTGGCAGATAGTGTCGCATACGATCATCATGACCATTACACACAAGCTGGTGATTTATACCGTCTAATGTCTAAAGAAGAACGCACAAGATTAGTGGAAAACATTGTTGCCGCAATGAAACCAGTAGAATTAGATGAAATTAAACTTCGCCAAATCGGCCACTTCTACAAAGCAGATCCTGAATACGGAACTCGCATTGCAGAAGGACTAGGTTTAACCGTACCTAAAGCTGTAAAATAAGTTCAAAGATAAAAAGCTTCCTTCAAACAGGAAGCTTTTTATCTTTGATTCATCAGCTTAAAAAGTTTGCTATTTTGTACACAAAGACATCTTTAAACACCATTATTCCATTGATTTTTTATTTGTATTCGCCCATTGATTATTTGTTGCACTTTTTTTATTTTCTTTTGAACTTTCTGTAACCTCTACATTAGCAGTAGCCCATTGATTATCATATTCTGATTTTTTATCTTTCTCCATAGCTATTCCCTCCATCTATAATAAGATTTTTAAGACGTACAAAATTAGTATGGATAGAAGAGTATTAAATTATGAACTTTTTTATAAAACCTAATTGCTTTTACAATTTCACCCGCTGCAGACGAAGGGCATTTAAAACAACAGATATCGAACTGAAAGCCATTGCAGCTCCAGCAAGCCATGGCGCTAAAAAGCCTAATGCGGCAATCGGGATGCCAATTACATTGTATGCGAAAGCCCAAAACAGATTTTGTTTAATATTGCGAATCGTTTTTTTGCTCATCATAATGCTGTCGGCAATGCTGTTTAAATCTCCTCTGATTAATGTAATATCAGCTGCTTCCATTGCTATATCTGTTCCAGTTCCAATCGCCATGCCTATATCTGCTAATGCTAGTGCCGGTGCATCGTTGATTCCATCTCCAACCATCGCTACCTTTTTCCCTTGCTTTTGCAATTTTTTCACTTCTTCTGCTTTTCCTTCTGGGAGCACTTCGGCAATTACTTGCTCAATGCCTGCTTGTGCCGCAATTGCTTGTGCTGTTTTTTGATTATCCCCTGTAATCATGATTACATCTACACCGAGTTGCTTTATTCTTTCCACCGCTTCTTTTGAAGATTCTTTTATCGTATCAGCCACTGCCACCATTCCTGCGAACTTTCCATTTACAGCAGCAAGCATTGCCGTTTTTCCTTGTGATTCTAAAGCATCCATTTCTAATACAATGGAATCAATTGGAATATTATTTTTACACATTAAACGGCGAGTACCGACCAAGACTTCTTCTGACTCTACTGTTGCTTTTATGCCATAACCAGGTATAGCTTCAAAAGCAGATACCATTTTTAGTGGAATATTTTTTTCCTTTACTCCGCTGACAATTGCCTGTGCCAATGGATGTTCTGATTGACTTTCTGCGGACGCAACTAGAGATAAAAAATAATCTTCATCTAAAACTGTTTGCACATCCGTTAATACAGGAGCACCATTTGTCACCGTACCTGTTTTATCTAACAAGACTGTATCAATCTTGTGGGTCATTTCTAGATGCTCTCCACCTTTAAAAAGAATGCCGAATTCTGCTGCACGTCCTGAACCAGCCATAATAGACGTTGGCGTAGCGAGACCAAGGGCACAAGGACAGGCAATCACAAGAACAGCAATTAGCTTTTCTAATGCTTCAGAAAAGTTGCCAGGATCGACTGCAAAAAACCAAATGAAAAACGTAAGTACCGCTATTCCGACAACAACTGGTACAAAAACGCCTGAAATCGTATCGGCAAGGCGTTGAATCGGCGCCTTTGATCCTTGCGCTTCTTCGACTACTTTTATTATTTGAGAAAGGGCTGTTTCTTTTCCGACTTTTATTGCTTTTATTTTTATAAAACCATTTTTATTAATCGATGCACCAATTACACTGTCTCCTGTTTGTTTATCTACAGGAATGCTTTCCCCTGTAATCATCGATTCATCAACTGCTGATATTCCTTCTATTATTTCCCCATCGACTGGAATTTTTTCACCTGGTTTGACAAACACAATATCCCCTGCTGTCACTTCTTCAAGAGGAATGATCTTCTCTGCTCCATCTCGCCATACAGTAGCTGTTTTTGCCTGCAATCCCATTAATTTTTTAATTGCATCAGATGATCTTCCTTTTGCCTTTGCTTCCATTACTTTTCCTAAAATAATTAATGTAATAAGAACGGCACTTGTTTCGAAATAAAGTCCTTCTGTATGACCATAATGACCAATTGATTGAAAGGCTAAATACACGCTGTAAAAATAAGCGGCGGAAGTTCCTAATACGACAAGCACATCCATATTTGCACTATAATTTTTAATCGCTTTATACGCACCTATATAAAATTGTTTTCCAATAATAAACTGAACAGGTGTTGCTAATAACAATTGCACCCATGGATTCATCAAAATTTCAGGAACGTATAGAAAAGAAGTAAAACGAAAATGACCAACCATTGTCCATAATAGCGGCAAAGATAAAATAAGGGAGACAATAAATTTTCTTTGCTGTTTTTTTAATTCATTTTGCCGATAATCATTTACTTCCTCCTCATTTTTTTCATTTTTTATGCTAGCTCCATACCCTAGTTTATCTACTTTTCCGATAATTTCTTTTGTGGATATAATAGAAGGATTATATTCAACTGTCGCTTTTTCCAATGCCAGATTTACATTTGCCTCGTTAACGCCTTCCAACTTTTTTAAACCTTTTTCAATTCGGGTGGCACATGCTGCACACGTCATGCCTGTAATGGCAAGTTCTGCCTTATCCTGCACAACACCATACCCAAGTCCTTCCACTTTTGCTTGAATATCTTTAGCAGTTAATTGATCCTCATTATATTTAACAGTTGCTTTTTCTAATGCTAAGTTAACGGTTGCTTCCGTTACTCCTTCCATTTTATTTAATCCTTTTTCAATTCTTGTAGCACAAGCTGCACAGGTCATACCAGTTATTTGAAACTGATTTTCTTTTAGTATTTGCCCTCTATCTTCACTTCTCTGCAATGCTTCGCTCATTTTGAAACCTCCTTATACCTATATGGGGTATATTTTATAGAAAAAGAAAGAGGCTTTCTTAGTACATAAGTTTAAGCCCCAAATTGTCTTTAAAGGGACTCTAAATAAACCCCTTTCACCAAGTGATTACTTCACATCATAACCTTGATCATCAATTGCTTCTTTGATTGCATCCAAACTTACTTCTGCTTCGTTATATGCTACGTCAACAAGTCCTTCTTCAAGCTTCACCGTTACTGCTGATACTCCTGAAAGCTCTCCTACACTGCTCTCTACAGCTTTTACACAATGACCGCATGACATGCCTTCTACTTTTAACGTTACTTTTTCCATCTTAGTACACTCCTTATTTTTTCATTAATTTTTGAATCGTTACTAATACTTCATCTAGCACTTCCATATCTCCTTCTTGGATGCGATCGACCACACAATTCTTCATATGGCCTTCCAATAAAATTTTAGCAACACTGTTTAAAGCCGATTGTGTTGCCGCTATTTGGGTGATGACATCATCACAATACGTATCTTTTTCAATTAAACCCTTTATTCCCCTAATTTGACCTTCGATACGATTGAGCCTGGTAACTAGATTTTTTTTTACTTTATCGGAATGATGACTTTTTCGTTCGCTAGTTTCATGACAAGATGTTTCATCCTCATGATTCTCCTTTAATTCTATCTCCAATAAAAGCACCCCTTTGTATAACTTATTTACATATATCATACCCCTGTATGGTATATAAGTCAATTAGTCTGTTTACTTATTTTTTGACAAATTTATGTCAGTGATGAATTTTTCTCTTAAACATAAAACAAAAATATTAGCGCTCTAGAAAAGCATTACTTAATCGAAGTCACAACAACTATCTTCTTACCAATTTTAATAACTAACCTACCTCCAAAAACAGCCCTTGTATAACTATTACAATTACGAAAAATAAAGGAGAGTACATATTTTGTTATGTATACTACGTGTTCTCCTTTAATCTTTTATTAAACTAAAGCTCCTTTTCTTTAAGTTTTTTTATTTTAAATACAAAAGAAATCTTCTCTTTCCTTCGATATCCATTTATCATGATTACCTTTACTTTCTTTAACTAACCGATTAACTAAAATATCGTGCCAAATATAATTTTCCAAAAGGTATATATGAATTGGGTCATCTGTTAAAAAGGCAGTGGCTCTTTCTTCTACAGATGGTCCATATATCATTTCTTTCCCGTCAATTGATAAAATAAACCATTTATTTTTCCCAATATTATCAACATAGCTTGTTTGTCTATGTACATTCAGTTCTGGTAAAGGGTTTTCAACTTGAAACACAATTCCTTTCAAATTAGCATGCTTTCTTACATCTTTTAACTCGTTTTCAATCTCCTCATACATTGGTCCCCATATAGAAACAACTACTTTTCTTTTAGCTTTTTGTATTAAAGTACAGCAAAAAGCTAGAATTTGCCTTTTTCCTTTAAGTGTTAAAACTCGATTGTCTGGTATAAGCTCCGTTTTTTCCAAATGTCTTAATTTCTCACTTATAGATTCATAAGTATTTTTCCACTGTGACTGAACAGATTCTAAAAATACATCCACTGGTAATGGAGAATATTGTACAGACTCATTAATTTCTTCTTTCATTACAATTCCTTTTTCTTCAAGACCATTTAATATTTCATATATACGCGCCCTAGGAATGCCTGATTCTTTGCTCACTTGATAAGCACTTGTCGGTCCTTGTTTAACTAAAGAAACATAAGCTTTTGCCTCATATTGACTAAAACCTAAAGATTGAATTTGCTGAATAATGTCGTTCATCATTTCCTCCCAGTAAAATTAGTAACTTATATACCTATCATATCAAACTTTTGTTTCGGATTACTTAAATTCAAAAAATGAAGATATTGTAAAAAAAGCAATTTACTATTTACAGGAAATTATTTTTTAGTTACTATTATAGTAATAACTAAAAAGGAAATATTAGGAGGATAAAATGATTTCAATTCTAGAAAAGTCTGAGCTTAAAAATTCAAATATTTATACTCTAACTGATAAGGAAAAAGATGAGTTATACGCATTAATTAATTCTATTAATCTTGATTTAAATCAAATTGATAATTACACTTTGAATCAATTGGAAAGAGAATCCTTTAAGCTTCCTGAAAAAATAATTGATCATCTTATCAGCTTTAAACGGGAAAAAAATAAATATGGAACTATTTTATTCAGAAATCTACCAATTGATGAAAATTTACCTAATACTCCAAATAATGGCGAGCCATCTAAAAAGAAAGAAAGTAATGTAAGTAAACTTTTATCATATTTATTCATGTTGCATCTAGGAGAAAACCTTTGTATGTATTAAGTCCACCTTCATCATTCAATTCACCAAATTTATCTATTAAAACATCCGTATTGTCAGGCAATATTGTCAAACCCAATTTATGTATTTACGGTTCTTTAATGAAGGGAATTAATGATAAAGCTGAATGGGCTTTAGAAGAACTAAAAAAAGCTTTATCCAAAGTATCTTCTGGCATAGTTTTAACACCTGGTGACCTTATTATTATAGATAATCATTTAGCAGCTCATGCTAGAACAGCTTTTAAACCAAAATATGATGGAAAAGATAGATGGTTGTAGAGAATGTTTACAGTTGTTGATTTTAATAAATCAAGTGCAAGTCGATCTACTGAAAGCCATGTTTGTATACCTTTAAAAATAGAGTTAGAGTTGCAAAAATAATAATAAATAGAACGACTCAACTTACTTTTAAAAAGGGAGTTAAGCCGTTCTTATTCGTATCGCTTAGGAGGTTGCTTAGTTGGATGATATTAATATGTATACACTTTTGTTGTTAGTATGTTTTGGATTTTTAGCTTCTTTCATTGATGCAGTAGTAGGAGGTGGAGGTTTAATTTCTATACCGGCTTTATTATTTTCTGGTTTTTCACCTTCGACAGCTATTGCAACAAATAAGTTAGCTAGTTCAATGGGGTCCTTAACAAGTACGATTGCGTTTATTAAATCAGGAAAAGTCAACTTCAAGTTAGTAGCTAAATTGTTTCCTCTCGTTTTCATAGGATCTTTATTAGGGGCTTTAGTAGTAAACTTTATTTCTTCAGAGTTTTTAAAACCATTAGTATTAGTACTTTTAATAGCTGTAGCTATTTATACAATTTTAAAGAAAAATTGGGGTAAAGAATCAACTTATAAAAAACTAACTTTAAAAAAAGCTTTTCTTTTTTCTCTCATAATATTTTCTATTGGTTTTTATGATGGATTTCTAGGAGCAGGTACAGGTTCATTTATTTTGTTTGCTTTCCTTATTATTGGATTTGACTTTTTACAATCTGCTGGAAATGCAAAATTTTTAAATTTCGGAAGCAACATCGCTGCACTTATCACCTTTATTGCTCTTGACATGGTTAATTTTTCATATGGTATACCAATGGGTATTTCTATGATTTTGGGTGCTTTAGTTGGTTCAAATTTTGCTTTAAAAAAAGGAGTAACTTATGTAAGAGCTTTATTTATTTTAGTTACTTTCTTCTTAATTGGAAAAAATATTTTTGATTATTTAAAAATAATGTAATAGTGGTATAAAAGGGGTCATATTATGTTCAATTACATAGACCTATTTATATTCTTAAGCTTATTTTTTAAACTTAGTTTATTCTACTTCCAAAACAACTAAACGGCTTTAGCTCTATTTAACATAGAGCTAAAGCCGCTTAGATCCTTTTGTTATTTTTACTGTCTACAAAAAAGGGGAAAGTTCAAATTTCAACAACATTTTAATGATTTTCCTTTTTTCTACTTCTTTACACCTGTATAAAAATAAATAGCATCCCTCAAAAACTCCGCCATTCCTGGCTGCTCTTTATCATAATAAGCGGTATATCTTTCATCATCAACATACATTTGGGCAAGGCCAGCATGTGCTTCTTTGCTGTATTCTGTCCAATAAAAGGTAAGCCATTGTTTGTGAAGGTCCGCTGCTTTTTGCGCCAACTCACTTGCTGGATTGCCAGTTTTAAAAGCTTCACTTAACGTTTTCATTACGTCTTCAGCAAGCTTTGTCACTTGTTCGTATTCCTCTTCCGTCATATTCATAAGCTTGCTATTAGATTGATCTACCTTTTCATCCCCATATTTTTCGCGAATCTCTTTCCCGTATTTCTCTTCATTTTCTTTTATCATCTTCTGTTTAAATCCTGCAAATTTTTCTTTATTGCTCATCGTTATTCTCCCTTCTGATGCAGCGATTGTTTTTTCTACATTTTTTATTAATGCATCCATCTGCTTTCGTTTCGCCAGGAGTTTTTGTCGATGCTCTTTTAGTGCATCTTCTCTATTAAAAGACGGGGACATCAAAATATTTTTGATTGTTTCTAAACTTACTCCCAACTCTCGGTAAAAAAGAATTTGCTGCAAGCGGTCGACCTCTTTTTCCCCATAAATCCGATACCCTGATGAATTGATTCTCGCCGGCTTAAGAATGCCAATTTCATCATAATACCTTAATGTTCTAGTGCTTACTCCCGCTAATTTCCCTAACTTTTGTACGGTGTACTCCATCATTTAACCTCCTGACAATTACATCATAAGGGTTTACGTAACGTGAATGTAAATAGGTTTTATCATAATTATTTATTATTTACCATCCTTCTTTTAACATTTATTTAAAAAAAATATGGATTTTTCCACCAACTTAACATATACTACATTACATCACTAATGTACTAATTCACGTAATAAGGAGGTGTTCCTTTGATTCTTAATCATGATGGGATGAAACCAATCTATGTTCAGATTGCCGAATGGCTGGAAACGGAAATTTTAAATGAACACATAAAAGATGATGAAAAAATCTATTCTCAATACCAGCTTGCAGAAATGTTTCATATTAATCCTGCAACGGCAGCAAAAGGATTAAATATTCTTGCTGATGAAGGGCTTCTTTATAAGAAAAGAGGTCTTGGAATGTTTGTATCCCCTAATGCAAGACAATGGATCTTAAATAAAAGGAAGGAGCAAATTATGAACAAATTGGTGTTGGAACTTGTAATAGAAGCTGAAAGACTTGGTGTCGAAGAAGACGAATTAATTACCATGATTCATACTGTAAAGAAGCAATATAAGGAGGGACAAGAATGATAGTAGTCAAGTGCAAAAACTTGGAGAAACGATATAAGCATCATACAGCAGTCAACAATCTTTCTTTTACAATAGAAGAAAACAAAATCACCGGCCTAATCGGGCGCAATGGAGCAGGAAAAACTACTCTATTAAAAATGATTGCAGGACATTACAAAAAATCTGCAGGAGACTTAAAAGTTTTTTCAGAAGATCCTTATGCTAGCTTAAAGGTATCTACTAATATGATCTTTGTAGACGATCAAATGGTCTTTCCCCCATCCTTAACTCTTTCGGAAATATTTCAATACGCTAAAAGCTTCTATGCAAATTGGAACGACCCGCTAGCCAAAGGATTATTTGATTATTTTTCTTTTCATCCAAAAACGCTGCACCATAAGCTATCGAAAGGAATGAAAAGCACCTTTAATATGATTATCGGTTTAGCTGCTCGTTGTCCTTTAACAATATTTGATGAGCCAACAACAGGGATGGATGCTGCAGTCCGTCAAGACTTTTACCGTGCTTTATTAAAAGATTATATCCAGCATCCACGGTCGATTATTCTTTCTAGTCACCTCTTAAATGAGATCGATGATATGTTAGAAGACGTTTTACTTATAAATAATGGCGAGAAAATTCTTCACTTGCCTGTAACAGATTTGAAGGAATATGGCATTGGACTTAAAGGAGAGCAGAAAGTTATAAACGAGGTCATAAAAAACGAAGACGTCCTCTATTTTGAAACAATTGGAGTAAACAGCTGTTATGCTGCGATTAAAAATGACTTTACGGAAGCAAGGATCCATCAGTTAAGAGGCTTAGGTATTGAACTGTCTTCTATTTCAACAAATGAGCTTTGTGTATATCTTACTTCCGAAAATAAAGGAGGAATTGATAATGTATTTAAACGAATCTAGCATGTTTTCTGTTGTAAAAAAGCAGTTTTTTTATAAATTCCGCTGCAATACCAGCAGTTTTTTTCAGTTAATTGCTATTCAACTTTTGGCATTATTTTTTAGTTTTACTAATATTTCATCATGGGCAACTGGCAACAACCTTCTTTCCGTTGAAGCAAAAGTATACTCAAATGCTTTTATTATTACTTTAACAATACTATGGGCATTGTTTACTTGTATTTCTTATGGAGGAAGAAAATTCAGGAACTATGATTTTACGCTAGTTTCCAATCGTTTGGCGAGTTATTTCTCTACTCTTCTTTTTATTTTTTTTCAAAGTATTATTGCCAGTGTTAGTGCATTATGTACAGGGCTTTTATTCCATGTTCTTATTTTTTTCACCAAGAATAGTGACTTTTTATTATGGGATAATTTTTATATTTCTTTTTCTGAATTGCTGCTTAGTATGTTTATCCTTTTTTTATATGTTTTTTTAGCAAGTTCGATTGGGTTTTTTATGGGTAGCCTTGTCCAGCTGAGTAAAGCATTTGTTGTCATTCTCCCAGCACTAGTTATCGGTCTCTTCATCTTAGAAGGAAGCAATGTAAATACTGCTAGTTTTGTAGAATATTTTATACATGAACATTCATTAATAATATTCACAGTAAAAACAATTGCTGCATCAGGAATTATTTGGTGTTTTGTATTACTTATTTTATCAAGACTTGAGGTGAAAAATTAATGATGTGGCTGTCTATTTTACTCATCATTTTTATCTGTCTATTTTTCTTACGTGGCTCCATGCCTCAGTTTTCTCATTATCGTGCAATGCGAATGATCATCATTGGATATTTTGGCGTGCTGCTCCTATCAGGCATTGCTTATTACTTGCTTCCTGCAAAAAAATTTATACCATCACCTTCTATAAGTAATACAAATGCTAATGCTGCATTCGACGATTTTTATGAGTCTGCACAAGAAGGAACGCTAGACAAATACGAAGGTGCCTTTTTAAAGGAAAAGTGGAATTTTTCATTATCGGATACAAGCATTGATTTAAGCTCATTAGAAGTTGGAGATTATTCTGTTTTTGTGGAAAAAAATAGGAATGCTACGGATCTCGAATGTATGCTATATCGTACAAAAGTGATCCTAAAGGACAAAAATATAATGGAGAATGTTCCTTCCTATCATTTGACATTTAAAAACAATAAACTATATATAAAAGAACCAGAACAAACGAAATTGAACATATCTACTTTTAAAAAGGATTTTCTCCTAACACAATTTTCTAAAGAAGATGAAGCGACTTTTAATGAATTAATAAATAATTTTCATGGGAATGATATTCTTTATCTTCGTGTTCCGAGTCATTTAACAATAACAGGGGACGACGCAGTAAATTATGTTGGCGAATAGTAGTAAGAAAGACTCACTTCCCTTGGTCAGCCCTGAAAAAAAATGTTTATTTACTAGGGATTGTGCTTGTTTCTAAAAGGCTATTTTCGTATAGAATGTTGCTTTTAAACTCGCAGCCTGAATACACTTCGCTTTCCGTGGGCGAGCGTCGAGCCTCTTCGTCGCATACGCTCCTGTGGGGTCTCGTCTTTCTCGCATTCCCACAGGAGTCTACGTGTATTCAGTCTGCTGAGTACTTTTTCTCCCATTTTTTTAAGTGAAAAACAACAAACTTTGAGAAAACCGCCTTCTAAAAAGATAATCGAAAATATATACAATAAAATGTGATGAGGAAGTGTTCAAATGAAATGTAAAAGATTTATCTTTACCTTCCCAACGTTTGTTTTAACGACAGGTCTGCTTTTTTTAGTAGGATATGTGTTTACTATTCCTTGGTTAATGCTTCATCAGGAATATACAGATAACGCAAATGGTTTCTTCGTTTCAACTGGGTCAATTCTTCCTTTTATTATTGGTCTAATCGTCAGTTTTTTTGCAGAAAAACTTTATGTTTACAAATACCGGTAAAAACTCGGTTGATAACACGCTAAGCTGACAGCTGCTCTGTCCTATTTAGAGCAAGCTTTTTTCACTAAATAATTAGCAAATATTTTTATTATTTTTCGAAAAAATTGTGAATTTTTCGATATTTTAGTGTATAATAATAGTAGGAGTTATCTAAATTGAACCTCTTACAAAAGGTATTACTTCATTACATTTACTTAAACACCCCAAATAGAACTTTCAGCAAGTTCTATTACAGTGAATAAAAAATAACCGTTTCCCTTCTTGTTTATAAAAATATTCAAAATATATCCTATGCTTTACCCACATCATTCCCAATCCAATATAGTATTTTCACTATGATACTGTATAAACCCATCATTTCAGATTAATACTAACACTACAAATAAAGAAAGAGGTGATTATATGAATATCGAAAGAGAAGACGTTATTACAGATGATTTCTTAAATAAAGTAGTAAGTGAAATTAATGAACTTTATGGATGGCAATCACAATTGCTAGAAGAAGTGGAAAAGAAAGAAAATGAAGTAAAGGAAAATTAAATGCATCTGTAAAGATCATTTATTTTCCTTTCTTTTTTTGTTTAGAGAAGGCAGTCGAGTGCGCCAACAGAAGATTATCTGCTGCAAATGATAAAAAAGACAGCCACAATAGACTATCTTAGAGGATAAATACTATATGTTTTTATGCATGGATTATAGATGAGCAATAACTATTGTACTACCGAAACACTACTTGTTTATGTCGTTACCATTTGCCCTCCGTTTACATGAATCGTTTGCCCGGTTATATAAGAACCATCGTCTGATGCTAAAAGCACATAAACGGGTGCAAGCTCATATGGTTGACCGCCTCGTTTCATCGGTACGTCTGTGCCAAAATGCTTGATGCTTTCAGGTGGCTGAGTCGCAGGCTGCAATGGTGTCCAAATAGGGCCTGGAGCTACTGCATTCACGCGAATTCCTCTATCGACCACATTATTTGCCAACGCTCTAGTAAAGCTGACAATCGCTCCTTTTGTAGCGGAATAATCGATTAAATTGTCCCGCCCAATATACGCATTCACCGATGTCGTACTGACAATGCTGCTTCCATTTGACATATGAGGAAGTGCTATTTTTGTTAGATGAAAAAAAGACATAATATTCGTATCAAATGTATTCTTTAATTGTTCGTCCGATATATCTTCCAAATTATTTTGGACGAATTGAACGCCTATATTATTGATTAAAACATCTATTTTGCCGAAAAGATGAACTGTCGTTTCCACCACATATTGACAATGTTCTTTTTTTCTTAAATCACCTGGTATTAAAACACAAGGTCTCCCTAACTTCTCTACAGCAGCTTTTGTTTCCTTCGCATCTTTATGCTCATCAAAATAAGCAATAACGATCGTGGCGCCTTCTTTCGCAAAGGCAACTGCAACAGCTCTGCCAATTCCGCTGTCTCCACCACTTATAACAGCTACCCTATCTTTTAACTTTCCTGTTCCTTTATAGTTTGGGTTATCATAGATCGGACGAGGAACCATCAAATATTCCAACCCTGGCTGATGATACTGCTGCTGAGCCGGAAAAGTAATTGGCACTTCTTCACATATTTTTTCCGATCCGATATAAGGATACTTTGGGTTCATCCTTGTCTCCTCCCTCTTCATAAATACTGAAATCAGTATATTCAATAACATGAAATGGGTGAAAGAACTACATCAAATGATTAAGGAAAAGCAGTGATAAACAAAGGCTGTTTTCTCAAAGTTTGTTATTTTTTAAGTAAAAAATAGGAGAATAAGTACTCAGCAGACTGAATACACGTAGACTCCTGTGGGAATGCGAGAAAGACGAGACTTAAGCAGAGCGAATGCGACGAGGAGGCTCGACGCTCGCTAAACGGACGAAGTGTATTTAGGCTGCCCGTTTAAAAGCAACAATCTATACGAAAACAGCCTAAACAAAAAAAAGGTCCCTATTAGTAAATAAGGACCTATTTTTCTTCACTATGCCATTAATAGCACATTAGAAGCTTTAATTAATGTTGTTACAGATGAACCTTCTGTTAATCCTAGTTCTTTTACAGCGTCCATTGAAATAATAGACGTAATAACTTTGCCTTCTCCTAAATCTACATCTACTTTTGCGTTAACCGCACCTTCTGTTACTGATAATACTTTTCCTTCTAATTGGTTTCTTGCACTAATTTTCATTTTGAATTCCCCCTATTAATATATATTTACAAGTTTAGTATATATTATATTTTTCTGAATTTTCTATTAAATTATGACAATTTAGTGAACGTTTCTACAAATTATGTGAAATTTAGAGGAATTCTACTAAAAAATTCAACATTTTTACATTTTTGAATAATCAGAAAAATGATGCATTGTGATTTTTATCACTGCCTTATTCCAGAATGAACGTTATGATAAAAAGGTATGTAAAATAAATTTTTGGAGGGATAAGAATGGAAGCTGTTTTTACAGGAAGTTCAATCATTCGTGATATTGTCACACAGTTGCCGAAAGCAACAGATATTTTAAAATCATACGAAATAAATTACTGTTGTGGAGGCAACAGGCAACTGCAAGCAGCAATAACTGAAGCCAACCTTCCTGCCGATGAAATTATCACAAAACTAAATACATTGTACTATGTTACGAAATCATTAGCAGAAAAAAGCATCGATGACCAAACTGCTTCTAGTAAAGAATTAATTGACTATATTCGGATAAAACATCACGGCTATTTAAATGATGAATTGCCACAATTAAGTCCATACTTAACGAAAATGTTACGAGCTCATGGAGCCAAAAACCCTCACATTTATTCACTTCATAAACTATTCCATGAAATCAGAATAGAATTAGAACAGCAAATGATTCGAGAAGATACTATCGATTTCCCGCTCCTTTTAGCATCTCAAAATGAAGAGTCAAACGATATGACAGTTCAGCTTCAAGAATCGATCGAAAAAGCAAAACAATCACATACTTTTGTTCGAAACCTTTTCCAAGAACTTCGAGAAGTAACAAACCAATATACACCACCGGAAGGTTCATGTGCAACACAACGAGTAGTAAATACACGATTAGAGGCTTTAGAATCAGAGGTTTTCCAACTATTTGATTTAGAAAACTCAGTTTTATTTCCTAAGACATTGGAAAAAGCATTATAGAAAATTGTAAGCTAATAAAGGAGTGTGTCCTAAAAGTTATACTTTTGGGACACACTCCTTTTTCCTTTTGCATACCAATAACTACTTTAACCAGAAATTACTTATCCAATTTTCATTTAATCTTCATTTAAACATGCTATACTTTGTTATCATTCTGTTTATTTAAACTTACTGACATTAGGAGATGTTTATGAATACGCAGACATTGTTGCAAATGAATACTATATTTATCAGCATTATCATTGAGGCACTTCCATTTATCTTAATTGGCGTCATTGTATCCGGCATTATTCAAATTTTTGTGTCGGAAGAATTGATTGCAAAAATTATGCCGAAAAATACTATTTTAGCCGTAATTGTTGCGTCCCTGCTAGGCAGTATTATACCTGCATGTGAATGTGGTATTGTTCCCATTACAAGAAGATTAATTTTAAAAGGAGTTTCTTTGCCTGCTGCGATTGCTTTTATGATGACGGGGCCAATTATTAATCCTATCGTACTGTTTTCAACCTATATTGCCTTTGGAAACAGCTGGACCATGGTATTATATCGGGGAGGATTTGCTTTACTAGTTTCTATTATTGTAGGACTTCTTTTAAAAATGATGATAAAAAGCTCTCCGTTAAAAAATAAAGAATCCCATCATACGCATTATCATTCTTTTAAAGACAGACTGGTCGCTATGCTTAAGCATTCTATTGATGAATTCTTTTCCGTAGGCAAATACTTGGTAATTGGTTCCTTTATCGCGGCGGCTGTGCAAACTTTTATTAAAACATCCACCCTTGTTTCGATTGGAAATGGACCTGTATCTTCTCATCTAGTCATGATGGGATTAGCATACGTGTTGAGTCTATGTTCCCAAGCGGATGCTTTTGTTGCTTCTAGTTTTAGAAGCAGCTTTTCAACTGGTTCCATCGTAGCCTTTTTAGTTTTTGGACCAATGTTAGACATCAAAAATACGTTCATGTTATTAAGTACATTTAAAAGTAAATTTGTTTTGCTATTAACAGCGTGTATAACGATCACTGTTTTACTTTTAACCATCTTTTTATAAAGGGGGCTTGTTTATGTTTCGTATATTTGTCCTTATCGGATTCACTTATTTATTTTTCCACCTTCATGCTTCTGGCAATATATCAAAATATATAAATATGAAATATGCCTATATTTCAGAGTCAGCTATTTATATTTGTATCTTTTTCACCTTAATCTGTATTTACTTTTATATAAAACGGGACAATTCTGCTCATGAAGATTGCAGTGATCATTGTGGCCATGATCATGCGAAAGAGGAAAACACATGGTGGAAAAGAGGCTTTACATTTTTAGTTTTATTAACACCGGTTATTACAGGTCTTTTTTTGCCTGTTGCTACATTAGATTCTAATATTGTCGCTAAAAAAGGGCTGACTTTCCCAGTGTACGCGGAAGGAGATGAATATAGCCAGCATCAGTTTCTCCAGCCAGATACAAGTGGATATTATGGAAAAGAAGGGTATAGAGAATTGATGGATACCGGGCTTAAAAAGCTTAACAACAAAGACACGATTACTTTAAACGAACAAAATTTCTTAAATGATTTAGAGACAATCTATAACTATCCAGGCCAATTTATCGATAAGCAAGTAACCATCACAGGATTTTCTTATCGCGAAAAAGAGTTAGATGCAAATCAAGCCTTTTTGCTGCGATTCGGCATTATCCATTGTATTGCGGACTCAGGTGTTTACGGTATGCTATTGGATCTTCCTGATGAGTTGAAAACAAAAAATGATGAATGGTTAGAAGTATCAGGGAAGTTGGAAACCATCTACTATCAACCTTTCAAAAAAACAATTCCCGTTCTAAAAGTAACCACATGGAAAAAAGTTGCACAGCCGGAAGATCCTTATGTGTATAGACGAAATTAAATATTATTCTATTAAAATAGCAAAAGCCTTTCAGAGAGATGAAAGGCTTTTGCTGCTGAAAAAATATCTTATTTACCTTTTTTCACGATGTCTTGCGCTTGTTTTGACACAAAGAATCGACCGTTTTTATCTTGTACAACGACGCTCTTCATTTGAATTTGTTTTCCATTTACAATCGCAATGTTTTTATTCACTGGGAATTTAACGGTGCGTTTGTTTGTTTTGACAACAAGTACTGGATTATTTTGGTCTTTAGAATCAACTGTTACTTTAGCGTTTTTAAATGCTTTATCTGCTTGAATAAATAGTTGATTTGTTAACTTGTTTAAATCAAAGTTCATTGATTTTGCCATATGTTTTGCAAT
This sequence comes from Niallia yueguangensis, assembly GCF_052663115.1. Taxonomy (NCBI): domain Bacteria; kingdom Bacillati; phylum Bacillota; class Bacilli; order Caryophanales; family Bacillaceae; genus Niallia; species Niallia yueguangensis. The sequence continues at coordinate 190,751 of NZ_JBQTCX010000003.1, forward strand.
ATCAGTGTTGTCAAAGTGACCAACTGGACGTTTAACGCCATAAGAATATAGGAACATATCTTCACCAGTATGTCCGCCTGTTGTAAATCCAAGGTTTGCACGATTTGCTAACAATTTAGGTAATGTAGCACCAATTGCCTTTTTATCTTGGGCTGCATCTAACTGTGCTTTTTCATCAGCAGTTAAGTTATCTAACCCATATAAAGCAGCTGCTTCTTCTTTATTAGATAAATCCTCATTTAAAGAAGCTAAAACACCTTCCATCGTCATTTTCGCTTTTTTCAATGGATTGATATAAGCGGATACAGGCGTTGTATCATAACCTTTTGTTGTGTTGGCGTTTCCGATGGAAAGACCGCTATTACCGTGGTCTGATACAGCAATAACCATCGTGTTGCCATCTTTTTTCGCAAATTCAACTGCTTTTCCAACCGCTTCGTCAAATGCTAAAACTTCACTTAGCATGCCTATAGGCTCATTTCCATGTGCAGACCAGTCAGGCTTGCTTCCTTCGACAAATAAGAAGAATCCATCTTTATCTTTTGATAATGTTTTAATCGCTTTATCCGTCATTTGAGATAATGTTGGCTGTTCTGGCTTTGTTTGTTTGCGATCCATATCATTTGCTAAATCACGATCAGCGAAAGCACCCCAAATTTTTCTTGATTTTGATTTCATTAACTCATCTTTTGTTTCAACGAAGTCATAACCTTTTTTGTTGATTACTTTCACAAGATCTTCGCCATCTTTGCGGCTCTTTTCTCCCTCACCTGGTAAAAGAGATTGTTTTCCTCCACCTAACACGACGTCAATATTTTGATAAACTTGCTGTTCACCAAGCACTTCAAAGTTGCCGCGATCATAATGGTGAGCAGAAAATCCAGCTGGTGTTGCGTGCTGAATCTCAGATGTAGCGATAATACCTGTTGCACGACCAGTTAATTTCGCCCCTTCAAGAACATTTGCTACTGGGCTATATTGTTTATTTTTAGATACAGGTTTCACACCTGGTGTGTTGACTAAAGATGGTAATACACCGATATACCCTGAGTTTGATTTGTTGCCAGTTGCTAATGCTGTTGCTGCTGGAGCTGAATCGGTAATTGCTGATTCTGCTGAATAAGCACGTACTCCACCTGCCATTAATTTATCCATATGTAGCGGTTTGCCCTTATACCAACGAGCTAACGTTGTCGCACTAGAGCTTGTCCCATCCATCACCATCATAATAACGTTTTTTGGCTCTTTCGGCATTTTCTTTGACGCTTTCGCTTCTGCTTCTAATCCATTTCCAAATCCAAATGATCCGAGCGCTACTGCACCTGCTAGCGTAACACCTAATAATTTCTTTTTCATGACCTTATAAGATCTCCCTTCGCATTCAATTTCACCTATACAAAGGTAACATATGGTTGTAAATCATTTTTTAATTCTTTGTATAAAATATGTAAAAATATGTGAAGTTGTCTTCATATTTCCATTATATGAATAATAAGGTATTGAAGGTTTTCCTGAGCTAAGTAAACGATGGCAATTCATGTACTTTGTCCCAAACCAACTGAATCATTTCACAAAATGATTTAAGTGTTTGGAGCTGTGAATTTTCCTGAAGTGCAATCAGTGATGTTTTTACCATTACCTTTTCTTCAAATAAACGTAGAGCTGCCAGTTTGCCTGTTTCCAGTTCCCTTTTCACATAATTGCTGGACATCACACCAATCCCTTTTTGATGAATGATTCCTTGTTTGATTGCTTTTTCACTTTCCACAAGAATCGTTTGGCTTGGTTTAAAGGGAAGTTTGTTCATATAGATATCCATCATTTTTTGGAATTCACCATCTGCTCTAAATCTCATAAATGGGAGCTCTGCCAGCAGGCGATCAACTGAGTATTTTTCATACAGTGCTTTGCTGACTACTAGCAACAGTTCTTCTTCCTCCAGAACTGTGCTGGATATGGCATTATCTTGAAACTCTCCAGCAATAATCCCGACATCATACTGTTTATTTAAGACGCCTTTAATAACCTTGCTTGTTTGCCTTGATAATATCTCTATATTAACACTTGGATGATTTTTAATGTATTCCGTCGTAATGGGAAGCAAATAGTTCGTACAATAAACTTCCGCTGCAGCAATTGTAAGTTTCCCCTTCGGTTCAGAAAGTGCAGCAAATCCCTGTTCTATTTTTTGAACAGTAAGTAAAAGCTCGTTAGTATAATTTTGCAACATTTCCCCAGCAGGTGTAAGTTTTAACTTTTTGTTGATACGGAGAAATAAAGGTTGACCTAACTCTTGCTCTAACGCCTGAATTTGCGAGCTAACAGTTGGCTGTGTGAAATTTAATATTTCTGCAGCTCTTGTAAAATTTAAATGTTCTGCTGCAATAGCAAATGTCTTTAATTGACGTATTTCCACACTTTTTCACCCTTTTATATTATTTAACTTATAACTAATTAATTCTATAGAAAAATATATACTATTTCAATAACCTTGTAAGAAAATCTAACATCAAAAACACATATGAATATGATTAAAACTTTGAATTTTTAAATAATTAAGATTGATGTTACATTACCTGTATAAGATTTGGGATAAAAATAAATGAAAAATACTATAAAAGGAGTCAATATGATGCTAGTACCTACTCAAGAATATTTAGGAACAAGTTTATTAAAAGAATCTTTTTCAGAACCTAATGCTATGAAGGTAGTTTGGGGAGAAAAATGGGGTGCTTCTAATTATATTGGACAAATCAAAAAAGTATTGGTCCACCGACCTGGCAAGGAGCTAGAATTATTTCGAAAAATGCAGTACGAAGAAAATGTAGATGCACAAGTACTTCGAGATGGAAATGGACGTATTATTAGTTATTTGCAAGGAAAAGAACCAATTAATGAAGAGCTTCTGCACTATCAGCATGATCAACTGCGTGCAACCTTAGAAAAATGTGGAGCTGAAGTGGTAGATATTGATTTCGCTTCTCCACAACATACAAAAACAATGTACACAAGGGATATTGGACTTGTTGTACCGAGTGGAGTTATTGTTACGCGCCTTGCATTGCCAATGCGTCAAGGGGAAGAAAAAGCAGCCTATCAAACATTTGCGAAATTAGGGATGCCTGTTCTCGCTACAATTCAAGGGGAAGGTTTTATTGAAGGTGGAAGCTTTGCAATGCTTGATGAAAAAACAGCTCTAATTGGCCGCTCCATTCGTGTGAATCAAGCCGGTATTGATCAGCTGAGACAAATTTTATCATGGCAAAATATTGACTTAATTGTAATAGATGTACCAAATGATCGCATCCATTTAGATGAAATGTATGTTATGATCGATCATAAGACAGCTCTTGTTGAACCAGGTCGTCTTCCTTATTGGTTCTTAGAAGAGCTTCGATCAAGAGGGATAAAACTAATCTATACGGATCCATCTGATCCTGAACGTGCTGCAAACTGTTTAGCAGTCTCTCCTGGAAAAGTACTGGTTGCTGCAGATGCACATAAGACAATAGAAAATCTTAAAAATCATGGCATCGAAGTATTTCCAATTGAATTAACAGAAATTCGCAAAATGGGCGGAGGAATCCACTGTTCTACCTTGCCATTAATTCGAGAAGATATTTAAGATGAAGATTAATTTTAAAAGGGGTTCAGAATGATACCATTCTGAACCCCTTTTATCGACAAATAATTAAATTTTATATAGAATTCGAAAGAAGCTCTCCAAGCTTTTGAACTCCTTTAACAATGTCTTCTTTATCAGAATAACTGAACGAAAGTCGGAGAAACTCGGTTCCTTCCTCTTGATTAAAGTAAAAGTATTTCCCCGGTATATATGAAACACCGATTGCTAAAGCTTTTTCTAACAACCGTGATGTATCGACACCCGGAATTTTTATCCACATAAAATATCCACCTTTTGGTACATACCAAGTAGCCGATTTTGGGAAAAATTGTTCCACGGCCTTAACCATCGCATCACATTTAGTCCGGTACACTTCTGTTAACATTTTATTTCGTTCTTCAACATCAACACTTTCTAAGTATACCGCCATAGCTGCTTGAATAAAGGAATGGTCTAAATCTTTTTTAAACCACGCGAAAGTAGATATTAACTCCTTAGGCCCTGCAATCCATCCAATTCTCATTCCGGGCGCAACAACCTTGGATAATGAACCAACATGCAAGACTCTCCCATCTAAATCGATTGCTTTACAAGGCAGCGGAGTTTCAAAGAAGGATAATTCTCCATACGCATCATCCTCAACAATAAGAAAATTAAATTCTTTCGAAAGCTCAAGCAGCCGTTTGCGTCGTTCAGGCGACAAGGTTGTACCTGAAGGATTATGAAAGGATGGAATCGTATATAAAAATCGAGGAAGCGCAAACCCATTACGTTTTCTTTCCTTCAATACCACTTCTAATTCATCTGTTTGGATTCCATTTTCATCTAACGGTATTGTAATTATTTCCTTCGTATAGTTTTGAAAAGTTTCTAGCACCTCCATATAAGTTGGAGATTCAACAGCGACAGCCGCTTCTTGATCTAGTAAAGTTCGTGCAATTACATCCAGAGCCTGATATGCTCCTGATGTAATTAATAGCTCACCATCGCTAATGCTAATCCCACGCTTTTCCAACCTTTTTTGAATGAGCTCCTGTAAACTCGCTGAACGAGGGCTTCCTTGATAATGAAAAGGAAGATCTCGTTCTTCTTTGATTAAATTGTCGACTGCTTTCTTCATTTCTTCTGAAGGAACTAGGGAAGGTGCTGGATAGCCGGAGCTTAAGGAAATGCACTCTTTTGGAAGTTGAGGCATCCATGCTCCAGGTGGATCATTTTTAAGCGCCTCTTTTATGTAATTAGGAAAAAAAGCATGATAATTCATATTAAACTTATTCCTTTCTTGTCCATATTATTCAAACAATGTCTGTATATTCTATTGTTCTCCTGCATTATAACTACATAAGGAAAACCTAGCTTTCCTATAATGATAACATCTATATAAAAACGAGGCACTTATCACCTCGTTCGTTTTTCTACGCTATGGATATTATAATCTTTTCTTGAAACTTCTCATTCTTTTAAAGCTGTATATTTATATTTTTTTAAATAATATTTATAAAGCATTTGTCCAAAGACTGATGCTAAAACTTGTTGAAAAAGCATTCCAAGAACAACAGGCAATGCAACAGCAGCAGGAAAGAAAGTGATGGCTAATACAGATCCTGCACTTATATTTCTCATGCCGCTGCAAAATGTCATCGACACCACAACATCTCGTTCCCATTTTAACAGCAAGCTTATCCCCAAACTAATTAAATATCCTGTGCAAGAGATGACGAATACAGTACTTATGATAAGAAGCACCTTTACATCCAATTTATTTAAATATGGAGCTAATATGCCTCCGTTGATACAAACTATGAAAACAACACCTATTTTAGAAAAAGGAGAAAGCTTTTCTGCTAATACTAGATTTGCTTTTCCTTTTGTTAAATGATTTAGCAGCATTCCTAATACGGAAGGAAAAACAATCATTAAAAATAAATTTTTTATTAATCCCCACGTATCCATCGCAACTGTCTCTCCAACAAAAAAAGATAAACTTGCTGGAACGATAAGAGGAGAAAGCAGCGTATCAAATAGAATAATTGCTAATGCAAAGGAAAGATTTCCTTTATGAATTGTTGCCCATATAAAACTTGTAACCCCTGTCGGAATGACAACAGCCAAAACAAAACCTGTAATCGTAAATGAATCTCCATGAAAAATCAGATGACCTAATCCCCATGCAAAAAACGGCATCACTATATGCAATACCATTAAACTAACAAGAAAAGGAAAAGGTCTCCGTATTTACAAAATCTAATTGTTTAAATTTAGAACCTAAATTCCCAATTAATGTAACATATGCAAATATCCAAGGAATTAAAAAGGAGAGATGGGTAATTTTATCACCAAAAAGAACACCGATTAATAAACCTGCTGGTGTTAAAATAGGCATTGCTTTTATTATGAATTTGTTAAAATTTTTTAACATATTTAGCCCAACTTTCTAGCTATCAACAAATAACAAATGAATTTATCTATGATGTAATAATTGCATAAACTTTAGGTTGATTAATATTAAACAATCTTTTGAGTAGTAATTTCTTTTACAAAGGCTTCCATTCGATTCATTGCTTCTTGAAGGTTCTCAAAAGAAGCAGCACAAGAAATACGAATATATCCTTCTCCATATTCTGAAAAGGCAACGCCAGGTACAACTGCCACATTCATTTTTTCAAGCAGCTGATCAACAAATTCCAGTGAACTTATATTTAAGCTTTTGATAGAAGGGAAAATGTAAAACGCACCTTCAGGCTTCAGTACTGAAAGTCCCATTTTAGTCAGTCGCTCATAAACAAAGTTTATTCTCTTTTCGTACTCTTTTTTCATCCCACCTGCATCATTTATACCAATAGTTAAGGCTTCAGCTGCTGCATGTTGACTGACTGAACAAGTACAAGTTGTACTGTATTGGTGAACCTTAAATATTTCTGATGTCAGATATTCTGGTGCAAATAATAGTCCTATTCTCCAGCCTGTCATAGAATGGGATTTAGAAAGCCCGTTGACGATAATCGTTTTTTCCTTCATTCCTTTTAACGATGCAATGGAAGTATGCTGTTTTCCATAGGTTAGTTCACTATAAATTTCATCAGATAGAATAAAAATGTCTTTTTCTCTAAGCAACTCAGCAATCTCTATTAATTGTTCTTTATTTAGTATGCTTCCAACTGGATTGGAAGGAAAAGATAATACAATACAACGAGTTTTATCTGTCATTTTTTCTTTTATCATATCAACAGTTAAAATAAAATTATTAACAGTAGTGTCTATATAAACAGGTACTGCACCAGCTAACTTAATTAAAGGTTCATATCCTGGATAGATAGGAGCTGGCAGTAGAACTTCACATCCTTCTGTAAGAATTGTTCGAAAAGCAATATCCAGAGCTCCTGTTGCTCCCGCAGTAACAAGCACTTCCGTTTCAGGATTATAGGAAAGCTGATATTTTTCCTCCATAAATTTAGTTGCAGCATATCTTAATTCAAGTATTCCAGCATTACTAGTATAGTTTGTATGATTCTTTTCAATCGCTTGTATTCCAGCCATTTTAATATGATCAGGCGTATTAAAATCTGGCTGTCCTACAGTCAAATTGATCGCATTATTATATTGAGCAACTTTGTCCGATACTTTTCTAATCATAGATGGTTGAATATTATTCGTTTTTGGGTTGATTAAATGTTTCACAAAATATTTCTCCCTTTTTTAGGTATTAAGTATTTGTTGTTTTTTCATCATTCTACAAGATGTATATTCTTCGTTTAATACTCCAAAACAACTGAATAGGAAGCTGCTAATTTGCATAAAATATGAGGCCCCAATTGCTAGTTCGACTGTCTAAGGGCCCCTATTTCAATTATTCTATTAAATTCATATGAAAATTTTAACGTTATTAAATTGTATTTTACAGTTTAATAATTTATTGTATTTCTTCTAAAGAACCTTTGATGATGCTAAATGCTTCATCAATTTCTTCTTTTGTAACCGTAAGTGGAGGAATAAAACGAATTACATTTTTTTCTGTTCCACAAGTAAGCAGAATTAATCCTTTTTCCAATGCTTTTTCTTTTAATGCAGCTACCGTTTTTGCATCCGGTTGGCCATCAGCTTGAACGAATTCCATTCCAATCATTAATCCTAGTCCACGAATATCACGAATGTTCGTAAAAGTAGAAGCTAGGCCAGAAAGTTTCCCAGTAAAATATTCTGCCATTTTGACTGATTGCTCTAGCAAACCACTTTCCAATATTTCAATAACTGCAAGTGATGCAGCACATGAAACTGGATTTCCTCCGTACGTTCCTCCATGAGTGCCAGCTGTCCATTGGTCCATCAATTCCGCCTTTCCTACTAAGGCACTGAGTGGGAATCCATTTGCAATTCCTTTTGCAAGCGTCAATATATCTGGCTGCACACCAAAATGCTGCCATGCAAACATTTTTCCTGTACGTCCAAAACCAGTTTGAATTTCGTCAAAAATTAATAGAATGCCATGTTGATCGCAAATTCTTCTAATCTCGTTAATGAATTTTGCCGGTGGAACGATATATCCGCCTTCTCCTTGAACAGGTTCCATGATAATTGCCGCTACTTGATCTGGAGCAATTAAGAATTTAAAGATTTCTTCCAATGAATCTAAACAACGTTGTACTTCTTCCTCTTCAGACAATCCAGTGCGGAAAGCATAAGGATATTCAGCATAATAAACACTTGGCAGAAGCCCTTCATATCCTTTTCGGTATAAAGAGCTGGAAGCAGTCAATGTAGTAGTAGCCAATGTACGTCCATGGAAACTACGTTTAAATGAAATGATGCCAGGACGTTTCGTTACATGTTTTGCTAGTTTGATAGCCCCTTCATTCACTTCTGCCCCACTGTTCGAAAAATATACTTTGCAGTTGCCACCGTTTAATTCATTTAGCTTTTCAGCAAGTTCAACATATACCGGATAATATAGTACGTTATGGCCGCCATGGATTAACTCATCGATTTGTGCTTTTGCTCTTTCTACAACAAGTGGATGGTTATGCCCAACATTTGTTACTGCTACTCCGCTGGCAAAATCTAAATATTGTTTTCCATCTTCACCTGTAACGTAAGAACCTTCTCCTTTCACAATTCCAACAGTAGTTGCTCTTTGTGCAATTGGAGGAAATACTTTATTTGCGCGTGTTGCTAAAGATTCTGATGTTAATGTCATGATTATCACCTTTTCCTTTGCTTATAATTGTTTGGCAGAAGCCTTTAACCAAGAATTTGTCATATCTCGAATAAGTTTTGGTACAGTATCGAAGGAATACGGTTTATATACGCGTTCCGTCCAACGATGAGCATCAAACCCATACACGCCAACATTAATAGAAGGGATATTTAATTTGCGAATATCTTTAATTGGCACTGGGTAAATCTTATTCCATTCAGGAAAGTTATCGACAAGATAGTCAATTTCCTCATCTGTATCATGAAGAGATAAATAGCTGCTATCGGAAAGATAAGGAAAGAATTTCTTTACTGAAAAAGTATCATTCGTACGTTGAGAAATACTTGCTGTTGCCTCTTCAATCGTTTGTAAAATAACTTGATCCCTTGCACCTTTCCCAGTCAAATAATTATGTGGACAATATGGTGGTGCATAGAAAATAATCACACATGGCTTTACCGCTTGATCTAATTCTCGTAGTCTATCCACTATTTTGAAACAAAGCTCCCGCAACTCAAGTGTTTGATTTTCTTTGAGCACCTGCTCTGAGACAGCCTTTACATCTATTCCTTGTTTAGAAAGCTTCTCACAATACTCTACATAGCTATATACTTCCATATCCCAATTAGGGCGATCAGATGGAAAATTATTCACTTTCGCAAAAGTATCGTAATTTTTTTCATAATATTCTGTCACTTCTGCCGCAGCTTCTTGTGCCACCACTTTTAACTTTTCCATAATGTCCTTCGGTGAAGCTTCTAATACCATAAAATTAAAATATAAGTGACTAGATACCGCAGTTTGTACATTGTAAAACTCTTTCGTATCTCTATGATAAAGTGCGGAAGGAGGAGTAATCAGTTCACCTTCAATTTGTTCGGTTAATTCCATATTATTGTTGATGCGTTTATTTAATTCTGCTGTCACTAGTGTTGGGTCAAGTCCATTAAGCGTTTGTCCTACATGGGTTTCACGCCCATATACATAAAAACATGGCAAAAGCTTTCCTCCTGCACCAGTGTAAATGTACTTGTTCGTATCACCAGGGTAGAAAGCAGAAATATAGTCCGTATTAATTGCCACTACATAATCCAAGCCTTCTTCCGCGCGCAGACGCAGCAATTCATCCACAGATGCAATAGCACCTGAATGCTGATTTTCCTCGACTGGATTTGCCATAAAAATGATGTCTCCATCCCACTCATCCTGATGTTCACTAAAGTAGAGAACATTCGCTAAATGAACGGCAACCCCACTCTTCATATCCAGTGCTCCACGTCCAAACATCCAGTCTCCGGATAAAGCCTGCGAACGAATCTCTTCATCTGAATACGTTTTAAAATACTCTAATAGTGCTTCCGGATCATTAGCGCTTGATTGCAAAGCACCGAAATCTTCAATTCCAACCGTATCAATATGCCCATGAAAAACAACTGTTTTCTTTGATTTTCCATTGCCTTTTATATGAGCAAACACATTCTTTCTGCCGATTGCATCATTTGGCAGCTCTTGTGTCCACACCTGATCGGGGCGTTGTTTAAAGTAAGGAAAACTACGTAAAAATTGTTCAATCTTATCTGCAATCTGTACTTCTCCATTTGTTCCATTTACACTCAATGTTTTTACAAGAGAGATTGTAATTGCTTCTACTTGATCAAATAATGGCAGATCTTTTATTTTTGCATACATCAAATCACCTCTCGCCTTAATATTCTCTGCTTGTATTAATAACATTTATCATTTCTCCGTCTGTTCGCCTTGCATTGGTATTTTTGATAAAGATGTCAACACAACGATCAATATAATAAATCGATTTCGCTGACATATGTGGTGTCAAAATCAAATTCTCACATTCCCATAAGGGACTACTCGCCGTAAGCGGCTCTTGTTGAAACACATCCATCGCTGCTCCTCTTAATGCCTTACTTTGAATCAGTTCTACTACCGCTTGCTCTTCCACTACATCTCCACGGCCAATACTAATAAACACAGATTCTGGCTTCATCTTCTGTAAATACTCTTTTGTAAAGAAATTTCGCGTTTTTGTAGTGGACGGAAGAAGGGAAATGACATAATCAACTTGACCAATTTCCTTTTCTGCTTCCTCTAATGTGAACGTTTTTTGAAAATGAGGTACAGGCTTTCCGGATGTATTTACCCCATAAACAGTTATATCAAACAACGAAAGTGTCTTGGCGATGGCTTGCCCAATAACACCAGTGCCGTATAGCAGCACTTTTAGACCTGTTAACTCCCCAACTAACTTACTTCGATCAAATTGTTTTTTGTTCTTTAATGTTTGGTAGCGATCCATGTCTTTTTCAAAGTGAAGCATGCACATAAGTACATATTCACTCATCGGTTTAACGTGAATTCCAGAGGCATTTGTCAAAATAATGCCTCTTTCATCTAATTCACGAATGTCTAAATCATCGATGCCTGCACTAAACCACTGAACCCATTTTAAGTTTGGAAACCGCTCAAAGGTAGCTACTTCTTGCCCATCAAAACTTGGTCCGTATGCTAGTAAAACTTCAAGAGATTCCTTGATATGATCCGGAACATCTTTTAAGGAATTAAAATGAAGTATTTCTTCCCCTGTTTCACGTAATATTTTCTCTTGATGTGAAGGCAATACTTCCTCACAAATAGAAACAATCATTCAAAATACCTCCATTTATGATGTTAAAACTATGAACGCCGTTCTACATTTTCTATATGAAAACGGATGGCTTCTCCAGCTTTCTTTGCATTCCGTTCTTTTAATGCTTCGATAATTTTTATATGCTCTTCATGTGCTTCTCGAGCACTTTCGGCAAGTGTACCAGAAAGCACTAAATATCTTGATAATTGATTATGAATTTGTTCAATAAAGTCTTGTAATTTTCTATTACGAGAAATTTCAGCTATACTAAGATGGAATTGAGAATCTAAATCAATGTAAGTATAGAGATCTTTCTCCTCTATTGCTTTTTTCTGATTTGTCATAAGCATCTCTAAATGACTTATCATGCCATTTGTTACAAGAGGAGCAGCTTCTTCTGCTGATAATACTTCCAGCACTTTTCTTAATTTAATATAGTGCTCAAAATCTTCGTCAGAAATGAAGGAAATACGTGCCTTTTTCCCACTCTCTGATGTAACCAGCCCATCAAATGTAAGTTCTGCAATTGCTTTGCGTATTGGTGTTCTGCTAATTCCAAGCATAGAAGCAATTTCTTCTTCTGGTAATGGATCACCCGGCTTAAAATCTCCACGAATAATTGCTTTTTTTATCTCATTATAAGCACGATCTGCTAACGTTTCCGATTGTACAATTTTCTGCATCATCAAACATAACCTTCTTTCATTATTGTATTCTGTATCCAAAATACGCGTGTTATGTGATAAGTATATAAAAACTGTAGAATAATGCAATGTTCTTGTTATATTATCTAACACTACCCAACCAATATTTTCTATTTCACCTATAATATTTCTTCTCTGCTTACCATTCCTTTAGATGAGTCCTTTTTGATCCTCTTTTTCTTCTATATACAATTATTCCCACTTTACGCACTTAGATATATTCTTGAGATCTTGAATCTGAATATATTTTGGAATCTATTTATTTATATTCTTAAAGAATGTCCATTGATTCTGCCAACAATTCAACTAGATGCAACGTACGAGTTTGTTTCTCTAATCCTTCTCGTTTAATTCCTAATTTCATTTGTAACAAGCAACCTGGATTAGTCGTAACAATAATGCTAGCCCTCGTATTTTTTGCATTGTTCATCTTGTCATCTAAAATTTGCATGGATTCATTGTAGTTTACTACATTATATATACCAGCTGATCCACAACACATCTTGGGATTTTCCATCTCTTTATATATAACACCAGGAATTTTCTTTATTAGTTCTAGTGGTTCATGGACCACTTTTTGAACGTTTGTCATATGGCATGAATGCTGATACGTAACAATTTCTCCGATAGATTTTTTGAACGGCAACTCAACTGTATTTAGCAACTCACTAATATCTCGTACTTTAGATACAAATACCTTTGCTCTATCTGACCAATCTGCTCCTAATAAGTGATCATACTCAACAAGCATCGCTCCGCAGCCACCTGCGTTGTTCACGATAAAATCAGCGTCTATCTTTTCAAAAGCTGCAATATTTTGTTTAGCCAGCATACGTGAATCATCTGTTCGACCTGCATGTGCATGCAAAGCGCCGCAGCAAGTTTGATTGCTAATGACATGTACTTCAAAACCAACTGCCGCTAATACCTCTATGGAAAGACGGTTGATTTTCTCAAAAACAGCGTCCATCACACATCCTGTAAAAAATGCTACTTTATACTTCTCTGGAACCTTATCTACACCTGGATAAAATACATTCGGTCGATTTTTTCTAGCTTTTGGCGACGTTACTGTCGGTAAAACGGATTCAAATACTGCTAAGTTTTCTGGCAGCACCTTCGTTAATTTTGCTTTGTGAGCCACATTTTGCATGCCGGTTTTTTGATACAGCCAAATCAAATCCGCTGCTTGCTGCAGCCTTTTGGAATTGGAGAATACTTTTATAAACATTGCATCTTCCAGCTTCCCACTTATTTTTGAAGCACTTTTTCTTTTTTCTTGATAAAGGGCTTCTTTTGCAGCCTCTAAAATTTTTCCATACTCCACTCCGGAAGGACAGGCTGTTTCACAAGCTCGACAGCCTAAGCAAAGATTGATCGCATCTTCTGCATCTGTGATAGAAATTTGTCCTTCAGCAGCCATCTTCACTAAATTGATTCTTCCTCGTGGGGAATGTGTTTCTTTTTCAAAGGTTAAGTACGTAGGACACGCTGGCAAACAATACCCACACTGAACACATTGATTCGTTTGTTCGAGTAATGATTTAATGTCCATTTTCTTCACCCTTCTAATACAAATTCAGCATCTGGATCTGCGAATATTTTTTTAGGATTCATAATATTTTTAGGATCCCAGCTTTCTTTAATAGCCTTCATTAGTTCAAGTCCATCTGTACCTAATTCCATTTTCATAAAAGGTGCTTTCATTATTCCTATTCCATGTTCGCCTGATAGCGTTCCACCTAAAGTAACCGCCGCTTCAAAAATTTCTGCAACAGCCAACTCTACACGCTTCATTTCTTCCTTATCTCGTTTATCCGCAACAATGTTCGGATGTAAATTCCCATCCCCTGCATGCCCAAAAACAACAAGGTTGAGATTATACTTTTCTCTTATTTCCTTCAGCCTTTGAAACATCGCTGGTATTTTGCTCCGAGGAACGGTCGCATCTTCAGAAATTTTTGTTGGCTTAATGCGAGTAATTGCTGGAGACACCATTTTTCTTGCCTTCCATAACTCTGCTTGCTCTTTAGGATCTTGAGCTGCAAATACATCCCTAGCACCTATTTCTTTACATATATGTTTAGTTTTCGTTAATTCTTCTTCCACTGCTTGTTCTGAACCATCTAATTCAATTAATAAAATTGCTTCTGCATCTACAGGTAAACCACTCGGCTGGTAGCTTTCTACCGCTTTAATACATTCTTGATCCATCATTTCCATTTTAGATGGCAATATTCCTGATGTTAAAATACGTGAAATAGCCTCTCCAGATTTCACAAGATCATCAAAAACAGCCATTACTGTTCCTATCGCTAACGGTTTCGGAATAAGCTGTAAGGTTGCTTCTGTAATAATGCCTAGCGTCCCTTCTGATCCAACTACAAGCTTGGTTAAATCGTATCCCGTCACATTTTTTACCGTCTTGCCGCCCATTCTGACTATTTTTCCTTTAGGAGTTACTACCTCTAAACCAAGTACATAATCTTTTGTAACACCATATTTCAACCCTCTAGGCCCTCCAGAATTCTCTGCAAGATTCCCGCCAATCGTGGAAACAGCAGAGCTGCTTGGATCGGGTGGATACATTAAACCATGCTTTTCAGCCTCACTATGGATCGCTGCAGTTAGTACTCCTGGTGAAACAATGGCAATTAAATCCTCTGGTATTACTTGAAGCACATCATTCATTCTGCTTAAATCAATGACAATGCCTCCTTCTAATGGTAGAGGGCCACCAGATAAACAGGTAGATTGCCCTCTCGGATAAACAGGAATGACATGTTCATAAGCAAGTTTGACGATACGCGCTACTTCATTCGTTGTTTTCGGCTGTACAACAATTTCAGGAAAATACGTTCCAAATGAAGCATCAAATGAATAGCTTGCTAAATCTTGCACTTCCGTTAAAACGCGTGATTCATCTTGAAAAATTGCCTTTATTTCTTTTTCGATTGCTTTATCTATTTTTTTATAATTCTCAACTTTTACTCCCATAGCGATCACGCAAAATCGAAAGAGACAAATTTCGTCTCTAGGTAGTCGTCGATTCCATATTTCCCGCCCTCACGGCCAATTCCAGATTCCTTTACTCCCCCAAATGGAGCTTGTGCCACTGTCGGCATCGCATCATTTACTCCGACAATTCCGTAGTCTAATGCTTCTGACACACGGAACATTCTCGCTCCGTTTTGTGTGAAAATATACGATGCTAAACCATAAACGGTGTCATTTGCTTTTTGAATTACTTCTTCTTCTGTTTCAAAAACAAAGATTGGCGCTACTGGCCCAAAAGTTTCTTCATAAGCTATTTTCATTTCATTCGTAGCATGTAAAAGGACTGTTGGATTAAAGAAATGTCCATTGCTAAATGCTTCTCCTTCTGGTTTCGAACCTCCATAAATTACCTTTGCTCCTTTAGATACAGCATCCTGTACATGACTTACTGTTTTTTCAATCGCTCGCTCATTAATTAATGGTCCAATATTAACTCCCTCGTCTAAACCATTTCCTACAACTAATTGCTCCATCTTCGTTTTTAATCTATTAGCAAATGCCACAGAAATAGACTTTTGCACATATATACGGTTTGTACATACACATGTTTGTCCAGCATTTCGGAATTTACTTGCAATTGCTCCTTCTACCGCTCTATCTAAATCTGCATCTTCAAAAACGATAAATGGTGCATGTCCGCCTAACTCCATCGATACTTTTTTCATCGTATCAGCTGATTTACGCACTAGTTCTTTTCCAACTGCTGTAGATCCAGTAAAGGTGATTTTCTTCACAACTGGACTGCTCATCAGCACATCGCCAATTTCTTTCGGTAATCCATGAACTAGATTGACTACTCCATTAGGGATGCCTGCTTCATGCAGTGCTTTTATTACTTCGATTGCTGATAATGGGCTTTCCTCAGAAGGTTTTAAAACGACTGTACATCCTGCAGCGAGAGCTGGCGCTACTTTTCTAGTGATCATGGCTACTGGAAAATTCCAAGGAGTAATAGCTCCAACAACGCCTACTGGTTGGCGTACTACCATTAAACGTTTAGTCGGGGAAGATGCAGGGATAGTATCCCCATAAATGCGTTTTCCTTCTTCTGCATACCAGTCTAAATAATCAATAGCTAAGCCAATTTCACCTTTTGCTTCAGACACGGGTTTTCCCATTTCTTTTGTAATTAATTCCGCTAAACTATCCACTCTGCCTCTTAAAATATCTGCTGCTTTTTTTAAATACGCATATCTTTCCTTTGCAGTTAATTTCGACCAAGATAAAAACGCTTTTTGCGCTGCATCAATTGCTAGTAACGCTTCTTTTTTTCCACCTTTTGCAACACGATCAACTATTTCTTCATTCGCCGGATTTAAAACATCAAAGGTTTCCTTGCTTTCTGATTCTTGCCATATTCCATCAATATAAAGCATGATTACTCCCACCTTTTCTTTTCTATGAATTATTTAATATAAAACTTTCATTATATATATTTAGAAGTATAACGGGTTATCTTCTGTATCCTGTATACAGTATTCATTATATTTCAATATTACGAACAACTTGTAGTTTTGTAAAGAGTTTTGTGAGAATTTCTTACATGTTTTTTCAGAAATATTTTTCTATTATTCCCCTTTCTATCTATTCATTTTTACTGTTAATATTTCCTTTTTATAATCAGTGGCGGTAAACAAAATAAAAAGGTAAATCGATTTCATCTCTTTTTTTATTTAATGAAAAAATCCCCTCTCTTAAACGAGACGAGACTTATCTACACTTACAGTTTTTATAAACTCGCAGACTGAATACACTTCGCTTTCCGTGGGCGAGCGCCGAGCCTCCTCGTCGCATACGCTCCTGTGGGGTCTCGTCTTTCTCGCATTCCCACAGGAGTCTACGTGTATTCAGTCTGCTGAGTACTGCTTCTCCCATTTTTCATGTGAAAAACAACAAATTTTGAGAAAACAACCTTTTCTAAAGCACTTTACTTAAAAAAGATTTTGTTCTAAATTCACGCGGGTTTCCAAATAATTCATTTGGAATATTCTCCTCTACTATATATCCACCGTCCATAAAAATAACACGGTCGCCTACTTCTCGTGCAAACCCCATTTCATGGGTTACTACGACCATCGTCATTCCTTCTTTAGCCAGCTGTTTCATTACCTCAAGCACTTCTCCAACCATTTCCGGATCCAACGCTGAGGTTGGCTCATCAAATAACATGATTTTTGGTTCCATCGCAAGGGCTCTTGCAATCGCCACCCTTTGCTTTTGTCCTCCAGATAAAGAATCAGGATATACATTAGCCTTATCCTCTAATCCAACCTTGCGAAGGAGCTCCAATCCCTTTTTCTTAGCTTCTTCTTTATCTATTTTTTTAATTTTTGTAGGAGACAGTATAATATTATCAATCACCTTCATATGGGGAAAAAGATTAAATGACTGAAAAACCATTCCGACATCTGTTCTAATTTGATTGATGTCTGTTTTTTTATCAGTTATATCTACCCCTTCAATAAGGATTCGCCCAGCTGTAATTTCCTCTAATCGATTGATACACCTGAGAAAAGTTGATTTTCCAGAACCAGAAGGGCCTAGTACTACGACTACCTCTTTCGCCTGTATTTCTGTATTAATATCTTTTAATACTTGATTTTCTCCAAAGGACTTCTTTAAATTTTCAACTTTGATCATACTGTTGCCAACCTTCTTTCAAGTCGATTTAACAGGAAGCTTATAACAAGCGTTAAAATTAGATAAATAACCGCGGCAGTAAGATACGGTTCCCATACACGGAAGTATTGTGCACCCATTGCTCTTGCCCAATACATAATCTCTGGAGCTGCTACAATAGAGATAAGGGAAGAATCTTTTAATAACACAATAAATTCATTTCCAAGAGGAGGAATCATTCGTTTGAAAGCTTGAGGCAAGATTACATATCTCATTGCCTGTATATGGTTCATCCCAAGAGAACGAGCTGCCTCCATTTGTCCTCTATCGATGGATTGAATTCCGGCTCTAAAGATCTCTGCTATATAAGCTGCGGCATTTAGGGATAAAGCAATAATTCCAGCGGCAATTCCATTCGTTTCACCAGTGAAGAATGGAACCACTCCAAAATGTACTATTAATATTTGCACCAGTAATGGGGTTCCACGAAAGAAAGTAATATAACAAATAAAAGGAAAAGCAAGTATTTTATTACTCGATATTTTCCCTAAGCCAATTAACAGTCCTAATCCTGTTCCTATTAATACCCCAGCCAACGATAAACCAATTGTAAGCATGGTTCCTTTTAAAAAAAACTGAGCATACTCAACAATAATACTTATTTGAAAATCCATTTATTTCCTCCTCAGAACAATACCTTTTTATCAAAATTACTGTTACTTCATTAAAACTTGTTTTATCATTCTATTGCTCTTACATTTTGAATCGTTTTATGAAACACAGGAAGAAAACAACTTTTTCTTCCTGCGTTTCATTCAATCGTTTGACGATTATTGCGCTGCTTTTAGCTGCTCTACCTCAGGTTTTTCTTTAAACCATTTTGTGTAAATTTTTTCATATGTCCCATTTTCCAAAATAGTTTTGATGGCTTTATCAAAGTCTTCCTTTATTTCACTATTTTTTGGAAACATTAATCCTAAAAAGTTTGTTTTAAAATAGCTGCTATCTTCAATAACGGTTAATTTTTTATCTGGATTATTTTTTGCATATTCTTCTACAACCAAATCTTCTGCAACAACTGCATCTGCTCCACCGTTAAGCAATTCCATGATTGCTAGATTATTGTTCTCAAACTTTTTTACATTTTTACTATTTTTCCCTAATATTCCTTCAGCTGCTACTTGTCCAGTCGTTCCATTTAGAACAGCAACAACTTTATTTTTCAAATCTTTAGCACTCTTAATATCGCTTCCTTCGCGAACTAAAATTTTATTTGCTGAAGTAAAGTACGGAGTAGAAAAGTCATAAGTCTCTTTTCTCTCATCTGTAATGACAATCGATGCAACAGCCGCATCAGCAGTTTTATCTTTTACCTCTACAAACAATGGGTCCCATCCAACATGTACAAGCTCATATTTGTAGCCTGCTTCTTTCGCTACAGCTTTAAATAAATCAGCATCAAATCCAACAATTTCTCCTTTATCCATGTATTCAAATGGTGCATACGCTGCATCGGTTACCACTCTTAACGTCTTTTTGGAATCTGTACCGCTGTTAGCTCCTCCTGTATTACTGTCCTTGCTTGCTCCACAAGCAGAAAGGATCAATGCCAGCATAAGTACTAGAGATAAGATAGAAAATTTTGTTGTTTTCATAATATCCTCCTAATTATATAGTTAATAGTATTATTTCATTTCTAAAATACTGTATACAGGATACAGCACTCTTTAATAGTAAAGCGCTGTTTAAAAAATGTCTCGAATATTGTCATATTTTTTGACATACTTTTTAAGCCTTTTTAATGTGAAATTGGAATTCCCTTTCTTTTTAAGGGCAATTTAGAAGAAAAAATTCAACCTTATCCAAAAAGTATTTTTATTGCTGCGCTTTAAGGTTTTCTATATCAGCATCTGCTTTAAACCATTTTGTGTAAATTTTTGCATATGTCCCATTTTCATAAAGTGTGTTGATGGCTTTATCAAAATCTGCTTTTAATTTGCTTCCTTTTGGAAACATTAATCCATAATATTCTGAAACAAAGTTTCCTTTATCTTCAATTACAGTTAGTTTTTTATCTGAATTATTTTTTACATATTCATCCACAACCGTATTATCAGCCACAACAGCATTTGCTCCGCCGTTAAGTAAATCCATGATTGCTAGGTTGTTGTTTTCATACTTTTTAATCTTTTTATTATTTTTGCCTAATAGTTTTTCAACTGCTGCTTGTCCAGTCGTTCCATTTTGAACAGCGACGACTTTATTTGTTAAATCTTTCGCACTTTTAATATTACTTCCTTCTGGAACTAAAATTTTCAGCGTTGATAAAAAGTATGGAACGGAGAAATCATACGTTTGCTTTCTCTCATTAGTCATGGTAATCGCTGCAGCACCGATATCAGCCGTATTATCTTTTACCTCTACAAACATTGGTTCAAATCCAACATGTACAAACTCATATTTGTAGCCTGCCTCTTTCGCTGCGGCTTTAATAAGGTCAGCATCAAATCCAACAATTTCCCCTTTGTCCATGTATTCAAATGGTGCATAAGTTGCTTCTGTTACCACTCTTAATGTCTTTTTTGAATCTGTTCCGCCGTTAGCGTCTTCACTACCATTCTTGCTTGTTCCGCATGCAGAAAGGATCAATGCAAAAACAAGCACTAGTGTTAAAATAGAAAATTTCTTCATTTTTATTACACACTCCTAAATTCTTTTCATAGTTTTTCATTCATTTATGTCTAACATAAAGCCATTTTCAATTGAGAGATCAGTTTTAGCATTAGTTCCCCCTTTTTCAAAATACTGTATACAGGATACCGTGTTTTTAATAGTAAAGAATACTTTGAAAATTGTCTAGAATATTGTCATATTTTCTGACAATGTTTTTCATAGAAAAATAAAAAAGATTTTTCTGAACTAGTTTTAAGTTAACAATCTACAATAGGTGTTTTTCCTAACAAGAATTCTATCTACAAATCATTTACAATTGGAAAATATTATAATAAAATCATTATTATCAAAATTTTCTGAAAGGTGTGGTGTGATGAACAAAATTATTGAAGTAGAACAGCTGACTAGGACATATAAGCTGAAAAAAGGAAAAAAAACAGCATTAGATCAAGTTTCCTTTGATGTTTATGAAGGAGAGGTTTTTGGATTATTAGGTCCAAATGGAGCAGGTAAAACGACGATGATAAAAATATTAACTACTATGCTATTACCTACATTAGGAAAAGCTACTGTACTAGGTTATGACGTGGTAAAGGAAAGTAAACTGATTCGAAATCAAATTAATTTTGTTTTCGGGGGAGAAAGGGGCGTTTATGGAAGGTTGACTGCAAAAGAATACATCTCTTATTTCTGTACACTCTATCAAATTCCACAAAAAAAGCAAAAGGAATTAATAGATTCTCTACTTACATTAGTCGGATTAAACGATGTAGCGGATCAACAAATTTTTACGTTTTCGAAAGGGATGATCCAAAGATTGCATTTTGCCCGAAGCTTAATTAATAATCCAAAGTTAATCTTCCTTGATGAACCAACAATTGGATTAGATCCTGTCGGTGCCAAACTGCTGCGAAAAATTGTAAAAGAGCTTGCAGCAAAAGGAATCACGATCCTCTTAACGACTCATTATATGCAAGAAGCAGACGAGCTATGTGATCGAATTGCCTTTATTAAAGAAGGAAAAATTCATTTAGCAGGGAAACCAGAGCAAATCAAAGAAACATGCAACCATTTAAACCTTTACGATGCCACGATTCAAACGCAAAACGTCCAAGTTCTTCAACAAGATGATTATTTTCAATCTATAGAGGTGGAAGAAATCAATTCTTCTTATTATGTCATAAAATTCGAAATCGAAAATAGCAATCTCACGATCGATCAATTAAAGTCTTATTTAAGTAAGTATGGGGAAATACTGAATGTAAAGCGTAGAGAAATTTCACTAGAAGACGCGTATATATATTATATGAAAGATGCAAGTTAAAAAAATGTACTTTATGTCTTTGTTATGGAAAGAACTCAAGTTTTTTACCAATTTACATAATCGCATGTACCAATTTATCCTTTTTTTCCAGCCGTTATTATTTTTATCGATCACTTTCTTTTTATTAGAAGTAAGAGAAACTGCAGCTTCAGACCATTTTGTGGTTGCATCTTCTTTAATTAGCATGTGGAGCTATGTTCTGTATTCCTCTGGTTCCGCTTTAATTGGGCAGAAATGGAGTGATACATTACAGCTTTTATTAGCTTCTCCAACATCCCTGTTTCGGATTCTGTTTACGAAAACAATCAGCAATTCATTTATCGCTTTCATCTCCATGATTATTAGCTTTATTTATGCAGCATTGATTTTTCATTTTAACATTGGGATACAAAATTATACGCTGTTTTTTATCGCTGTTATTGTTTTGTTATTTTCGCTAAGTGTTGTAGGCATTTTGTTAGCCCTCGTATTTGTTGCTTTTAAAAATGTATTTGATTATCAAAACTTAATTGTTCTTCCAATGCTTTTAATTTGTGGAGTATATGTACCAGTCGACAGCATGCCTACTATCCTACAATGGATTGCTTATGCGATGCCAATGACTTGGGGAATACATGCTGTATATGACTCAATAAACGTATCCAAAACGCTATTCCATTCAATATATATTTCATTAATAATAAGTTTCACTTACCTCGTTATTTCTTTTTTCGTGATAAAAAAAATAGAAAAAGTTCTTAGAAAGAATGGAAGAATAGGAGAAATTTAATGAATGCTATGAACAAGTTTTTATTTCCTTACTTATCGTATAAAGCATTGTATTCGTTTCAATCTATTAAATCATTTATTTTATTTCGGTTATTTGATTCACTTATGCACTACCTCTTTTTTGCGGTAATTGTCAGTGCTATCGCTGGAACGGACTATATTAAATATGCCGTGCTTGGAAATATTGTGTACTATGCAGGAAGAACGATGATGTTCCAGCTGATGTCTATGTTTCAAATGGAGAGAAGGTTTGGCACGTTAGAATTAAATATCGTTTCTCCTCTATCCACCTTTAAAAATTTTTTTATTAAATCATTAGTTCCCTTATTAGATGGTTTCTTTGTCTTTATTTACGGCATTATGATCGGAATAATCCTTTTTCAGCTGCCCTTCCCTATTGAACAAATATTTTCTCTTTTCCTATTAATAATAGTCACACTATTCTCAATGATTAGTTTTTCCTTAGTGATTGCATGTACAAGCTTACTATTTTCGAATGTTAATTTATTTTCCAATATTTCAATGGCACTCTTGCAAGTATTTTGTGGTGTAAACTTTTCTGTACATCTTTTTCCAGATTGGATTCGAGCATGTACAAGCTTCTTACCATTAACCCATAGCATTGAAGCAATACGATCCATTTATGAACTGGAATCATTTTCTATCTATCCGCTAATAGGAAAAGAATTTATGATTGGAATTCTATATTTCTGTCTTGCCTTATTGGTTGTCAACGTAATGGAAAAACAAGCGAGAAAATATGGATCTTTGTTTCTTAATCTATAAAGAAAATGACTATTTCTATGTTACTTTTAAGCACAAAAAAGGGAAGGTGTAGAATAAGTCTGTTTGTTGTACTACGAAAGAACAAGTTTCGGAAAGTAGTGGTTCACGATTAAAAAGCAGCTTAAAAAAGCTGATTGCCTTACGCTAAAGGAATCAGCTTTTTTATGTAAAATAGATATTATTCATTTGAAGATACTGTTTCAAATCACTTAAAAGGTTTTAATTAGGTTCAACATGAACATGTACATCATGTACTTGCTTTAATTCATTTTCAACTTTTGTCGAAATTTCATGAGCATCTCGAATATCCAAATTAGATTTGACAAGAAGAACAATATCCACTACAGCATTATTTCCGTAGCTCCTTGCACGTATATCTTTCACACCTTTCACTCCATAAACAGTTAAGACGGTTTCTTTATAAGATTGTATTTTATTTTCATCGTATCCATCCGTTAAATGGTGAGATGCTTCACGAAAGATATCCCAAGCTGTTTTACAAATTAAGAATCCTACCACTACAGCTGTAAGAGAATCCAGCCATGGCAGATTAAATTGGGCGCCAACGATCCCTACTACTGTACCGATACTTACCCATGCATCTGAAATGTTGTCCTTTGCTGCTGCCATAACGGCTTGGCTATTTATTTTATTCGCAAGCCTCTTGTTATATCGGTAAACAAAGTACATAACTACCGCACAAAAGATACCAGTCCATGCTGAAATTAAATCAGGCGATTCATGTTTCCCTTCTAGAACAGAAGATATAGCTTCATATAACACTTGTAAACCTACCGCCATCATAATGAAGGAAGCAATTAAGGAAGACACCGTTTCTGCCTTCCAGTGTCCATAAGGATGATCTTCATCTGCAGGCTTTCGCGATAATCGCAATCCAATCAAAACAGCGATGGATGCTACGATATCGGTAGCATTATTTAATCCGTCTGCCCTTAAGGCTTCGGAGTTCGCTGTATAACCAATAAATAATTTAAGGGCAGATAAACATATATATGCAATAATGCTGATAATGGCGCCTCTTTCGCCTAATTTTAAATTATCATATTTTTGTTGTTCCACATCTAGCAGACTCCTTCCCCACATTGCAAATAATACTTGATTATCTTACCAAGCA
Organism: Niallia yueguangensis; assembly: GCF_052663115.1. Classification (NCBI taxonomy): domain Bacteria; kingdom Bacillati; phylum Bacillota; class Bacilli; order Caryophanales; family Bacillaceae; genus Niallia; species Niallia yueguangensis. The sequence goes on from NZ_JBQTCX010000003.1 coordinate 215,277, forward strand.
CATATCGTGTGGGTCTATAGCAACGTTTTTTCCTATTTCTTAATAAGTGACGACGGACAAAAAAAGTTGCACTAAGCTAAATAAATGTTTATTGGGCTTATCTGATAATTCTGTCATAAAGTAGAAATGAAAGTTTTGGCGGGCATGGATTTTTACCTTTTGGATGGGACATGGTCCTTCTTACAAACAGGATCACTATTATTTTATTACTGGGAAGTGAATAGCGCCATAGTAACAGAAGAATATTATAAAGAGGCTCAACATATGAACACACTAGCTAAACTTGAAGACGATAAGGAACCTGAAATGCAAAAAGTAGAACATTTATTATTTATTTATTGACCGCTCTTCCTAATATTTTTGTCAAAGGGCTGTCCGATAACTCCCTAAAAAGAAAAATATTAAAAAATACCAAAAACTAAAATTATATTGAATAAAAATTAAAAATAGTTATAATAAACCTTGTTAGAAAACAGAACACCCATCGGGAGGTAACATAACTTGACGCAAATTACATTAGAACAAATACAGAATACAATTAAAGAGAAAAGTGTAGAACTATTACATCTACAATTTGTTGATATTGAAGGAATCTTAAAAAATATCACTATTACTGCAGCACAATTAGAAGATGCTGTAGAAGGTAAAATCATGATTGATGGTTCATCTATTAAAGGTTTTTCACCTATCAATAAATCAGATTCTTACCTACAACCAGATTTAAATACATTTGTTGTAATGCCCTGGACTGAAACAGAAGGTTATGCAGAAGCACGTTTCCTTTGTTCTGTTGCAAATCCAGATGGAACATTATTTGAAGGAGATACTCGTAACGTTCTTAAGAAAACTGTTGCACGTGCTGCTGAAAAAGGTTATTCAATCTCAGTTGGTCCAGAACTAGAATTTTTCTTATTCGAAACAGATGGAAAAGGATATCCAACAGATGAACTAGGCGATTTAGGCGGATACTTCGAGCCATCTCCGAAAGATTTAGGAGAAAAAGTTCGTGTTGAAATTTATAAAACATTAAAAGCAATGGGCTTTACAATTGAAGCACTACACCATGAAGTTGCGGAAGGTCAACATGAAATTAGCTTTAAATATGCAGATGCTTTAGGTGTTGCAGATTTAGCTACTACCTACAAATGGGTAGTAAAAACCATTGCAGCACAATATGGATTACATGCTACATTTATGCCAAAACCAGTTTTCGGAATCAATGGTTCAGGTATGCATGTAAATATGTCTTTCTTCAAAGACGGAGAAAATCTATTCTATGATGCGTCTAATGATTTACAACTTTCAACGGCAGCATATTCATTTATTGCTGGAGTATTAGAAAACGTAAAGAGTTTTGTTGCGGTAACAAACCCACTTGTAAACTCATATAAACGTTTAGTTCCTGGTTATGAAGCTCCTGTTTACCTTGCTTGGTCTACATCAAACCGTTCAGCACTAATCCGTATCCCTGCAAGTCGTGGAATGGGTACACGTGTAGAACTTCGTTGTCCAGATCCATCTGCTAACCCATATTTAGCTTTTGCCGTAATCGCATCTGCTGGTTTAGATGGGATAGAAAGAGAATTAAAAGCGCCAGCACCAATAAACGAAGATATTTTCCATATGACAGATGAACGTCGTGAAGAGCTTGGTATCGACAGCTTACCAGGTGGCTTGGATGCAGCTATAGCTGAATTAGAGACTGGTGAATTCGGCCGTAAAATACTTGGAAATCATGTATTTAATGAATATGTAGCGGCGAAAAAAGAAGAGTGGGACAACTACCGTACAACTATCCATGCTTGGGAAATTAAAAATTACAAATTTAAGTTCTAATTTGCAAATAATGAGAGAAAGCAACTTGAATAGAAAGGGATAATCCCTTTCTATCAGACTGTGACAAACCCCTTTTAAATATATGTATAATAAACAGAGGTACATTATTTTTACGTTGTACCTCTGTTTCCTATATTTTGTATTTTTATAGGGTTTTGATTACGCCTTCTGATTAAAGCGATATTTAAAGTTAAACGAATTTACTCGTCAGTAGGCCACATCGAATGGTTATAGGCCATATCCCAAAACATATACTCAAAGCGGGTCGTGTTTAAGAAAATTTCTTCTAGTTTCGCTAATTCCGACTCTGGTTTTCCAGCTGTTAAGTCATCGAATAAGTTGATGCACCACGTTGCAAGCTCGCCAAATTCAGCAGAGCTGTACATCGAAATCCATTCTCCGTAAAATTCATCATCAATTGCTCCTGGCTTTTGACTTAACTCTTTGCCAATTTCCCAATAGCTCCACATACACGGTAAAAGGGCTGCAACTAGCTCTGCTAGCGTACCATTTTGCGCAACGTGCAGCATGTAATGTGTATAGGCTAATGTCGTTGGCGACGGCTCGGCGTTTTCCAATTCTTGTTCACTAATCCCGAACTTTTTCGCATACTGACGGTGAAGGGACATTTCTTCATTTAACGTCGAATGAAGCAGCGCCGCAAATTTCCCCATCGTTTCCAAATCTGTTGCCTTTACTGCACCTAATGCGAATAACTTTGCGTAATCAATTAAATATAAATAATCTTGAATCATATAAAAACGAAATTTTTCTTTATCTAATGAGCCACCGCCCATTCCTTGCACGAATGGATGGGCATGGTTTTTGCGCCAAACTGGCTGAATGTTTTCATATAATCGTTCACTAAACTTCATTCGTCTCACTCCTTGTATGTAGCCAATTATAAATAAATTGGATCATCACTTTTGTATATTTAACGAGCTGTTCAATCGATAATTGTTCGTTGACTGTATGAGCATTTTGCAAATCCCCTGGTCCATAAATCGCAGCTGGAATGTTGGCATCCGCCAACCAGCCGCCGTCTGTCACACTCGTTGATACATCCATTATTGCTTGTTTTTGTAAAATTTGTTCATGGGACTGTGCTAGCAGCTGCACGGCTGCATGATTTTCATCCACCTCTAATGAAGGAAAAATCTCACCGCGATCTACAATCATCGACGTGCCGCCCCATTCAAATGTTGGCGGATTTTCTTTTAACCACGGATCCGCTTTGGCAACGTGTAAAATATGTTCTTCAATTTCCTTTGCCACTTGTTCATACGATTCATTTGGATAATAATGAACGGTAATCCATAAACGGCACTCGTCTGCGATAAACGCAGCATGTCTTCCGCCTTCAATAACAGCTGGGTTAATTGTATTTGTGCCTGGCAAAAAGCCTGGGTAGCTTTTTGTAACAGCCCAATGACGCTCTAAGTCTTGCAGCCCTTGAATAACCTTTGCCATTTTTTCAATCGCACTCGCTGCGAACAATCCCCCGCCAGCATGAATCATATTGCGGCGTCTTCCATCATGGTGCGTGTTTTTGCTTTTAATCGTAATCCAGCCAGTAATAACGCCGCCTTGACCTTTAATATGCAAGTCACTCGTATCCATCACTACTGCAAAATCTGCTGAATAGCCGCGCATGCAGCATTGAAGTGTTCCCGCTTCTCCTACTTCTTCCCCAACAACCGATTGAAAAATTAAGTCCCCAGGAAAGTTTACACCTGCTTCCGTAAAAAGCTGCATCGCAAACAGCGCCCCTGCTAAACCGCCCTTCATGTCAGCAACTCCGCGCCCGATAATGACATCATCTTTTACAATCGGGGTAAATGGATCACCCTGCCACTGTTCTCCTTCGTTTACTTCTGCCACATCAATATGGCCGTTAAGAATTAAACTCTTATAACTGGAAGAATTCGTTCCTTTTAAAACGCCAACAACGTTCGGGTCATTCGGATACACATCCCACATATCAATCGAAAAACCGAATTTCTCTAGTAAACTAGCAACATAGTCCTGTGCATCCTTTGTATTTCTTGCAGGCGGCGCCGGTGTTTTATAAGACACAAGCGTTTTCAACAACTCGACTAATTCTTCTTTCCGTTCATCCACTTGCTGAACAAGCGACTGTATTATCTCTGCCATCGAATCCTCTCCTTATAAGAAAAGCGCAGGCGCCTTGCTCAGCCCCGAAGAAAAATGTTCATTTGACTCGAAAAGTGCTTTTTACTTTTAGAGGCAAAGGGTTATTTTTCATAGGGGCTAGGCGCCGGAGCTAGACATTCATCTAACTTCAGATAAAAATTCTAATATTTTTACGTAAAAAAAACACTTCTTTTTTCGAAAAGAAGTGTTTGGAATAAACAAATAATTACGAATCATCAGCGTATGCACGCTGATAATCATCCATTACAAAACCTCTTTCCTACGCTAGTATTACCTAGTTCAGGTTATAAGGGTTGAGACAACAGTCTCTCTCAGCTTAAAAGCACCCCTAGTGGCATCTATCTATTTAATTATGAATTTACTGATTATCTTTATCAGAGGAAGTTCAAAAAGGCACCAAATGATAAGCTGCGAATCTCTTCGTTGGCTTGCTTCTAATTTGTTACCTTTTTGAACACATATTATTATTTTTATCACACTAAAGCAGTTTGTTCAATAAATATATATGAAGTCTATGAAGCTTTCGGCTTTAACAATGTTCTTTTAATATTTTTCCTAATTGTGTCATTCCGTCGATAATTTTTTCTTCCGACATATATGAATAACTGATGCGGCAATGGTTATGTTCGGGTTCTCCTGGGAAAAAGCTACTGCCAGGTACATAAGCTACTTTTGCTTCTGGCAATACATGCTCTTTCATCAGCCAAACCGTATCAATATGCTTTGGAAGGGTCAACCATGTAAATAATCCACCTTCAGGCTTCGTATAGTGAACATTCTTTGGAAAAGTATTTTCTATTATTTCTAACATGATATCTTTTTTATGTTTATACATCTTTTTCAGTTGAACAATATGTTCATCTAAATCATACAGATCCATAAAACGATTTACTGCATGCATATTTAAAGTAGAACTTTGTGTGTCTGCTGCCATTTTCAATAAGCAAAGCTTTTCCGCGAGTTCTTTCTCTGCTACAACCCAGCCAAGACGCATGCCTGGACAAAGAATTTTAGAGAAGCTTCCGAGATGAATAACACGTCCTTCCGTATCGAGGCTCTTAATAGCAGGCAAATCTTCCCCTTCAAATCGAATTTCTCTGTAAGGACTGTCTTCAATAATAATGACATCGTATTCGTTTGCCAACTCTACTAATCGTTTTCTCCGATTTAAACTCATCGTTACGCCTGTCGGATTTTGAAATTCTGGTACCGTATATATCATTTTCGCAGAAGGATTTGCTTTTAATAATTGTTCCAGGTGATCCATATCCATTCCTTCTTCATCCATCGATACACCTAAGTATTCTGGTTCATATGGATTAAAAGCAACCAATGCTCCTAAGAACGTTGGCTCTTCTGTTATAATAATATCTCCTCTATCAATAAACATTTTCGCAACAAGATCCAATCCTTGCTGCCCTCCATTAATCATAAACAAATTATCTAAATCGCATGATACCCCAACTTTCTCCATTCGTTTCACTAACTTGCGTCGAAGCTCCAAATGCCCCTCTGAAGTAGTATATTGCAAAGCTTGCTGTCCTTCTTCCAGCAGCACCATATCAAATACATTGCGTAATTTATCAATCGGAAACAAAGTTGGGTCAGGATAGCCGCCGCCAAATGAAATAACATCCGGGTCTGCCCCTAATTTTAATAACTCACGAATTGCTGAAGGTTGTACCTTGTCCATTCTTTTTGCATATTGATACCCCATGTTCTTTTCCCCCTCGACCTATTGCATCCTAGTTGTTTGCTATTCTCTCATGTTATTATTTTGAGGGGGAGAAGTAAACATTGAATTGTAAAAAATCGATAAGCATTCTAGTCTTCATACACCATTTTCGTATAATTTTTGCTTATACCTGCATAAAAAAAGATCATTATAATTACAAATACTCCTATACTAAATAAAGTTGGTAATGTAAATTTGACATTCATTATCTGTTCTAACATGTTCATGGCCACGATACTATGAATGATTCCAATAATAACGGGTAAAAGAAATGTTATCCCTACTTGTAAATAAACTGATTTTTGAACTTCTTTTTTATTCATTCCAACCTTTTTCAGTATAGAATACTGTTCTTTATCCGTAAATGCATCGCTCAAAATTTTAAAATATATCGTACCGAATGTAGCAAGCATAAATACAATAGACACAATCAACCCTAAAAAGAAAAAGATGCCTAAAGCGTAATATTCCCAAATATACTGATTGAGCAAGCCGTTTACATTAGCTGCCCCGCCTGGAACAATTTCTCTGATTTTCTTTATAATCTCTGTACTCTTTTCTTCATTTGAGATTTTGATTCCATTCAATATAACTTCTGGTGAGTTTCTGCTTAAATTTTTATAATCACGATCATTTAGAACATACACATTTTTTTTGCCGTATTTTGCAGTGTTGCCTGTAAAAGGAACTTGCGTATATTCAGCGATATTAAAATCTTTTCCATATAAGCTTATCTTTTCTCCTTTAACATAAATAGGAGAAGCTATTGTATTAGCATTTAGAATAAAAGTGACTTCATTGCGTTTAGGCTTTATTTGCTTTAATAAGCTCTTTTTACTTTTATAAGCTAAAAAATCAAGTGTTTTCTTTATCTCAGAATAACTAGTAATTATCGCTTCATTATTAGAATCAACCTCTTTGTCCATCCCTACATATTCAACCTTACCAATAAAGAACCTCGTTTCATTTATCCCTAATAGTTTGTTGTCTGATTGTTGAATGGCTGCTTCTACTTTAGCCTTAATTTCATTAGAATTACTTTCAAAACTCAAGCTATATGGGGATTCTGTCATCTTATGATTCTCTGCAAACTGCTTAAAGGAAATACTTACACTAAAAGCAGTAACGGTTGCTGCTGCCAATATCGCTGTCATTGCTAGACTTCTATAATTGGCCTTTAGTCTGAAGAAAATATTGCTTATACTTACCAGTCTTACACCTTTATAAATAATCTTTTTCGATTTTGTTAGTTTACTGAATATGATTGTCATGGAACTCCCAAAGAAGAAATACGTTCCTAAACTAACCAAAACCAGTATTGCCATAGAGGCAATCAATAGATCCAAATTCCAAGGCTTAAAATTTAATGCCAATACATATCCAGATGCAATTAGAAGAACTCCAAGAAATCCTTTTTTATAACTAAATTTTGGTGCAGCTTGCTTCTCTTTTGCGGCATTTAACATATTTATCAACTGGGATTTTTTTATCATTTTGTAATTTCTTACTCCCAATACTACAAATATAATTCCGAAAACGATAACGAGATGCAAAATAGCTTCTATTGAAACACTAAATGGGAATTCAACTTCTAAAAACATTGCTTTGCTTAATAACATGAAGAAAAGCTTTGAGAATAATATGCCAATAATTAAACCTATTGATAAAGATAATCCGCCTATAAGCATGCTCTCTATTGCAAACACTCTTCCAATCTTAGCAGTGCTTATTCCCATCAACATATATAACCCGGTTTCTTTTTGTCTTTGTTTCAAAAAGAATCCATTTGCGTGCCACATAAAAAACACGACTGTACAGATTAAAACAAACCCAGAAGTCCCACTTGCTACTACGGCTGACTGAATTCGTTCTGCCAATTGAACAAACATTTCATTGTATTTTATTGCTATGAAATTGTAATAAGTAGCTACTGTTACGACTAGAACTACGAAATATAATCCGTATATCTTCAAATTGTTCTTTAGAAGCTTATATGCAATTTTAAAGGAGTTCATTTTCCGATCCTCCCATTACAGCAAGCATATTTAAGACTTTCTTGAATAGTTCTTTTTTGTCGCCATCACTATCGAGCCTTCCATGAATTTTTCCATCCTTTAAGAACATAATTCGGTCACAATAGCTTGCAGCATTTGCATCATGAGTTACCATAATAATAGTTGTTCCTAATTTTTTATTAATATTTTTAAAACACTCGAGAACTTCAGAAGAAGCTTTGGAATCGAGCGCACCTGTTGGCTCGTCTGCAAAGATTACCTTTGGTGATGTAATAAGCGCCCTGGATATAGCAGCTCTTTGCTTTTGCCCACCTGACAATTCATAAGGATACTTATCTAACTGGTTAGAAATTCCTAATAATTTAGTAAGTTCATCTATCTTTTTTATAATGATAGGGAGCTTTACATTATTTAAAGTAAGAGGCAAAGCAATATTATCTCTTATTGTCATATTATCTAGTAGATTAAAAGCTTGAAAAACAAAGCCAATCGAATCTCTTCTGAATCTAGCTAGTTCATCGTCTTTAAAAGTGTTAATTTTTTTCCCATCTATTAAAACCTTTCCATAAGTAGCTTTATCTATAGTAGACATAATATGCAGTAAAGTTGTCTTGCCAGATCCGGAAGGCCCCATAATACCAACAAATTCACCTTTATAAATATGTAAGCTTACCTCTTTTAAGGCTCTAAACGTACTACCAATCTCGCCATACTCTTTAATTACATTCGAAACTTCCACCATTTTTTTCAATTAATACAACCTCCATATTTGTTTGTATCTAAATTATAATGGATTAAAAAAGCCAGCTACTATCGACTTAGGTTACATTTTAAAAATCTAAAGTGACATTGTTGTTAGGTTGGAGTTTTATTTGTTTATAGTGTAAGTTCAAAGTGGGGGAGGTCCGGAGTTCAGATGCTTAGCTTTAACTGAGGATTGTGGTGAAAAAAATCCTTTTTACTTATTACTAGTCCATGGGAGGGAATTTTATTTAATGAAGATTTTTGAAGTATTATTAATTACTGCATCTGCAGGGAGCATAATTGCCCCCTTGCTAATGTGACATAGATGAAACATGATAATAATCTGATAGTTTATAAAAAATGATCGTAAATTCTGTATATATTCCTTCTTCACTTTTAACGTCTATTCCTATACTAAGCGTTCCTGCCATTTTTTTTGCATAGTAAAGTCCCATACCGGTGGATTTCGTTCCTACTTTTCCATTTTTCCCCGTAAAGCCTTTATCGAAAATTCTCGTCATTTCTTCTATTGGAATACCAATTCCGTTATCTTTAATGTTCACATAATAAGCTTGTTCATCTTCTTTTGTATATATGTGTAATAATCCTCCCTCAGGAGTATATTTACTGCTGTTATTAAGGATTTGACAAAAAATATAATAAATCCACCTTTTATCATTAATAACACTAAATGGTTTCAGCTTTGTTTCTATCTCAATATTTTTATTAATAAAGAAAAGAGCATTTTCTTTAATGGCGCTCCTTAATAAATGACAAACGTCGACATCTTCTGCTGCAATATCCTGATCATAATGATTAGCTCTTGTTACATGAAGAATGTGATTTATCCTAAATTTCATTTGTTCTATTTGGTTTTGAAATTCTTTACTGCTCTCATCTTCTAATTCTTCAAGCAGCAAATCACATACAGCTATATTAACTTTAATATCATGCACCCATTGAGTCATATAATCCTGTATTTCATTAATTCTTTTCTTATAATCATCTTCCATTTCAAGAAACTTATTATGCTGTTTTCTAGATTCTTTTAATAACAAATTTATATAAAAGTCTCCGTCATTAGAGGCTTTTTTTTCTAAAGCATCTATTGAACTAGTAAAAACATTTTCATATTTTCTTTTCTGTTTAATGTATCCATAATACATAATTAATAGCTGTATAATCACTATCAGCAAGTCCATATATAAAATATCTGCCATGCTTTTTTCAAGCGATATACTGCTAAATAATATCCCATTAATAATGATAAGAATGGTTATATTACTCATCATCCATAGTTTATTAATCTTTAAATAATCTGCTATCTTCATTGAATAATATATCCCATTCCTTTTTTCGTCTGAATAATATTCTGAACCCCTATTTCTCCAAGTCTGTTTCTTAATCTATTCAAGTTAACTGTCAGCGTATTTTCATTCACATAAACATCATCATTCCAAAGTTGTTTCATTAGACTATCTCTAGTTACCACTTTCCCCTTATTTTCCATCAGCGTTTTTAGGATTTTAAATTCATTCTTTGTAAGCTCTAAACGTTCATTTTGATAATGTATGGTTGTATCATGTAAATTTAGAATAACATCATGGCATTCAATAAGCTGGTTTTCTAATGTTTTATATTCATAAGTTCGCCTCATAATAGCCTGTAATTTAGCTACGAGCACATGACTATCAAAAGGTTTTTGTATGTAGTCATCACCCCCGTTGCTAATAGCCATTACAATATCTAAATTGCTGTCTCTAGAGGAACAAAAAATAATAGGGACATTTGAATATTCTCTTATTTTCTTACACCAATAAAAACCATCCAAGCCTGGAATATTAATATCCATGAGAATAATATGCGGCTTTTCTTCCTCAAATGTTTTTAAAATATTGTCAAAGTCCTCACAAATAATTGTATCGAATCTCCATTTTACCAGAATATTTTTTATAACATTTGCCAAATCCTTATCATCTTCAATAATCAATAATTTATAAATATGATTCAATTTCCTCATCTTCTTTCGTGAAATTTTTATCCAAATTACAGAAATACCAAAGGGAATATTAACCTTTTATAATAGTATCGTCAAATGATTCGTTTTAGTATAAAATCTATTCAATTTCTTCCAGATTTTAATCTAATATTTCTGTGGTAATTACATAAATATTCTATTTACTTTTTAAAAAGTATAGACTGAAGGGACTTTGACTAACCGTAGGGAAAAGTCCTGAAGTATGATAAACAATAGGCACTGGCGGGTTAACGAAATGACTTGGCCGTTTCGTTTCACTTCCCTTTTTAAAATGGATCGATAATCATAACTAATCTTAACCAATCATTTAAATAATATTAACACCCTCTTTACATTAGTTTCCTACACTAAAAATGCAGATTGGACATCTTATTAATAGATTAATAGAGATTAAACGCACAAAGTCTAGTTCTTTTTGCAAAGAAAAAGACTGCAGCTACAAAAGTGGAAGGAACTTGGTTTCGAATAAACCTGACGATGAGTAAAGATTCTTGAAAATAGAGGAGGATATTTTGATGGAAGAAAAATCATTAGATCGACGCACCTTTTTAACAAAAATTGGAACAGGAGCTGCTGCCCTTGCAGTTGCCACTTCTGGTTTAGGTATTTTAAGCGAGACAGCCAATGCAAAATCCAACAGCCTATTAAATGTAAAACCAAAGAAAAACGGCTTTAAGTTTACGCCAATCAAAGCTACTGCAAAAGACGAGCTCGTTCTTCCAAAAGGATTTAAATATGACGTTGTAGCCGCTTATGGCGATGTAATCAATCGTAAGGGGGACACATTTGGTTTTAACAATGACTTCACCCTTTACTTTCCTATTAATAATTCCAGTAAACGAGGATTATTGTGGGTAAATCACGAATATTCAAACCCTCTGTACGTGGAAGGAGCAAATGCAGACGATAAATATACTCCTGCCCAAATTGAAAAAATGCTGTACAACCTAGGTGGTTCCATTATTGAAGTGTATTATGACAAAAAAGCAAACAAATGGAAAATGGATCCTTCTTCTACTTATGCTCGTCGAGTATCAGGATTAACAACTTTTACACTTACTGGACCGGCAAAAGGAAGCAAGGCAGTAAATGGTGCAACAAGCGTTCAAGGAACATTCGCTAACTGTTCTGGTGGAAAAACATTATGGAATACAGTTTTATCTTGTGAAGAAAACTTTGAAGAACCTGCTATGAAGGCAGGATTAAATCAAACACATTACGGTTGGGTAATCGAGGTTGATCCATTCAATCCAAAGTTTACTGTCCGAAAACATACTGCTCTTGGACGTTTCAACCATGAAAATGCTTCAATGGGACTTTCTAAAGATCATCGTGTCGTTGTTTACATGGGAGACGATAAAAAAGATGCTTGTGTCTATAAATTCGTAAGTAAACATAAATATGTACCTTCATTAGGGAAAAAGAATTCTCGTCTTCTTGAAGAAGGAACGTTATATGTAGCAGACTTACAAAATGGCAAATGGATCGCTCTGACAATTGATGCCGTAAAAAAAGCAGCTGCTGGCAAACCAGATTTACTGGAAAAATTCCAAACGCAAGCTGATGTTTTAACCTACTGTCAAGAAGCGGCTATCCTTCTCGGGGGAACACCTACCGATCGACCAGAGGATGTAGAAATTTCACCATTTGATCACACGATTTTTATTGCACATACAAATAATGACAAGCACGGAAACTTACACGGGCACATTACTCGTATCTTTGAAAAAAATGGTGACCACGGTGCAACTGAATTTGAATACGAAATTTTTGCAGCAGGCGGACGTCAAAGCGGATTTAGTGCACCGGACAATTTGACTTTTGACAGCAATGCGAATTTATGGACTGTAACAGATATTTCATCAAGTAAATTAAATACTGGTGCATGGACAAAATTCAAAAACAATGGAATGTTTGTCATTCCTACTGTTGGCCCGGATAAAGGAATTGCTAAGCAGTTTGCCTCTGCTCCTGTAGAAGCAGAACTTACTGGTCCCTGTTTTGCTCCGGATGAACAGACCTTGTTCTTATCTGTTCAACATCCTGGTGAAGAAACAGAAGATATTAAAAATCCTACAAGTACATGGCCGCACCGAAAAGGCGAAAAAATGCCTCGCCCGGCAGTTGTTGCTATTACGGGATTTAAATTTTAAGGAGGAAATACGATGCTACAAAACATTGGTGTACCTGGACTAATATTGATTTTAGTTATTGCCCTTATAATCTTTGGTCCGTCTAAACTGCCTGAAATTGGACGTGCTTTTGGAAATACTTTAAGAGAATTTAAAAACTCTGCGAAAGATTTAATTTCTTCAGACGAGAAAGAAGATAAGTCACAATCTAAGTAATGTAGAAGAAGATGTAAGCGGGTAAGCTTACATCTTCCTCTTATTTTTAAGAAAGGAGCAGTTATATGGCTAAACAAGAAATGCTTTTTGTGGAGCACCTCGAGGAACTCAGGAAGCGGATTATCTATACGTTGATTGCCTTTATGATTTTTTTAGTTGGATCTTTCATTTATGTGCAGGACATTTACACATGGCTTATTCGTGATCTTGACCATCAATTAGCTGTATTGGGGCCAAGTGAAATCCTCTGGGTATATTTTATGATTTCCGGCGTGATCGCGATTGCTCTTACCATACCAATTGCCGCCTATCAAACATGGCTATTTGTAAAACCAGCGCTTTCTAAAAAAGAACAAAAAACAACCTTGTCGTATATTCCTGGACTGTTTATCCTTTTTATCGCTGGCTTATCATTCGGTTATTTTGTCGTATATCCAACTGTCCTTAGCTTTTTATTGTCTTTATCTGAAGGCCAGTTTGAAACGATGTTTACGTCTGAAAAATATTTTAAATTTATGGTTAACTTGACACTGCCATTTGGATTTTTATTCGAAATTCCGCTTGTTGTCATGTTTCTTACCTCTCTTGGTGTTGTTAATCCTATGATTCTTTCAAAAGCAAGAAAGATATCTTACTTTTTGCTTATCGTTGTATCTATATTAATTACACCGCCTGATTTTATTTCAGACATATTAGTTACCGTGCCTCTTTTAATTTTATACGAATTTAGTGTAACATTATCAAAAATCGTCTATCGAAAAAAACTTAAACACGAACAGGATAACGTCATTGAAATAAAGAAAACTTCGTAAGCAAAAACTCATAAGAAGTTCGTTTTTGTTAAAAATTTGCTTAGCGTCGAAAATTCTATTTATATTATGATGAAGAAAGTGAGGTTCAAATATGTTGATGGTGTGCAGCAACCATGTGAAAGATGGTCTTAAAAATACAAATGTTCCTCATGTAAAAAAAATCAAACATTATAAATATACCTGTTCATTTTGTCATCAAGAAGCTATCATAAAAATCTTTTACTCCATGCCTTTTTATAGAGAAGATAGATGCAGCTTGATTAAAAAGTTTGATCAAAAAGAGCTTTGTGTTAATTAATTTTAAAAAATATAAGAGCATGTTTTGAGCAATCTTTTTTCAAAACGTGCTCTCTTTTTTAGAAGCTATTAAAAAATGCAGGCGATGAATCTTTAAAACCTGGATAGGAAGTTATTTAAGAGGCAGATCATATGAAAAGTATAAAGGGTGCAACCGTGTAACTATGTACATAGTTGATTACACTCAAACAACCGGCGAAGAAACAGTGAAAAATCATCAATGAGTAACAGAAAGTGAATTATCACCACTTGAAATAATGTTTGGATTAAAATTTAAAAAAGCTTATCCCCTGAGTAGATAAGCTTTTTTTACTTGGGTCCTTCTAATAAGATTTAACAATTAACATATCTCTTGCTTCTGTTCCCGGTTGCTCATCCGAACAATAACATCAAGAGCATCTAAGGATGACGTTTTCTTTTGATGCTGCTTAGTCCTTTGTTTCATCAACATTAATGGTTTTGAATCATGTACTACACTTTGAATGTTGAAAATCAAGTCATTTTTAGTTTTAGCCAACAATGCTAATCCTGATTGTATTAAAAAACTAGCGTTGTCTTCTTCTTGACCAGGAAGAGGATTGTAGATTAATAGCGGTAATTCCATCGCTAAAGCTTCTGCAGTAGTTACCCCACCCGGCTTTGTTATCATAACATCTGAAATTGCCATTAATTCATGTATATTCTCGGAGAAACCCATCAATAAAATATCATGTTTAGAATTCTTTAGTTCGTGCTTCAACTGTTCTTTCAATTTCTTATTTCGTCCACAAACAATAATCAGTTGTAAATTAGATGATATAGATTCTAATGCTTGGAAGGTCGATAAACCTTTGCCGATAAAACCATCTCCTCCTCCCATCACTAGAATAGTGAATTTATTAGCATTCATCCGGTATTTTTTAAATAAAAATTCTCGCGACTGTTTCTCAATGAATCTTTGACGAATTGGGATTCCTGTATGTTTAATTTTAAACTCCTCTACTCCTACTGAAATTAATCTATCTTTCACCTGGCTAGAGCCGACTAAATATTGGTCGGTAAATGGGTGAATCCAGGAAGAATGATCTGTATAGTCGGTAATGATTGTCACTGCAGGAATATCGATTAAGCCCTGCTCTTTTAATTTTGAAATGATTCCAGCGGCAAATGGGTAGGTGCTGACAACAACCATAGGTTTAACCCTTTGTATTATTTCGAGCATAGATTGCATTCCAATAGAAAAGAGTGAATTCAACTTGGTCGAAAACACAGTCTTTACACGGGTCTTTCTATATAAGTAGCTATAAACTTGAGGGAATTTTTTAATGCTGCTTTTGTAAACATAGTTGCTGACAGGGTAAAGATACGGGTGAACCCAATCCTTCATATCTAAAATAATCGGCTCTGCATCAGGAAGTGTATAATCGACAGCCTCACTTATCGCCCTCGCCACTTGTTTATGCCCATCTCCAAAAGTTGCTGATAGTATAAGAATTTTATCCTTGCTTTTATCATACATACTTTATTGGCTCCTCATATGTGAATTTAATCTTTACAATTAATTTTTAAGTAATGTAGAGGAATCACGTACTGATTACAGGACCACAAAAAACCTAATTAATATCGATAACTTTTCAAAAAAAAGAAGATATAAATTTAAAACATATTTATGAAACAAATTTTTTTATATTACTTCATTTTTGAGGATTTTGATGAACATACTATTATTTTCATCTTGAATTATAAACACACAAGTTGAATCTCATCTTAATATTTCGTTAAAAAAAAATTAAGATTATCTTCTATTAATCAGCATTCCATTTACAAAATAAAAAACACCCTTCTTTTTTTGAGAAGGATGTGAAGAATTTCTTTATTCAGGTACAGTTACCTACTTCTAACCCTATATTTCTAGGAATTTAAACGAGGGTTTTGTTCATTGTTCTTTCGTTTTCTACTACACCATATTGCGATCTCTTTTTTCTGTATGATAAAACATTTTCTATTTTTAACAAAAGGCTCTGTTAAACTTGCCTGTTGATTTCCGTTTCAGGCGTTCGCTTTCCGCGGGCGGTCCGGGAGCCTCCTCGGCGCTGTGCGCCTGTGGGGTCTCCCTCTGACTCGCTTTTCCCGCAGGAGTCTCACACCTTCCACTCCAATCAACATAGTGCCAAAATCAACAATGAGCTTTAACATAGCCTAACAAAAAAATAGCAGAATACCGCTTTTCAGGATGTTCTGCCAATAGCAATAGAGATTTCATTAGCTGCTTCTTTAACACGATCTATTAGAAAGGATAATCGTTCTTCTTTTACACGGTAATTTAGAACACCTATACTTAGTGCTCCTACAACTTTATGATTAAAGTCCAAGATTGGTGCGGCAACAGATAAGGTTCCCTCTGTTCTCTCACTATAGCTTACAGCATACCCTTGTCTTTTTATTTGGGATAATTGCTCTAATAAGATGTTATAATTCTCCGAGGTTGGAATAAGTTTTTTTGCAATAAATCCCATCTCTTCCGAATTCATATTAGCTAATATCGTTTTGTTAGCTGCACCAATATGAAGTGGAATTCGTAAACCTAATTTATCAATAATACGTACATTGAGTGGACTGTCCACTCTTTCGATAATAATAGCATCTGTTCCATCTGGAATATTTAAATAAATACTCTCCTCTACTTGAAGTGATAAACGTTTCATCACTTCCCGAGCTACAGACCTAAAATCTAACTTTTCAAGTTGACGCAACCCAATCTCGATCCACAAATATCCTAGTTTATATAGTTTTGTTTCAGGATTTTGAAAGATAAGACCATGGCGAATAAGAGAATTTAGTAGTCTATGTGCTGTACTTGCAGGAAGATGTAATCTTTCTGATATTTCTGAAATAGACCACCATTCTCTATCATTCTTAGAAGCTAATAGTTCAATAATACTTACTGCTCGATCAATCGATTGTACCATAATTATCTTCAACTCATCTTATTATTTAGAATATTTTGTACACAACAAATTTAGCAGAACATGTAATATAAAGCAACATGAAATTAAAAAAGTGCAATACATTTAAATTTCATGTGAGAAAAAATAACAAAAACTATTGACATATATTGATAATTATTTAAAAATAAGACTTGTGATTCCATATTATAGATTAGTTTTCCGCATTACGGAAACGCACAAAATAATGTTCTAATTTTTACATACGAGTATTACTTATATTTAGGTTAATCCTTTCTATGCAAGCGAAAACCATTTTTAAAACATTTTAAGGAGGAATCACAATGACAACTGAAGTCAAAAAAACGGAAAAAATTATGAAACAAACGGAGAAATTTGGCGCCAATAACTATCATCCTCTTCCAATTGTCATTGAAAAAGCGCAAGGTGTATGGGTAGAAGATCCGGAGAATAATAAATATATGGATATGCTAAGTGCATATTCAGCAGTAAATCAAGGTCATCGCCACCCTAAAATTATTGCAGCTTTGAAACGTCAAGCGGATAAAGTAACATTAACGTCTCGAGCTTTCCATAATGATCAGCTTGGTCCATGGTATGAGAAAATTTGTTCCTTAACAAATAAAACAATGGCACTACCTATGAATACGGGAGCTGAAGCGGTAGAAACAGCCTTTAAAGCAGCACGCCGCTGGGCTTATGATGTAAAAGGAATTGCCGAAAATCAAGCAGAGATCATCGCTTGTACAGGGAACTTTCATGGTCGAACGATGACAGCTGTTTCTTTATCATCAGAGGCTGAATATCAACGCGGATTCGGTCCTATGCTGCCTGGAATAAAACTAGTTCCTTACGGAGATTTGGAAAGCTTAAAAGCAGCAATCACACCTAACACAGCCGCTTTTCTAATCGAGCCAATTCAAGGAGAAGCAGGCATTATACTGCCACCAGAAGGGTTCATAAAAGCAGCATTCGAACTTTGTAAAAAACATAACGTCCTATTCATTGCAGATGAAATCCAAGTTGGGTTGGCAAGGACAGGAAAAATGTTTGCTTACGAGTGGGAAGCTATTGAGCCTGATGTATTAATTCTAGGCAAAGCACTTGGCGGTGGTGTATTCCCTATTTCATGCGTCGTTGCGAATGAAGATATACTAGGAGTGTTTAATCCTGGTTCTCACGGGTCTACTTTTGGTGGAAATCCGCTCGCATGTGCGGTATCTTTAGCTTCTTTAGAAGTTATTGAAGAAGAAAAATTAGCAGAGCGTTCATTAGAATTAGGAAATTATTTTAAAGAAAAGTTACAAGCAATCAATACCCCCGTTATTAAAGAAGTAAGAGGCCGAGGTTTATTTATTGGAGTAGAATTACATGAAGAAGCAAGATCTTATTGTGAAAAGTTAAAAGCAGAAGGTTTGCTATGTAAAGAAACTCATCATACTGTTATTCGTTTTGCTCCACCACTTACTATATCTAAGAAAGAATTAGACTGGGCCATTGAAAGAATTTATAAAGTCTTTGAAGAGAAATAAGTAAAAAATTAACTTTTCTTATAAGTTGTTTTTAAAAGAAACGCCTACAGAAACAACAACTACTATCTGTAGGTGCATATTTATAACTTTTAAATTCTGAAAATTCAGAGAATAAAAATACGTTAAAGTTTATAAATATGCATTCATGCATTTTAACAAAAAGTATCTTTAAAATACGTATGGAGGAAAATAATGAGCAGCTTTAAGCAATATGAATTACAACGGACAATGAAAAGCAGGCATCTTTTTATGATTGCATTAGGCGGAGTCATTGGGACCGGATTATTTTTAGGATCAGGTTTTACGATTAGTCAAGCTGGACCTCTTGGTTCTATGCTTGCGTATATACTTGGTGGATTTTTAATGTATTTAGTCATGTTATGCCTTGGAGAATTGGCAGTTATTATGCCAGAACCTGGATCATTTCAATCTTATACCACTAAATATTTAGGTCCTTCTACAGGATTTATGATTGGCTGGCTATATTGGTTTGGTTGGGCAAATACGGTGGGACTAGAATTTACTTCCGCCGGTATATTAATGCAAAGATGGTTTCCTGATATCCCCATTTGGGTTTGGTGTTTAATTTTTGGCAGTATCACCTTATTAGTCAATGTAATATCTGCACGAAGCTTTGCTGAAACAGAGTTTTGGTTTTCAAGTATTAAAATAGCAGCAGTCGTCTTATTTATCATTATCGGTCTTGCTGCCACGTTTGGATTTATTCATTTTCAAGGAAATGAAGCAGCTCCTTTTTTATCAAATTTTACAACTGATCATGGCTTATTTCCTAATGGCATGACAGCTGTCCTTCTCACATTAGTGATGGTCAGTTTTTCATTCCAGGGTACAGAGCTTGTTGGAATTGCAGCAGGAGAAAGTGAAAATCCAGAAAAAACAATTCCTAATTCGATACGTAATATTGTTTGGAGAACATTGTTTTTCTTTGTGTTAGCAATGTTTGTACTAGCAGCTATTATTCCTTATAAGACAGCAGGCGTTACTGAAAGTCCTTTTGTGGCTGTACTTGATAAAATCGGGATTCCTTATGCTGCAGATATAATGAACTTTGTTATTTTAACAGCAGTATTATCGGTTGCAAATTCTGGGTTGTATGCAGGCGCTAGAATGTTATGGTCACTTTCAAGAAGTGAAATGGGACCCTCTCGTTTATCAAAATTATCAAAAAAAGGTGTACCTATAAATGCTTTGCTTATTACCTTTGCAGTTGCTTCATTTTCTTTAATAACAAGTTTCTTTTCAACTGACACAGTATACTTGTGGTTAATCTCCATCGCCGGAGTCGGCACAATTGTGTCCTGGATGTGCATTTGTGCTTCTCATTTCTTCTTTCGCAGACGTTTTATTAATGAAGGCGGCGATATTAAAGATTTAAAATTTAAAGCACCTTTGTTCCCTATTGTTCCAATCCTCGGATTTGTATTGAATGGGCTAGTCTTAATTAGTCTGTTCTTTATTCCAGATCAAAAGGCGGGTTTATATGGGGGCGGAATTTTTATTGCACTCTGCTATTTGTATTATCATTTTAACATCAAGAAAAAAAGGAAAATCCAAGAAAATAAGAGCACTATCAGAAAAACTAATGTCCGTTAAGGATTAAATGATCACTAATCTTTTCGTATTGAAATAACTAATTCAAAGTATTAGAGAGGAACAAACAACAATGATAAAAAGCGAAAATCTATTTAAGATAAAATGCCATAACGAATACAATCAACTAAAGCATGTAGTTGTGTGTCCACCAAAATATATGGAGATCAAAGAAGCTATTAATGAGACGCAAAAGCAATATCTTTTAGAGAATATCAATCAAGAGATTGCTATGAAACAGCATGAACAATTTGTAAAGGTTCTTCAGGAAAATGGAGCAGTAGTTCATATGCTTCCACCTGATGCTCGTTATAATGAGCAGGTTTTTACTCGGGATATTGGCTTTTGTTTAGGTAATACTTTATTTATCGGAAGTATGGAAAGTGATATTCGTAAAGGAGAAGAATCAGTTCTCAAAAACTGGTTGGATCATCATGGATTTACATATAGCGAAATTACATCAGGTTCAATTGAAGGCGGAGATGTTATTATCTCTGAAAATAAAGTATGGGTTGGTTTGAGTGAAAGGACATCTCAAGAAGCAATAGATGAATTAAACATATTGTTGCCATCTTATGAAGTAATACCTCTCCCATTAAAAAAAGAAATATTGCACCTAGATTGTGTATTTAATGTGATTTCACCAAATACGGCGATTATTTATCCGAATGCTTTCTCCGAAGATGCACTTACGTTAATAAGAAAGCACTATAACTTAATTGAGGTTGACGAAGCGGAGCAATTTTCAATGGGACCAAATATACTGTCACTTGAACCAGGGAAAATGCTCAGTCTTCCTCAAAATGTACGAATGAATGAACAATTACGCAAAGCTGGATTTCATGTGATTGAAGTTGATTTTTCCGAAATTATTAAATCTGGTGGTTCTTTTCGCTGCTGTTCTTTGCCTATCTTGCGGATGTAATAAGTATTTGCCATCAAGAAAAAGTAACTTAAACAAAATCTGTACACAATAATCGCATTGCATACTCTTTTTTGTGAGAGCTTTTATGTACAGTGAGCACTTACAGAATGAAACGTTTTCTTTCTGTAGGTGCTTTCATGATATGTCTAGTTGTCTGCAATTTAAGAATGTCATTCTCTTCTATTCCTTGCGCTAATTATTAATCATTGCTGGGTAAACCTTGTCTTTCCAGATTTAAAAGCTGTGTCTTCATTTCTAAACCACCACGATAACCGGTTAACGCCCCATTCTTCCCTACTACACGATGACATGGCACAGTGATTAAAACTGGATTAGCTCCAATGGCCGCCCCTACGGCACGAACAGCAGATGGTTTATTTATATCGTTTGCAATGTCGGAATATGACTTCGTCTGTCCGTACGGAATCTCACAAAGCGCGTTCCAGACTGTAAGCTGGAATGCTGTTCCATTATAATCAAATGGTACAGTAAAAGTTTTCCGATTTCCTTCTAGATACTCAATGATTTCAACCGTATAGGGTTCAAGTTTTTCTCTTTCCTCAGCAAGAGGACTCCCTGGAAAGCTTTTTATAGCCCATGCAGCCAATTCCTCGTACGGTTTGTTCTGTGAACCAACATAGCATAGCCCCTTAGATGTGGAAGCAATATAAAAGTTCCAATCCTTATACTTCAACAAAGACCAATAAATAATTGGTGTTTCTTTTGAATTCATTTTAGATCCCCTCCCTTTTTTACGACGCAGCTGACGATATTGTTCTGGCGTATAGCCGATTTTCTTTTTAAACAAAGTTGTAAAATAGGAAGTATTGGATATACCTACACAACTAGCAATATCCGCAATAGCTTTATTCGTTTGCATTAAATACTCTTTAGCCGCATTTAATCTAACCTGTTGTATATACTCAACTGGTGTAATTCCTTTCATCTTTTTAAACGTTCGATGTAAATGATAAGGACTCCCATGAGCAATATTCGCCAACGTTTCTAACGTTAATTTTTTGATAAAATTTTTATCAATGTATTCAGTGATAAAAGCAACCCATTCACTATCAGGCAACTTCTCATTAGTTGGCTTGCAGCGTTTACAAGGGCGAAAATTTGCATGAAGTGCTTGTTCTGCGTTTTGAAAAATAAGCACGTTTTCTTTTTTCGGAAGGCGGGATTTGCATGACGGTTTACAGAAAATCCCCGTGGTCTTTACAGCATAGCAAAATTGTTTATTGTACGAAGCATCATTATCTATAATTGCTTGCCACATTTCATTTGTCATCATTTCGAGGCCTTTCAAATGTTCATGATCATGACTCATTTGAAATCCATTATTGGCGCTGTCCTTCATTATACCTCACCTCTTCTTTAACTTGCTTCATACCTAACACTATAACCTTTTAAATTTGAAAAAATAAGGCTTTAAAAATGAAATAGCAAGATAACAAAATGAGACTAGGTTATTAACCTTTTACTAACTTCTGCATATTATATAAAAAAATAGTTTATGCTGGAA
The DNA here is from genome assembly GCF_052663115.1 of Niallia yueguangensis. Classification (NCBI taxonomy): domain Bacteria; kingdom Bacillati; phylum Bacillota; class Bacilli; order Caryophanales; family Bacillaceae; genus Niallia; species Niallia yueguangensis. The sequence goes on from NZ_JBQTCX010000003.1 coordinate 237,815, forward strand.
TACATATTATATTTTCCTTTATGCTTTTGATGGATTAAACCATAACATATCTGTTAAAATGACATAAATAGATTTGAACATGAGTCGAAATTTTGTTCTGAGTGCTTGAAAATATCCTATTTAAGCATCACTTTAGTAAGCTATTAACTTCAGTATTTTTAATATTCAAATTTATTGAGGGGAGCAAATGACAATGATAGAAAGTGGAAGCCTCTGTAATGTAAACTGCAGGACGGAATATAACCATCTGAAGCATGTAGTCGTGTGTTCTCCGAAATATATGAGTATCAAACAAGCAATAAATGAGACTCAGAAACTCTATCTTTTGGATAATATTGATCAAGCGAAAGCTATGAAACAACATGAGGAATTTGTTACAGTATTACAGGAAAATGGGGTAGAAGTTCATATGCTTCCCCCCGACGAACGTTATAACGAACAGGTTTTCACTAGAGATATTGGCTTTTGTTTGGGGAATACCTTATATATTGGAAATATGAAAAGCGATATACGTAAAGGAGAAGAAGCGGCACTTAAAAACTGGCTGGATTATCATCATTTTACATATGTTGAAATTACATCAGGTCCTATTGAAGGTGGGGATGTTATTATCACCGAAAATAAAGTATGGGTTGGCCTAAGTGGCAGGACCTCTCAAGAAGCAGTTAATGAATTAAAAACTAAACTTACTACTCATGAAGTAATCCCTCTGCTATTAAAAAAAGAGATACTGCACCTAGATTGTGTATTTAATGTTGTTTCATCTAATACAGCAATTATTTATTCAAATGCTTTCTCCGAAGATGCACTCACGTTAATAAGAAAGCATTATAAGTTAATTGAAGTTGACGAAGCGGAACAATTTTCAATGGGGCCAAATGTACTGTCACTGGAACCAGGGAAAATGCTAAGCCTTCCTCAAAATGTACGAATAAATGAGCAACTACGGAATGCAGGATTTCATGTTATTGAAGTTGATTTTTCCGAAATTATTAAATCAGGTGGTTCCTTTCGCTGCTGCTCTTTGCCTATCTTTCGGGAATAAATACGTGAGTGGTACTCCTTTTTCCCACAGGAGTATAGCGACGAGAAGGCTTGGCACTCGTCCACGGAAAGCGAAGTGTATTTTAGGCTGCGGGGTAAATAACAACAAACTATACGAAAAGAGTGTAAACAACAAACAGCCACAATTCATCTGCTTGAAAAAATTGTGGCTGTTTTTTACACTTTAAAATTAAATCACATTGCTTTTTTTATTTTTAGAAGAAGATGGCCAACCCTCAATGCCCTCTAGATTCTCGATGCTGTCTTTATAAAACTGAGGGTCCTTCCCAGCTTTTTTCTGTTTAATGTAATCATTCATTGCCGCAAAGGCAATTTTAGATAAAAACAAAATCGCAATTAAGTTGACAATTACCATTAAGCCCATAAATAAATCTGCTAAATCCCACACTAGCTGCACTTTTGCTACAGATCCAAAGAGAACCATAACAAGTACACCTATACGGTATACCATAAGCGCTGTCTTATTCGTATTTAAAAACTCAATATTTGTTTCGCCATAATAATAGTTTCCGATTAATGTACTGAATGCAAACAGCAATACCATAAGGGCAAGGAAACCTGGAGCCCATGAACCAATATGGGTAGCTAGTGAAGCTTGCGTTAACTCAATCCCGCTTAATTCTGTTTGTTTATAAACCGGTGAAAGCAGGACAATAAACGCAGAACTAGTACAAATAATTCCCGTATCAATAAGCACGCCCAAAGCTTGAATTAATCCTTGTTTAACAGGATGGCTTGTGACAGCAGCTGCTGCTGCGTTTGGTGCACTTCCCATACCTGCTTCATTGGAGAATAGTCCCCTTTTAATCCCATTCATGATGATGGCAGCAAATGATCCGCCAAGCGCTTGCTCCAAGCCAAATGCACTTTTAAAAATCAGCATGAGAACGCCAGGCACTTCTGTAATATTCATGACGGTAATAAATAAAGCAATGCCGATATAAAGAACCGCTAATACAATGACAATGTATTCAGATGCTTTCGCAATGCGTTTAATACCGCCAAAAATAATAGCAGCAAAAACAACGGTCATAATAATGCCAAGTGTAAGGCGGTCTGTTCCGAAAGAGTTTTCAAATGCTACTGTAATAGTATTCGACTGTACCGCATTAAAAACGAAGCCGAAAGAAAGAGTAATTAAGACAGCGAATACAGCACCCATCCATCGTTTTTTTAACCCTTTTTCCATATAATAAGCAGGACCGCCGCGGAAACCTTCTTTGTCTTTCACTTTATAAATTTGTGCAAGTGTACTTTCAACGAAACTAGAAGTAGCACCAATTAGCGCAATAACCCACATCCAAAAAATGGCGCCAGGACCGCCAAGTGCAATAGCAATGGCAATACCAGTTATATTTCCAGTACCTACACGAGCCGCCATGCTGATGCAAAATGCCTGAAACGGAGAGAGTCCAGACTTAGAACCTGTTTTCCCTTCTTTTAATACAAAGAACATTTCTTTCAACATACGAACTTGCAAGAATCGTGATTTAACCGTGAAGTATAGACCGGTTCCAATCAACATAATTATTAACAACTTAGACCATAAAAAATCGTTCAATTCCCCAATGACATTTATTAAAGCTTGTTCCAATTATTTTCCTCCTCATAAAAAGCTGAGATCCTTTTATCTAACACCCTTCGATATCATACTTTACATCATATAAAAAGAGACAAAATCCGATAAAAATTTACTAAACTTTAAGTATAAGTAAAATTTTAGCAAAATACTTTTTATACATCTTGTTAACTTTTATTACTAAGAATATGAATAAGAAATCTGCATAATTTCTTCACAAATACTTAATATAATAAAAAAACTACGTCAAAATTTATTGAATTTAATCTATTCTTTTAGAAAGATTGTAGAAGGTGTTGGTAATTCTGATCAAAAGGAAAATATATAAAAACGGGCAAATTTCTATCCCTAAACATCTACAGGAAGAGCTAAAAATAACCGATGGGGATCTTCTCTTTGTATATATTGTAAATAAAACGATTTTTATAGAAGCTGCACATGATAATGAAACCTTAAATCAATGTTATATTAGGGATGGACGCATCTCTATTCCAACAGAAATTCGACGTATATTAACTATTACAAATAGAACAACTCTGATAATGGGAATTTCTGAGGATAAACAAAAAATTTATGTAAAAATTAATGAAGTACAAAATTAATATGGACTATGCAAATAAACGCTTTGAATCTTTCAATTATGCATTTTTTAGAAAGATTAAAATAAGCCATTGCATACAAAGCAATGGCTTTTTAAATTAAGATTCTTTTTTTACAATACCTAAAACGATTTACATTTTTTACAAAATGTTTTATTTTCCTCTTCTAAATAGCCTGATATTATATAGACATATAATCTAATGGATTAATAGCATTTGATTTTGCTTGGTTCCATTCACCCTTATGCATTTCAAAATGCAAGTGCTGTCCAAATGAATGACCAGTATTTCCCATAATGCCAATTTGCTGTCCTTTAGAAACAGTTTCTCCTGCTTGAACACTTCTATTATCCATATGTGCATAGACAGTAGTATAGATTTGTCCATCGATTGAATGAGAAATAAAGACAACATTCCCATAACTAGAGGAATAATAAGATCTACTAACAACGCCGTCGGAAGCAGCAACTATAGGAACATCAGCACTATTTGCAATGTCTATTCCAGCATGAAATTTATTCCATCTCTCTCCTAGAGTTGATGTTAATCGACCTTCAGCTGGTTTAATCCATACTCCAAAACTATTATTTTCAGTAGAAGCTTGTCCTGCCGTGTCTTTTTTTCGTGTGTTTTCTAAATCAATTGCTTTTCCGATTGCTTCATTTTGTGCTGTAAGCAACGATTGTTCCTCTTCTAAATTTAATTTCTCGTTCTCTAAAGATTCTTCTTTAGTTTTCAATGAAGCCATGATATCATCTTTTTCCTTTTTTTGAACATCTAAGTTTTTCTTCATTATTTCCATATCATTTACATATTGTTGCAAGCTTTCCAACTTTTCATTTATTTCTATTTGTTTTTTTTCTAAAAGTTCCTTATCATCAAGATGCTGACGAATCAAGTCTCCATCTGCATTAACTATAGTTGCAACAGCACCTACTCTATCGATAAAATCACTAAAACTTTGAGATCCCATAATTACATCTAAATAACTGATACTCCCAGTTTGTTGGTATAACCGAACACGTTCTTTTAACAACTCTTCCCGCTTTTTAATCCGGTCTTGCAATTCAGAAATCTCTTTTTTTAATTCCTCTATTTTTATTTTTGTATTCGTAATTTCCTCATTCTTATCCCGTATTTTTTGATTTATATCACTAATTAACATATCAAGGCGTTGTATTTCTGAATTAATTTTATCTTGTTCATTGTGTAATTGATTTAACTCTTGGTTCACTTTATTTATCCCAGACTCTACTTCAGAACGATTTTCTTGAACATCTTTTTTACTATGTAAGTCTTGAACCGAAGATGCAAATGCACTAGAATCAATAAAAAATAAAGTAAAAGAAGCTGCAATTCCAATTTTTATAGCTGAGGTCTTAAGTGTTAGTTTTTTCATTTCTGATTTTTTCTCCTGACTGGCGTTTATGCTTTTACTTCTATAACATTTTTAAAATATTGATTTATCCCCTAGGTAAACTTAAACACTAATATCTATTTCAATAAGCAAAATTATAACATCACTTTTTGTCGAAATAGCAGTTAAAAAATTTTACAGTTATGTTTCGTTGTAATATTTTTAAAATGTTTTAGAAATCTCAAAATACGGGTAGAAACAGACTAGAGTACTTTTTTCTTTAATGGAGTCACTCCATATTTTCTGCACATTTTCTTGGTATATTGTTAAACATCAAAGGAGGAGTTATTTACATGTTGAAAAAATCAGTATTATTATTAATTGCAGCCCTTTTCTTAGTATTAGGAGCCTGCTCCAACTCTAATGATAAAAATAAGGAAAGCTCAGAAAATAAAGAGAGTAAGGAAAGCATGGATCATAGTAATATGAACCATTCTGACTCAGGTGAAGTTCCAGAAGGGATGAAACCTGCAGAAAATCCAACCTATAAAGTTGGAAGTAAAGCGATTATTAATGCTGACCACTTGAAAGGCATGAAGGGTGCTGAAGCAACGATTGTTGGTGCCTATGACACGACTATTTATGCTGTATCTTATACTCCAACAACTGGTGGAGAAAAAGTTGAAAATCATAAATGGGTCATTCAAGAAGATCTTAAAGATGCAGGTGATAAATCTTTCGAACCTGGAGCGGAAGTTGTTTTAGATGTAGATCATACGGAAGGCATGAAGGGAGCAACAGCTACAATTGATTCAGCCGAAAAAAGCACGATTTACATGGTGGATTACAAACCAACAACCGGCGGCGAAACCGTGAAAAACCATCAATGGGTAACAGAAAGTGAATTATCTCCAATTAAATAATGTGTATACAAAATGAATGTATGTTAACTTATCTAAAAGCTTATTCCTTGAGTGGATAAGCTTTTTTACTTGGTGTAACATACTAAATAGCTATAAGTTTTTTTTCTGCATAAATTCTTTAAACAATTGAAGTATGATAACTCAAACTTCGCAGTTATTAATTCCTCTTCATGTATTTCCATAACTTAGTTTAGAGCATTTAGATAAGGGTGATTGAATAGTCTTTTTGAGTGTTTTTTTTGCAAACATTATTCCTTACAAATAGGGGCTTGCTTTCCGTTTCAGGATACGTGGGGCGTGCGATGAGCCTCCTCGGCGCTTGCGCCTGCGGGGTCTCATCTAACCCGCTAATCCCACAGGAGTCTCGCACCTTCTACTTCAATCAAGCCGTTTTATCAATTAGTTGCTGTCGCTGAACTGGTAAAAAACACCCACCTTATAGAAATAGACTCAAGCGGCACATTTTGGTAGAACAACGTTGAATAAAAACATGAAAAAAATCAACGCTACTATTGTTTAGCAATAATACCTTGTAATGAAATTCGAAAACAAGAACTTATTTTAAAACAAGTTGCTTGTAACGGAGGGTGCGAAGACTCCTGCGGGAAATGTGGGAAGGCTGAGACCCCGCAAGGCAACGCCGAGGAGGCTCAGCTCCCCCCCCCCCGCGGAAAGCGAAGCAACCCGTAGTGGAAAGCAACCTCAACAATAAAAAAACAAGCCTTCCTTTTTATTGTTCTAAACCAAGTCCTATCAAGATTTGCAAACAAATTTGAAGGTGCGAAGTTTGAGTGATAACTTATATTCATTTAATTCGAATGAAGGTGATAAAGATTGAACAAACTCTCTATAAAATTAGGTATCGTATTCTTTTTCATTATTTTCGGACTGGAAACGTTTATGTTCTTCTTTCTACATAACGCTCTAGTCAACTCTCGTGTAGAGGAAGAATTATCTTCCTTACAGGCAAGAGGGAATGCTCACCGTGATATTCTTGAAGATCATTTTGATAAAGATACCATTAGCCATGTTGCATTAATGGAATCTGAAGCTATTACCGATGTAGTTATAACTGATTTTTCTGGTCATATATTAGGCTCCTCTTTTAAAAACAATCAAATAGAACAATATTTAAAAAAGCCGCAATCAAAGATTGCTGCAAAAGGTCAAATAGTCGAAGCTGACTGGGAAAATAAACCTTATATTATCACGATAAGTCCTATTGCAATGGACAAAAAAACAATAGGGTTTGTTTATATGTTTCAAGAGACTACATCTATCCAATCATTAATAGAAAGATTAAATCAACATTTTTTACTAACTGGTTTTATTGTGCTGTCTCTTACATTTATCGTCATCATTATTTTAACAAAAGCCCTTACAAAGCCACTCATGAAAATGAAAGAAGCTACCTATCAAATCAGTAAAGGCAATTTTTCCGTTACCCTTCCTAAAACAGGAAACGACGAATTAGGAGAGTTGGCTGAATCGATAAAATTGCTTGCGCAGGACTTAAATTATTTAAAAAAAGAACGGAATGACTTTTTAGCCAGTATATCCCATGAGCTTAGAACGCCTTTGACTTATATAAAAGGGTATTCAGATATTGTCATGACAAGAGATCTTAACCGCGAAGACCAAGAGAAATATTTGAAGATTATCGTTGATGAAGCAAATCGTCTTTCTTCCTTAATTGAAGATTTATTTGCATTAGCAAAAATTGATAAAAATTCATTCGTTATTCAAAAACAAAAGATTTTACTGAATGATTTGCTGAAAAAAATGGATCTTAAGCTATCCCCTGCATTTAAGGAGAAAAATATGAGCCTTATCATCTGCTGCCCTGAAATGACTTATTTATATGCTGATCCATCAAGACTCGAACAAATTATAATCAATTTATTGGATAACTCTATCAAATATTCATCCGACGACAGTAAAACGATGATAACAGTTATCCCAAAAAAGAAGACAACTGAAATCATCATTAAAGATAATGGGAAAGGCATACCTGATAAAGATCTTCCTTACATTTTCAACCGATTTTATCGAGTGGAAAAGTCTCGGAAAAGGTCATTAGGCGGAACGGGACTTGGATTAGCCATTGTGCAAGAACTAGTTCACGCTCAAGGTGGATCAATAAATGTCCACAGCAAACTAAATAGCGGCACAACTTTAATCTTAACTTTTGATAATAAAGGAGCTGATAAATAATGAAAAACATCCTAATAGTAGATGATGAACCACAAATGCTAGACTTGATTGCCCTTTACTTATCCCCTTTAGAATATCATTGCATCAAGATAAGTTCTGCAATGGATGCCATTATCTATTTAGAATCAAATCCAGTCGATCTTATTTTACTAGATGTAATGATGCCAGAAATGGATGGATGGGATACATGCAAAGAAATAAAAAAATATTGGGACACGCCGATTATTATGCTTACAGCAAGAACAGAAAAACGAGATATTGTAAAAGGCTTAAGACTCGGCGCAGATGATTATATTTCAAAGCCATTTGATGGCGAAGAGCTTGCAGCAAGAATAGAAGCGATGCTAAGAAGAAATAAGAAAAGCACGCATAAATTATTTTTTGAAGGACTTACATTAAATCAGGAATCTTTCGAATTACAATATCAGGGAAAAGACATTACACTGACTCCAAAAGAATTTGCTTTGATGAACCTTTTTCTACAAAATCATCATAAAGTTTTCACAAGAGATCACTTAATACATTCTATTTGGGGACATAGTGTAACAACAGAAGATCGAACGATAGATTCCCATATCAGAAATTTGCGGGACAAACTCCGAAAAGCTGGATTCCCTGCTGAAGAATACTTGTTGACTGTTTGGGGAGTTGGGTACAAATGGGCCGGAAAGGATAATAATTGACAGATTATCTGCTTAATTATTTGCCTTCAAATCCTATATTGTCAGCTATTATTAGTATTACTTTGAATATATTAATCGCCATTTTCGGATTCCTGCCTAGTGCTTTTCTTACCGGTGCAAATATACACTTTTTTTCTTTTGAAAAAGGGGTGATTATATCCATAATCGGAGAATCCTTAGGAGCTTTAGTTAGTTTTATTATCTATCGAAAAGGCATATACAAAATAAGGTCCTATAGTAAAAACAAGAACAATTTATTAAAAAGATTGGAAAACGCTTCTACATCTGAAGCTATCATTCTTATTATTATCTTAAGAATCCTCCCTTTTATTCCATCAGGAGTAGTTACACTAACAGCAGCATTTAGCAAAATTAAGGTTGGCGCCTTTACTATTGCAAGTACAATAGGCAAGATTCCTTCCTTATTAATAGAGGCTTACTCTATTAATAAAATATTCAATATAAAATCAGCTTTCTTGGAGGAGAATATTATTTATATTACTATTATTCTTTTACTATTATATATTTTTATAAAAATTAGGAAAAAGAAATAATTAATACAACCATGTCCCAAAATATAAGTAACTCCCAAAATAGTAATAGGCAGTTACTTATATTTTTCTTTAGATTTCTCTATTGAAGTAGAACAACCATTTTTCTTTTTAAAACTTCCTTTAAAAGAAAAAATAAATTGATAATCTTTTCTCTATACTCGTTTCACTAACAAATTTTTCTTTAGATTTTGTGTTATTTTTAAATCTAAAATACAAAAAAATCGCTCGGACATATAAATCTATAGCAATTGATATTGTTCTTGCAGGAACAGCTTACGGTTTAGCTCTTGGGATACTCCCTGCACTTGAAGGAACTATGTCAGGGATGATGAGTGGAATGATGGGTGCTATGCTTTGGGAAATGATTGCTCAAAATCAATCTGTCATCATGATAAATATTTTTCTTACCCTTTCTGTCAGTTCATTGCTATTGTTTCAAATTTCACCAAATCCATATGAAAAAAGAAGGATATTATGATAAGAAATGGCTTCTTAAACCTCTCTATACTTTTTCTTTCTCGCAGCTTACTTGTTTTTTGGCAATCAATTAGCTAAGCAGTCGACTTTATCAAAATCAAATCTTTATGGTGAAGATGGGTACAAAAGTCACAACAACCAGGAGTTACAAAGGAATTGACGTAAAAGGTCTGACTGGACAATTATTTTCCTATTAAACATCGCCCAAATGCATCGGGAGACCTTTTCCCCCTTTTTTCATTTCAATACTTCCCCTCTTTATTAGTCTTCAACTATTCAAAATCTACTAGAGCATCAATGACTTGTTTTACAGAAGTTGCTGACTTATCTAAAGCTGTTTTTTCTTCTATACTTAAATCTAATTCAATTACTTTCTCCATCCCGTTGCCGCCAATAATCGTTGGGACGCCTAAATAAATGCCATTATAACCATACTCCCCCTCTAAATAAGCAATAGTAGGAAGAATACGTCTCTGATCCTTTAATATAGATTCGCAAATGTCGACCAATGATGCAGCTGGTGCGTAATAAGCACTTCCATTCCCCATTAAGTTTACAATCTCCCCTCCCCCTTTACGAGTTCGTTCAACGATTGCTTCAAGCCTTTCTTTCGGAATAAGATGTTGAAGAGGTATTCCTCCTGCATAAGAATATCGAAGCAACGGTACCATATCATCGCCGTGTCCACCTAGTACAAAACCTGTTATATCTTTCACAGAAAGATTCAACTCTTGTGCAACAAAAGTTCGAAAGCGAGCGGTGTCAAGAATTCCTGATTGACCTATCACTCTATTTTTAGGAAAACCTGATTCCTTGAATACTGTATAAGCCATAGCATCAACAGGATTTGTTAAAACAATAATAAAGCAATTTGGTGAATATTTTACAATTTCCCTAGCAACAATTATCATAATGCTTTGATTAATTTGAACTAAATCATCTCTATTCATTCCAGGCTTGCGGGCAATTCCTGCAGTAATCACTACAATATCTGAGTCCTTTGTATCTTCATAATTAGAGGTTCCTGTAATTCTAGCATCAAATCCTAGAATTGGACTTGCCTCAAGCATATCCAGTGCTTTCCCCTTTGTTTGATTTTCCATTTGCGGAATATCTACTAATACAACATCCCCTAATTCCTTTTGCGCCAATAAAAAAGAGGATGTTGCTCCAGTATATCCACTACCGATAACCGATATTTTTTTTCGTTTAATTGTCACAATCTTATTTCCCCTTTTTTAATATAAAGAGCATTGAAAGAAAATTTTCCAATGCTCTATACTTACTCTTTACTCCGTTTTCAATTTTCCTTTTTCCATTAATGTTTCCCAGTTTCGTCCGCCATCAACACTTAAAAGGAGATTATTTTCAAATGTTACTGCGACTATCTTTTCTGTTTTCTTTGGCTGAATAGCAAAATAGGCAACGGCATCCTTGTTAAGGTCAAGTCCGATTTTTTCCCACACTGCACCATTATTTTTACTGATCATCATTCCAGCCTCCCTCTCTGTTATAGAGTAGCTGATCAGATCATTTGAACCTGGAATTACACTTAATGCAGTAATTAACCGTTTTTCATCTACGATTTTCCATGTTGCTCCACCATCCTCTGACCGATAAACCCCTGTATTTGTCCCTGCAAGCAATCCGTTTTCATTGTTTGGAAAGGAAAGCAGTGAATAAACACCATGAAAATCGTTCACGAAACCAGTTCCTTTTACCCTCTCCCAACTTTTTCCTTTATCCTTACTCTTATAAATTCCCGCTTTATAATCTCCTTTGCCCATTTGAATTACACCATACACGATATTTGGGTTCTTTATATTTGAGGTTAGAATGTGAAAATCAACTTTTCCTTCTAACGCTTTCATTTTCCAATTCCCTCCATCATCTTTACTTTCCAGCACTCCGAGTGGATTAGGCAAATCAGAAGTTGGTCCTGGATGTCCGCTCGTCAGCATTGTTCCATCCGATTGCATATGAAATCCCATCAAATCAAAATCATCTTTTCCAACAAATGACCACTTTTTTTCACGATCCTTTGTCACAATCATTCCTTTGTGGGTAGCCATATAGATGAAATCGTCTTTTGAATAAGCCACACCATGAACATGTTCTACGTTAAATCCTTTATCAAGTTTTTTTGAATACTCTTTTTCACCATCGGAACTGCATCCGGAAAGGAGCAATCCTACAGCTGTTAATCCTGCTAAAAGCTTTAATTTCATTTTTTCTCCTTTCTTTTTTACACTCGATGGACCATTGGCAATGAAAATAAATAGAGATTTGCAACAGTTAAGAAAAGCATCAAAGCATAGTATGGAGCTAATTGTTTAAAGGAACCCTTCTTGCCAATACGAAAGACTGTATAAATGGAACCAACAAGCCCAAATATGATAATAGCATATTGAATCCACTGAACAGATGAGACAGATGCCAAGCTCAAATCACCACTCAAACTGGTTCCAAATAACGCTGCTGAGTTAAACCAAATTGCTTTCCCCTCAGTTAAAATATGAAATAGATTATGAGCTAAATGTCCAGCTAAATCCAAAGGAATAATCGCATAGCCAAACCGCACGAAGTTTTCTTTTATCTTTTCTTTATCTCCTTTTAACATACTAGCAAGTTTTGCAGTTCCTAATAATAAGAGAATAGGAAGTATCATAGAAATAACAAAAGCAACAGTGAAGTTTACAGTATAATTTGTTGTCCCTGTCAATGAAGCAATCATTCTAAGAATGTCTTCCCAAATCTTTAACATCGTAATATTTTGTACAAATACTATTCCCATAATGACAGCCGCAAGTGAGGCGTGTTCTATTTTTGGTTTTTTAATGCTCCATATTTCCTTAGTCGGTACACGAGGAGAAATTCTAATCGAGTTATTAGGACAAGCTTTCACACAATTTCCACATAAATTACATTCAGCACTTGAATCCATCGTTCTGACATATTGAAACATTGGACATCCTTCTACTTTTTCGTTTCCTTTAAAACATGATTGTGATTTACATGTACGGCATATTTCTGGTGTCCCTCTTAACTCCAACATTCCCGAGCGTGAGTAGTTTCCCGCCAATCCTCCTAGAAAGCAAAGCGTTTTGCAAAATGTACGCCGTTCATATAAAACAGATGTGGCGACAACCATTGTCACAAGTACAAGCAGCAAATAACCTGAACCTCTTGGTGATTCCACAATTCCCCACACATGGTCGCTCCATGTAATCATGATAAAGAACACATCAATGAACCAAATGCCGTATTTCTTTAAAAACTTTGGCATTCGCTTTTCACTTCCAGAAAATTTTCGAACAAGGTCACTTAGTTTTCCAAACGGACAAACGGCACACCAAAATCTCCCTGCCACAATAAACAGAACGGGAATTATCGGCCACCACAACACCCATGTCATCGATGTGCCAAAATTAGTTTGTGGACTGACTGTACCTACTACTAATTGAAATACGATGATGGAAAAAATAACAAAAGCTGCCCATTGAAAAATACCAGGATACCATCTACTCTTAATAAACGTATCGACTATCGGAATATTCAATAAATTAATCTGCTGATTAGTTTGGTTATGCTTTTTGTCCAGTATTGACATCTATCTTTCCCCTCTTTCTTATTCTCTTATTCCAAAAGCCTATAACTAAGAATACTAGGTTAATGGCGCCAAATACGCTTAACACGTTGTAATTAGGGGGCGTTTCTTTGAGGTTCTGTTCTGAGTGGTTATGCCCTCCCTCTTCATCAGTACTAGATTCATTGTGTGCAGAATTCCCTGTTTTATTATTCATCATATGACCTTCATGGGAACCATTCATAAACATTTCCATATCTTTTGAAGAATCAGTTTTGTCTACGGTCCCTTCATCAGCCAAAACAATGGAGCCTGGAAGTAGTAATAAAAACATGATTAAAATCAATTTAAATTTCAATTTATTCACCACCTACAATGTAATATTTATTCTTTAGAAAATTCGAATCATGCAATTCGAATAATATCTTCCTCCTTATTAGACCTATGAAGCATACTATTATTTTCATAGCAAAGTTTTCTTCAAAGCTGGCATCGCATCTACTACATGCCTTTGAATTGCCAGTTCTTTTGGAGAGAATCCTAAAGCAAGACCAATTAGCTGTGGCAAGTGAAGAATTGGCATTGTAATATCTTCATTAAATCCTTTTTGTGCATCTGGCTGATATGCATCCAGCTGCATTTGGCATAAAGGGCAAGGGGTAACCATACAATCTGCCCCAGCATGTTTAGATGATAAGCAATTCTTCCCAGTCAGGTTCATTACTTCTTTCTCTGCTGGAAATACGGCATGGAAACCGCAGCACGCCAGCCTTTGACCAAAATGAACACTCTCCGCTCCCAAAGCATCTGCCACCATTTCCATTGATTGTGGATTCATATGATTTTCAAATCCCATTACATTTGGCGGCATCAAAATATGACAACCATAAAAATTAGCAACTTTAAGGTTTGTAAGTGGGCGTTTCACTTTTTTCTTCAAGTTTTCTAACCCATAATCTTGAATCAAAGCCCATAATAGATGAGTGACTTCAACCGTTCCTTTATATTGCATACCAGCCTTCCCAAGCCCTTCATTAACTCTCGTACGCAACTTTTCGTTCTTATCCATTTTAAGCTTCGCTGTACGAAGCATTAATGTACACGTATTACATACAGTCAATAATTTATCTACTTTCAAATCCTCAGCAAGTGACATATTCCTAGCATTAATGCAGGTTGCTAAAAAATCATCCACGTCCTGGATATGGCTTGCCCCGCAGCAGGTCCAGCCATCTAGTTCAATTAACTCCATTCCTAGAGCAGCTGCTACTTTTTTTGTAGAAATCATTAGCTCCTTAGCAGCTGACTCAAGTGTACAGCCTGGAAAGAATGCGTATCTCATTTTTTATCAGCCACCTTTGCAAAATGGTAGATTTCCCTTACTCCCTTGATACCTTCCACTGCTTTCGGTATATGAAACGGATTTATCTTCCCTTTTTTTATCATTCTTAAAGCAAATGGAATCTTTTTCATTGCGGTATTGATAAGACCGTCTGTTTTGATAGGCAGCATCACTTCATTTAAACGTCCTTTATTTTTCACATCATTATAAAAGGCAAATGCATGCTTTGCACCTTGATTTTTTACTTCTCCCATCTTAATTGACTCTTGTCTCAGGTAGGCGATTTGACCAGTCAACGGAATTCCTTTCGGACATTTTGTTACACACTGCATACAATGCAGACATTTCCATAACTCATTTTGATAGACTGGCTGAATATGTTCTTCAGAGCACTTATCTCTTGAGTCAACGGCAAACCGGTATGCTCTGTTTAAAATGAATGGATCTAAATATGTACCATCATTTACGTCAAGTTGTTTGCATTCAGAAGCACAAACGCCGCACAAGATGCAATCGGTAGGAGCTGCTATTTTGTGATAATCATCTTCACTCTGAATAAATCCGGTTTCTTTGCTTCCATCCTCAGAAGGAAGCAGCCACGGCTTCACTTGTTCCATTTTTTCCATCTTCGGCTCCCAATCAATAGCCAAGTCTTTTATCACTTCGAAATTATTTAAAGGTTCAACTGTTAAATAGTTTGTTTGAAACGTCTCAAGCAATTCATCCAGTGAAGTTTTACAAGCAAGAAAGGAATGATTATTGACACTAATTGAACAGCTGCCGCAAATGGCATGGCGGCACGCTGAAGTGAATACAAGGGTAGGGTCAAGCTGTTCCCGAATAGACGTTAAAGCCCAAAGAATCGTTTTTCCCTTTTCATATGGAATCTGGTAATCCTGATACCATTTATTTACCCCATCAAATCTCTTCACTTTAAAATTCAGTGTTGTATACATTAATATTTTCTCTCCTCCGGTTGATATTTTGTAATCTTTACCGGGCTATATTCCAAACGGTATTGATCTCCTTCTTGATATATCAATGTATGTTTAAGAAATTTGACATCGTCACGATTTGGGTAATCAGCCCTTGCATGGGATCCCCTGCTTTCTTTCCTATTTAATGCACCCAATGTAATCGCCTTTGCCAACTTTAAAATATTTCCGATTTCAATATAGTTAATAAATGCCAAATTATATTTTATGGAGGAATCCCCAATCATTGCATCCTTATAATCTACCAATAATTGAGACACTTTTTTATAGGCAAGCTTCATTTCATTCTCCTTGCGGAAAATGCCTACATTATTCCACATTGTTTCAGCAAGTTCAGCTCGGATTTTAAACATATTTATTCCAGTCTTTTTCAAACGGATTGAACGGAACTTCTCTTTCCATTTTTCTGTTTCATCCATCAATTTTCTCGTCGTCGTGAAGGAACGTTTTTTTGCACTTTCCTTCGCTCCTAGTCCTGCATACTTTCCAAAAAGTACTACGTCAGCCACTGAATTGCCGCCAAGACGATTTGCTCCATGAATGGAAACACTGCAGCACTCACCTGCGGCATGGATTCCTTTAATTGGTGTACTGCAAGTCCGGTAATCACTTACATGAATTCCTCCCATTGTATAATGACAGCTCGGACGAATCGGAACAGGTTCTTTTATGAGGTCCACACCTTCAAAATCCATGGCCAGTTCCCTTACTTGCGGCAGTCGCTCCATTATTTTCTGTTCCCCTAAATGGCGAAGATCCATCAATACATAGGAATCCATTGCTTCCCCAAAACCACGGCCTTCCTTAATTTCTATCTCGATTGCCCTTGAAACGAGGTCGCGGGGACCAAGCTCCATTTTATCTGGAGCATACCTGGCCATAAAACGTTCACCGTTTTTATTCATTAAATATCCTCCTTCCCCACGACATGCTTCTGAAAGAAGAATACCGGTAGATGCAAGACCTGTCGGATGGAATTGAATAAACTCCGGGTCTTTTAAAGGGATGCCGACATTAAAGCAAGCAGCCGTACCATCCCCTGTCATATTGATTGCATTAGTAGTTCTACTCCAATAAACCCTCCCAAATCCTCCTGTTGCTATGACAACAGATTTTGCCTGGATAGCATGTATTTCGCCGCTTCGTATATCCATAGCGACAATTCCTTCAAAATTGCCATTATCCACTGCAAGCGACAGAAGATGCCAATCAGCATGGAATTTTACTCCATTTTTTAGACACTGTTCATAAAGAGCATGTAGAATGACATGTCCAGTCTTATCAGCAGAATAGCAAGTTCTTGGACTTGATGCACCCCCAAATGGACGCTGTGCTATACGTCCATTCTCATCCCTTGAAAACGGAACCCCGTAATAATCTAATTCGGAAATCACCTTTGGCATATTCATTGTGAAAAATTCAACTGCATCCTGATCAGCTAAGAAATCACTTCCTTTCACCGTATCCATGAAATGACTCTTAGGTGAATCATTTGCATCTCTGTAGCCCATTGCCGCATTGATACCGCCCTGTGCTGCTCCAGTATGTGAACGTGTCGGAAAGATCTTTGAAATACAGGCGACACGCAAGCTTTTGTCTTCACTGGCTGAAAGGGACGCCATCATTCCAGCCCCTCCAGCTCCTACAACTACAACATCATAACTAAGCATTTTTTCACCTCAGTATAGTGATTAAGATTCTACCCTGGATTCTCTCGTACAAATCGTTTCCTTCACTACCAATAAGAGGATCATTAATTTGTATCAAAGTTCAAATAAATATCGAGTATCCAAACTTTTAAAATGGATCTTTATTCTTAAATTAGGATCACCAAAGCCCTAATAGTTTCCACCATGCCCCTCCAAAGTAGAAATAAACTACGGATAAGATAGCTAATGTCCAAATCCCAGACATGCTACTTACTGCACCTTGCATCGTTTCGCTAAACCATGGAATCCTACCTAGTTCATTCAGAAAGTTAGCCATCATGACCAAGACAGCAAACCAGATCAATGTATCCCAGGCACCTTCTTCTTTTTTAATATCTGACCAAGTCAATACCTGTGTTACAAGCAAAGAACCAAGACCAATAAAAGCAGTTGTAGTTGCGTTTATATTTATATTTGATCCGAAAATCCATAGAACCAAAATCAGAAGAAATACGCCAATCATAAAAATTTCATTTTTTTTCAATGGTCCCATATCTTTTAATTTCTGTTCAGCTATTTCAGAATGTTTTTTTTCAAATTTTTCAACAAATTTAAATCAGATATATCCCAAGAAAAAATAAAGTGAACTTTCATTACTTATATATAGATTATAATTGTGCAGTTATTTTGAATTTTTTTAGTAAATAATTTGTACAGAGTTATATAATGTGTGATAAATTTATCAACCGCACTACAAAGTGTTTTAAACTTTGTATAGGAAGAAGCATAAGTAACCCGTGCGTATAATCGACAAGAAAAAGCCAATCTTTCAAGAATGCTACTTTTTTACCTTCTTGAAAGATTGGCTTCCTACGTTTTTGTTAGAACGGAAATCATATTAACACAAAACATTATACATAATTACAAAATAAAGGTTATAATTAGTTCATCTTTTCCAAAGGAGGATATTTATGAAGGTACTAGTTAATGTTTTTCATCCAAACTTAAATGAGTCAAAAGTTAACAAAAAATGGGTAGAACGACTTCAAAGTGAAAATGTTACAATCAATAATCTTTATGAAAAATACCCTAATTGGAAATTTGATCTTGACCGTGAACAAAAATTATTATTGGAACATGACAGAATCGTATTTCAATTCCCGTTTTATTGGTACAGTACTCCGCCACTCTTAAAAAAATGGCTAGATGATATTTTAACTTTTGGATGGGCTTATGGTACTGGTGGAGATAAGTTGAAAGGAAAAGAATTTGTTCTAGCAATTTCAGCTGGAGGAGCACAAAAATCATATCAAGCTGGTGGTTATAATAACTATACAATTAGCGAATTAACACGTCCACTTCAACAAACAGCGAACTTAATTGGGATGGAGTTCCTTTCAGCTTTTATCTTATACAAAGCTGTTGTTGTTTCTGAACAGGAATTAGAAAAAAGTGCTGAGGATTTAGTGAAACATATCCTAAACCCTGAGTTAAATCCTGCTGTAGGACTTAAACGAATATTAAGTGAAATGGCTGATAAAGACGTAACCCTTTAAATAAAATAATTTGAAATAAAATTTTACTACTCGAAACCCGTACCTTCCCCTGTATTTTGAGCAAGGTACAAGTTTCATATACAATATGTATATTCCACTGTTTCTTATCACCTTATATAAGGTAATCCAAAAAATTGATAATTTGATAGAAGCTCTTGAAATTGTTTTCCCAAGGGCTTCTTTGTTGTAACTAAAACTATCGAGTAGAAGGAGCACCAATTAGCGCAATAACCCACATCCAAAAAATCGCTCCAGAACCTCCAAGCGCAATAGCAATGGCAATCCCTGTTATATTCCCTGTTCCTACACGAGCCGCCATACAAATACAAAATGCCTGAAACGGAGAGAGTCCAGACTTAGAATCTGATTTCCTTTCTTTTAATACAAGGAACATTTCTTTCAGCATACGGATTTGTAAAAACCGTGATTTAACCGTTAAGTATAGACTGGTTCCAATCAACATAATAATTAAAAACTTAGACCATAAAAAAATCGTTCAATTCCCCAATGACATTTATTAAATCTTGTTCCAATTATTTTCCTCCTTATACGAAAAGCGTAGGCTATTTATAAATTGTCCTTTACAAATGGTTCAGTTTATCATCAAAGCGCATACCTTATTCAGTTGCCTCGACTTCTGCGGATGCTTGGAAATCGGCAATTTCCTTCCACATCAACGGAGGATTGGAATACATAGGAAAATGACCGCAGTTGGGGATCTCTGCTAGGCGCACTCCCTGAACCTCAATATTGCTCAGATAAGAAAGTGAATCGTTCTGTTCGCCATACATGAACATTTTAGGGCAAGGAAGGTTTAGGAACTTCTTCATCAGGTTGCCATTATCTGATAAGTCGACCATGGATTGAAAAATCCCTTTTACCGCTCCAGCCCGAACTTTGTGGCGTAGGCTGGCTGCATATAGGGCGCTGGAATAAGCTGAAGCATGACGGGTTCGCTCGATGAAGTCGTCAAAGAACTGCTCGGCATCATCCTGCGGATACTCGATGATTTGTCTACTGAGAAAGCAATCCTCCGGCGCGATATTTCCTTCAATGTCGACAAAACTGAGCACTCTGTTTGGGTACTTATGCGCCAGCATCAATGCCGTTAGCCCGCCCATGGAATGACCAACAAGGTGGAAACGCTCAAACTCGACACATTCAAGCACGGCTAATGCTGTTTCGACCAAAAAGGGAATAGATATCTGCGACAAGTCCGAACAGTAAGTTTCCCCACAACCCGGTGCATCGTATGCAAGAAAGGGATGACCGTCCAAAGCTGTGTTTCGAACGATGTCGGCGTAATCTTCTTTGGTTGAGCCGAAACCATGAAGGAATACTATAGGGCTAAGTTCTCCGCCACGATGTATGGCTGCAACACCTAAATCAACGCTTTCCACATTTAACGAAAATCGGGATCTGACAAATTCTTTTTTCATAAAGACACTCCTCGTATAGTTTATTTAGACTTTTAAATTCGAGCCTAGTATTTCTTACTTTTTTAAATTTATAGTTAAATCTCTTTCATGTACTGAAATATTTCTAGAGTGTAAAGTTAGTCCTAGTTAGTCTCTCCTCTTAATAAAAAATAGTTGAATAAGTTCTGTGATTAATTGTAATATAGGTCTATCTATCGGTAAAATTGAAATTATAAATAATCATTATCATTTTTTTGAATATATAAGAGGAGTTTATTACTAATGGAAATACGACAACTTATTACTTTTCGAACAATTGTCGATGTTGGAAGCTACACAAATGCTGCTATTAAATTGGGCTATACTCAATCAACTATTACTTCTCATATTAAAGCATTGGAAAGGGAGATTGGCGGAGAATTATTCACTTACATCAAGCGAGAGTTAAATTTGACCTCCTTAGGAAAAGAATTAATTCCTTTGGCTGATGAATTGTTATACACGTATAATCGTATATCCCAGATGAAAAGTGATAACAAAGTAAGTGGAGAGTTAAAAATTGCTGCACCTGAATCATTAACTATTTCTAGATTAGGACCAATACTGAGAGAATTTACAGCTAAATATCCAGACGTTAAGATCATATTAAGCAACGGAACTTGTGGGCAGAACCAAAAAGACCTTGTGAGTGGACATGTAGATATTGCTTTTATGGTTTGGCCAAAATTAGAAGTAGATAATTGTATTCATTATCAATTGCACAAAGAAGAGATTGTTTTAATTACTAGTCCAAATAAAAATCAACACTTTGATGATTATAAAAACAAAGGGACTACTGACTACTTTATTACGAATGAAGAGGGATGCAGTTATCGTTCCATGTTTGAGAGATACCTAGCTAATAATAAACTACCTAAATTTCAAACAATGGAACTCTGGAGTTTAGAAGCAATCAAACAAGCTGTAATGAGTGGTTTAGGATTTTCTGCATTGCCCTATATCACGGTAAAAAATGAGATTGAAAAAGGGGTATTAAATATTCTTGAACACAATGAAAGCTTTGAGCCCATCTATTCACATCTACTCGTCAAGTCAAAAAAATGGCAATCCCCTGCGGTTGTAAAATTTATTGAGTTAACATTAGAATCTATATAGCCATCCACTTATGGAATCAAGTATTCATTCATCATGATTACAGATAGTGTAGAAGCAAGAAATTATGAAAAAAGCGACGAGTGTTTATATCCTGCTTTAAGAGATAAGCCATTCAGTATTTTTGATTTAGGTCACTTAATGCATCGAGATGACTTAGCTTTTAAAAATTGGGGAAACCTTTGGGTAGAAGAACATAAGCTGCAAGGTACATTTAATGACTTAGAGAAAAATGGATGGATTAGTTTACTATTTTTATATGAAGTTTTCTTTATATAGCTGGCAGTACTCTTTTAATAGAGTGCTGCTTTTTTTCGTAGAATTATATATTTCAAAATGAATAAAAAAAGATAAAAAACGATTCTATATGATAATAAACATTGGATATATCCTTCTATTTTTTATATAAAAATAGTCATTTGTATTCTATTATTTATAGTGAGATTATTGAACAAATAATTAATTAAATTCACTAAACGGAGGAATTGTAAAGATGACAACTATAACAGCTAGGAAAAATCTTGAGAATATTCATAGAAATGTTGCTGGAAAGCCTATTGAAGAAGTTCAGCGAGAATTAGAACTTGAAAGCATCATTAAATTAGCATCCAATGCAAAATTTTATTGGATCAACTCATAAGTAAGGAGCATAAAAATGAAGAAAACATTAAATATATTGATAGGCTGCTTGGTTGTGAGTGTAGGGGTCCTTATTTTAAGACATTCCCATCTTGTAACGGGCGGAACTGCTGGACTTTCATTAAGTCTGTCCTATCTCATACATTTGCCTTTTTCCTTTTTATTTTTTATCGTTAATATCCCATTTTATATCTTTTCTTTTATACGAATGGGTTGGAAATTTACGATATCTACTATTTCAGCTGTCACCATTCTCTCTCTAATAACTGGTATTGATCAATGGATTCCTTCTTTTTCAATTTTTCCTTTAACAGGAGCCATTATTGGAGGAGTCATCATTGGATTTGGTTTATCTATTCTATTTTTGAATGGTTCTTCCCTTGGCGGATTTAATATTTTATCCTTATTTTTACAAAAAAAGCTAAATTGGAATCCTGGCAAAATAAATTTTCTATTTGATTTTATTGTTGTCATTTCCGGAATTTATTTTTTTGGATTTCTAAAAGGCCTTTGTTCCATTCTATCCATTGCGATTACATCTAGTATTATCAGCTATAATAAAACTAGAATTGCTGCAACTAATCGTTCTGAAAAAGTAAATTTAATAAAATACAAAAATGTAACAAATTAGCTAAGTTATGTTCGAATGCAATGAAGTCCTTGTTAGTTAGACAAATTTAATTATAAGGAGTGGCAAATCAAGAAGCATATTTATTTAATTATTCTACAATTTACATTTTTTTTCAGAAATTTTAAAGGGATCCCCTTATTAACATGGAATCTCGTTCTTCAAACCACCAGATATTATAAAGTAAGTTTTGCTTCAAGAACATATCTAGTTGATTCCACCAAATCCCATCGATTTGAAGAGTTCGCAAATAAATTTGTAGTCTACTACATAAAGTCCTTCAAACGACTTTTCATCAATAGGGTTCTGAATGAAGTTTCACTTAATAACTTTACTCTTCTCTATTTTTTAAGATGATCTTACAAATAGTTATCTAGATATAAAGAATCTATATTTAAATATTTTAGAGACACTAATTAGTTATATATATTCATAGAATTCAAGGAGGAAAATTATGGGACCAAATAATACTTCATTGCAAAAGAAATTGTTGCCGCGACATATAAGCTTGATGGCTATGGGAGGTGCAATTGGAACCGGTATTTTTAAGGGAAGTGCTGAAACTGTATCTTTAGCAGGACCAGGAGTTATATTCACTTATATATTCGCAGGATTATTACTTCTTGTTGTCATGGGAGCTATAGCAGAAATGGCAATCGTCTATCCAAACAGTAATATGAAAGGTTTTGTTCAGAAAGCATTCGGTAAGCGTGTGTCCTTCGTTGTAGGCTGGATGTATTGTTTTATGTGGCTGGCCGTATGTGTCATTGAGGTAGTCGTAGCAGGAAGTTTCTTGCAATATTGGATTCCATCTATTCCACTCTGGATATTAAGTTTATGTTGTGCAGCTTTAGTCATTGGAATTAACATGATGAATGTTAAAAATTATGGAGAGTTTGAATTTTGGTTTGCTGGTCTTAAAATCGCAATGATTTTAGTATTTGTTGTCTTAGGAGCAAGTATATTATTTGGAATTATCCCCAGTGGTGAGGCTCACTATTTGCAAAACTTTACAGATCATGGAGGGTTTTTCCCGAATGGCTGGATATCTATATTTTCAGCGCTATTAATAGTAATGTTTTCGTATGGAGGCTCTGAACTAATAGGAGTAACAGTAACAGAAGTAAAAGATGCAGAACGTATTTTACCTAAAGTTATTAAAAGTTTTATTTGGAGAATTGTTTTATTTTACACGTTGCCAATTCTTGTGATCTGCGGTTTGATTCCTTGGAACGAACTTAACGACCAGACAAGTCCGTTTGTTCAGGTATTATCAATGGCCGGCCTTCAGGGCTCAGCTCACATTATGAACCTAATATTAGTTACAGCTGTTTTATCGGCAGCTAACTCTGGTATATACGGTTGTACTCGGATGCTTCATTCTTTAGCAGTAGGAGGGGAGGCTCCAAAAGCATTCTCTTATATATCAAAAAATGGTGTTCCATTGTACAGTTTAATGTTAAGTGCCATTGTATTAATCGGAGGATCTATAATTGCCTTTGTTGCACAGGATAAGGTATTTACCTTATTAATGGCGGTTCCTGGTTTTGTCGTTTCATTGGTATGGATCAGTGTTTGTTTAGCGCAGATAAAACTTCGCAAATCCTATCCTAAAGATCCAAGCTTTAAATTGTGGGGCTTTCCGTATATTACATCATTTACAGTAGTAGCGTTATGCATTATTTCTGTCATATTTGTGGTAAATGAACAGAACAGAGTAAGTATTATTGCTAGTCTCGCTGTTTTAGCTGTATTAGTCGTGATTTCCATCTTTAAATTTAAAAAGATGGAAGAACCAAATGTTAGTGTAGAAAAAAAGAAGGTCTTATAGACTTCTTTAACGCTAGTAAAATCTATTAAAGAAGCTATAAATGATACATCAATGGATGGTGACATATGTATATAGCTGATCAGTTGAGACCTTTTAATCTAATTTTATATACCTTGAATATTAAAAAAATTCAAGGTTGAAATAATATTTAAAATATTTTTGGGTTTGTTACAGGTAAGCCAATAAATTCTTTGGAGGAATATAAAATGAGTTTAAAAACAACAAATATACAAACAACAAGTTCATTCGACATCTTTACAAAAATTCAAGAGCATGAACAAGTATTATTCTGCAATGATCCTACTACAGGATTGAAAGCTATCATTGCAATTCATGATACTACCCTAGGTCCAGCATTAGGTGGTACGAGAATGAAACCTTATCTCACATTTGAGGAAGCTTTAGAAGATGCTTTACGATTATCAAAAGGGATGACATACAAAAATGCTGCAGCTGATAATGATTTTGGCGGTGGTAAAGGTGTAATTATCGGAGATCCAACTAAGGATAAAACTCCAGAATTATTCCGAGCTTATGGACAATTTATTGATTCTCTAAATGGCCGATTCTATACAGGAACAGACATGGGGACCTTCTTAGACGATTTTGTTCATGCATATAAGGAAACAAAATGTATTGCTGGTTTACCAGAGGAATATGGGGGCGGCGGTGAAACATCAATACCTACTGCTCTTGGTGTTTTATATAGTATTCAGGCAGTTGCCCATTCATTATGGGGACATGAAAATTTAACGGGAAAAAGATTTGCTATTCAGGGATTAGGTAAAGTTGGTTTTAAAGTAGCGGAACATTTGCTAAAGCATGGTGCTGATTTATATGTTACAGATGTTTCTGAAGAAGTCGCACAAACATTAGTAGAAAAAGCAAAACAAATGGGTGGAAAAGCAATCGCTGTAAAGGATACTGATATATATGGAACGGATGCGGATATGTTTGTTCCTTGTGCTGTTGGAGGCATTATTAATGATCAAACCATTGATCAACTAAAAGTAAAAGGAATCGTGGGTGCAGCAAATAACCAGCTTCTTCATGAAAATCATGCTAAAGTGTTAAAAGACAAAGGAATCCTATACGCACCTGATTATATTGTAAATAGTGGTGGCGCTATTCAAGTAGCAGATGAATTATATGGACCTAATAAAAGTCGAGTATTAAGTAAAACGAAAACTATTTATAGTTCTATTCTTGAAATTCTAAAACAATCAAAAGACGAAAATATTACAAGTTTAGAAGCAGCAAACCTTATGTGTGAAAAAAGATTGAATGTAAGAATGAAAAGAGATAGCTTCTTCTCCCCGAATAAACGTCAGAAGTGGCAGATACGCCATTAATCACATTTAAATATAAATTTTAATCCATATATCAAAGGATTTAAGAAAATAAAAACGAATCAAATCTCCCCTTGTTCAGCAAGGGGAGATTTGATTCGTTCCTCTAAAAATTCTTTCTTGATAATAACATCATTTTTTTGTGTACTCTAATAGTAATTCTTCTGTAACTTTCCACAAACTTTGCTGCATAAACATATCATTTCCAGGATATACTGGATCAATTTCAGCATCTGTTCCGACAGTATAATATCTACCTGTAATATTTTCAAATTTGGGATCAGTTGCTAAACGAACGATGAGGTCAGCGCCCCTTTTGGGATTACCGATGTTAAAAAGTTTCAATATTTTCCCTAAAACTGTAGAAATACGAAGATCTCTTCCTAAACCAGTATTATTGAAACCAGGATTCAGAGCGTTGGCAGTGACTTTGGTATTAGAAAACTGACGTGAAAGCTCATAAGTAAACATAATATTTAAGAGTTTTGTTTTACCATAAATTTCAGATGAGCCTTTTATAGTAAAAGGAGATGTGTTAGTTAAATTATCTGGCAATCTAAGTTTTCCATGATTACGAGATGATTCTGAAGCAACATTAATAATTTTTCCATTTTCTGCGTTCACTAAAGATTCCTTTAATAAATCTGTAAGCAGCCAGGGCGTTAGGTAGTTTACTGCTATCATCTCAGCGAAACCTTCAGATGTAATTCGTTGTTCAAAACCGTGAAGCCCTGCATTATTTATAAGTACATCAACCTTTGAATAGTTTTCTTTTATCTCGAGACCAATCCGACGCGTATCTTTCATTAAGGACAGATCACCATAATAGAAATCAACCTCAGTATCTGGCGAAGCTTCTTTAATCAATTTTTCAGTTGTCTTTGCTCGCTCTTCATTACGAGCAGTCATCACTAGTTTCGCACCTCGTTTTGCAATTTCAACCGCTGCAATCTGACCTATACCACTGGTAGCTCCGGTAATTACAACAATAGGATATTTAGACATTATTAAAACCCTCCAATAAACTTGACATATATTAACTAAATGAAATATGGTTGATATATA
This sequence comes from Niallia yueguangensis, assembly GCF_052663115.1. Classification (NCBI taxonomy): domain Bacteria; kingdom Bacillati; phylum Bacillota; class Bacilli; order Caryophanales; family Bacillaceae; genus Niallia; species Niallia yueguangensis. The sequence continues at coordinate 264,476 of NZ_JBQTCX010000003.1, forward strand.
TCAACCATATTCGATTGATTGATATATGTCAATTATATTTTTTTATGGAGAAGGAGAGAACTATGAGTAATCATTCTGATCTTAGAGAAGAACTTGAACTAAATTTAGGTCAACAACTCAATGCGTTGATTAGCGAAGCGCATGCACTTAATGTTAGAACTGCATCTATATTTGACGAAACATTACAGCCTGCAGCTTTTTTGATTGTTCGTTGGTTATACTCACATGGTCCTGCTAATGCAAGCACTTTAGCTGAATCAACCGCCATGGATCGCAGCTCTGTAAGTAGACTTATTGGTCAACTGAAAAATCGAGGTTATGTTAAGAGTGAACGTCACCCAACAGATCGTCGTGGTGTACTGTTGTCATTGACCACAATTGGTCGTGAAAAAACTATAAAAGCACTAAAAGAAAAAGAGTCTATCTTTTATGAAACTATTTCAGGTTTAACTAATACTGAATTGAAAAACTATATTGAGATGCTTAAAAATCTTTCTATTCAGAAAAACAAGGATTGATTTGATAAATCCTAATTTAATAGGTCTACTAGTTCGATTAGAAATAGAGAGACTTATACTCGAGCACCAAAATTATCAGGAGAGGAATAAGGTTGTACATGAAGCAATCAATGAGTCATATAAAGAGTTAAGGCCCTGTTTTTCTTGCTTTCGAACTATTCCAACCGTTGAAGAAACTGAATTAGCTCTTAGAGAAGCCCATGCTAAATTTTATAAGAGGGAGCGTTTTTATTTTCTTATATTTCACAAAAGAAACAAAGATTTTATTAGAATGGCAAATTTTGAAGACATAAATTGGAACGTATCAAAAAGCAAAATCGGGTATTGGATACATACAAAATATAGCTGTAAAGGTATATGCTAGAGTCTGTTAAGGAATTAACAGAAATAGCTTTTATTCAAATGAATTTAAAAAGAATTAAAATTAATTGCGAATCCACAAACTTAAAAAGTCGTTCTATCCCTGATAGAAGAAAAATTAAGAAATTATGAACTATCCTCGGATGGTACTAAATTATAATTCTAATATTTATTAAAAAAGAGGATAATAGCTCTTATATTGAACTAAATATCCTCTAATAATCATAGTACAGTCAAATATATAAACGACTCTATTATCTATCCACGCAACCAACGTTTCCAATATGTTCCGTTTCCCGTATTTTATGTTAACTCTAGCATTTCACAGTATTTGCACGTACTATTGCATGTTGAATTTTAGCTGCAAGTCCCTCCATCTGTGCAGCTGATACAGAGCAAGCTGCTACACGAATCCCTTTCGAAAGAGATGCAACATATATCTTTTCAGCAATTAATAAGTCGCTCACAGCCTCCGGTTTTTCGCATGGAATGGTAATAAAGAAACCGGCATGATATGGTAATATTTTTAATCCAACCTGGTTCGCCTCTTTAATAAAGACATCAGCCCGCTTAGCAATTAAAGCATTGTATTCTTGGCGCTCAGCATTTACTTTTTTCAACAAAGCTTGATCGCTATAAATATTAGCAAGTATCTTCATACACCCTCGATTTACATTTGACCACCTTGCACGGCTGGTTACGAGAATAGCATTTTCAAACTCTTCAATTACATCCTTATCCGATGATACCCCAATCAACGCGCCCGTCCGCTGTCCGTATACAGTAAACCCTTTGGACATGCTAAAGGCAAATGTTACAACTATATTAGAAGGAAGTCCTCCAAATTTTTGCATAAATGAGCGGGCACTGACCGGGTCTTTAGTAAAATCAATATATGCAATATCGATTAGCAAAGTAATCGTTTTTGTTGAGTCTTTTGCTTCTTCCAATAACAGATCTTTTATTTCATCCCATTCACTATCGGAAATACTATATCCTGTTGGATTATGATTTGGTGAATTTAATATAATCACTAAATAATCCTGTTTCGCTAAAAGATTCTTGACCTTGCTTGAAAACGAATGTAGATTAAACTTCATTTCCTCGTCTAATAAAGAGAAAGTCTCCAAATATCGTCCAGTCTCTTTACATATCGTACTATATGGGGTCCAGTACCAATCATGTGTTATTATGGTATCCCCAACATTTGAGTAGTTCCAAATAACATTTGAAATAGCACCAGCTCCACCTGCGCTGGCAACTGCACGTACATAAGCATCCGGTCTCGATTCACCGAAAGTATGTTTAACGGCAGCCTCCAAAAAGTCAGGCAACCCTCCTACTGGGCTATAGCTGATCATCTCCTGCACCGGCATGATCCGAAATTGTTCTTCCACTGTGGGCAGACAAATTAAAGTTCCTTGATCATCTGTAATAGCTCCCATTGAAGCATCAATTACATTTTCTCTTCCATACTGAGCGGTTGCTTTCTTAGCAGCCATTCCTGTACCAAAAAGCTTATCTACATAAACTTTTCCTTTGGCATGTGTTGCAACTCTCGTTTCCATTGATTTAACAGCCTCCCTTTGTTTTTATGGCAAAATAGTATTTTCCTTTTTTAAACTTTCATTATGAACATACTAAACTCACATGATGCTTTGTCCCTTGTCTTCACCATCTAGCATGAAAAAAGGCAGATTCTAATCTAATAAAGGCGGCGCTATCGAAGCTGCTCCAACCTTCATAAGGATAAAAAACAAACTACAAAACTCTTCTTGATGAATAAAATTTAAATATGCACCTTATGTTGTAAGGGAGCAGAACTCCTTTTTCCACCAAGAAAATAATTGCTGCATAACGCCAATAAAATAAAACTGACGCTAGAAAAAACGACTCCAGACCAATCAAAATGCCTCCATAAAATACCAGGAAGCCATGCTCCTAAGCTTCCTCCCAAGTAGAAGAAACATTGGTATAAAGAAGTGGCAGCTCCTTTTGAATGACTTACAACATCCGTTATATAAGCTGTAACAGATGATTGAGAACAAAACTGGCCTAAAACTAATATAGAGGCACCAATAATAAGCGTATAAGGAGATGGGATTAAGGTGATCAAAATTCCCGATGCTCCAACAAGATGCCCAAATGCGATTGTTCCTCTTCTGCCAAATCGATTGGACACCATTCCTGTGATAAGAGAAGATGCAATTCCCCAGATATACGTAAGATATAGAAGCGATGTTTGTGTGACAGAATAGTTAAACGGATCTTGACTAGCATAAAAAGGCAAATAGTTAAATAATCCTACAAAAGAGAAAAAATGAGAAAAACCAATAAAAAAAGTCGAAAGCAAGGGAAGATTTTTAAAATGATCCATAAAATTCTGCTTGCCCGTTTTTACTTGGTTTGTAGAATCTGATAAACAAAAATAGATTAATAGACTGATTAAAGTCGTCATGATTGTTGTAATGAAAAAGAACGATTCCCAATTAAAGTGTTCCGTCATAAATCCACATAATACTCTTCCAAGAAGTCCGCCTAGTAATGTTGCACTAACATATGTAGCCAGTACCATCCCTTTATTTTTCTTCGGAAATTCTTCAGAAGCATATGTCATTAAAATCGTTGTAACACCAGTAATTAAGGTTCCTTGAAAAAATCTAAACACTAAGAGCCAAAAAAACGAATGGGTAAAGATTAAGGCGGCATTCGGAATGATAAGAAGAATATTTGAGATTAATACCACTTTTTTTCGATCCCATTTATCTGAAAATGCGGCTAAAAATAAGGATGAAAATACAATACCAATGATGGTTAACGAAATAGATAAACTAGCTGTTGACATCGATACACCAAATTCCTTCATAAATAATGGAAGAATTGGCTGTGGACCGTAGATAATAATAAAAGCATTTGTAACAGAAAGAAAAATAATGAACAGCCTCATGAAAAAGGACCCCTTCTTAATTTTAAATTAAGGCTGTTTTAGTATAGATTGTTGATTTTAAACTCGCAGCCTGAATACACTTCGTCCGTTTAGCGAGCGTCGAGCCTTCTCGTCGCATACGCTCTGCTTAAGTCTCGTCTTTCTCGCATTCCCACAGGAGTCTACGTGTATGCAGGCTGCTAAGAAACACTTTTTCAAATGTTTTTTTATGAAAAAACAACAAACTTTGAGAAAACAGCCTAAATGAATCAACTATCTTATTCTTAAATATAATTTTCAAATCTCACAATGGGCAAGTTCAGCGTTTTGTTTTTCTAAGTACTCACTATATTTAGGAGTGCCTTGAAATGGATTCGCTGCTAGCTAACTTATTTTCTTCAGCGTCTATGTGAGATTTCTTTGAAGTCTCACCCATCCGCCAGTAAGTAATAAAACTTATTGCAACGCAGGCAGCTACGTAGAAAAAGAAAAAATACTCAACATTCATACTCTTAAACCATAACGCAATTAACTCTGCTGTCCCTCCAAACACCGCAACAGTAAGTCCATAAGGGAACCCCACACCAAGTGCGCGAATCTCCGTTGGAAAAAGCTCAGCTTTTACAATCGCGTTAATAGAAGTGTAGCCAGTAACGATGATCAGACCTGCCATCATGAGTAAAAACGCAGCGATTGGACTCTTAACTTGCGTCATGATCAAGAAGATTGGCACTGTCAGCAATGTTCCAAAAATTCCGAAATACATTAATAGCGGACGGCGTCCAATTCGGTCAGACAATATACCAGCCAAAGGTTGAAGAATGACAAATATAAATAAGGCAATAAAATTAATCCAAGTAACAACCTCTTTTGGAAGACCAACCGTATTTATCATGAACTTTTGTAAATACGTTGTGAAGATATAAAAAGCTACAGTACCTCCCAGCGTTAGTCCGACAACTGTAAACACTGCTTTTGGGTGTTTCATCAGTGCTCGAATGGTTCCAGCGTTCTTCTTGCTTTCCGCATTCATTTTGGAGAACTGCTCCGATTCGTCCATCGTTCGGCGCAGCCACAACACAGCCAACGCCCCTAATGCTCCGATGACAAAAGGAATACGCCAGCCCCAAGATATCATATCTTCCTCACTCAGCAGCTGCTGAAGGATGATTTGTACACCTAATGCAACCATCTGTCCACCAACAAGTGTGACGTACTGGAAGCTCGAATAGAAGCCACGGCGACCTTTGTTTGCCATCTCGGACAAGTAAGTTGCCGAAGTCCCATACTCCCCTCCTAATGACAACCCTTGTAGCAAACGAGCAAGGACAAGAATAATAGGAGCCATTATACCAATACTGTTATAACTCGGGGTAATGGCAATAATAAGAGACCCTCCAGCCATAACAGTGATAGATAGTGTCAACGCTGCACGGCGTCCATGACGATCAGCGAAACGCCCCATCAAAAGGCTTCCTATGGGCCGCATTAAAAAGCCTATTGCGAAAATTGCTGCCGTATTAAGCAGTTGACTTGTTTGGTCCCCTTTTGGAAAAAACTCTGTTGAAAAATACACGGCAAAAGCAGAGTAAACATACCAGTCATACCATTCAATTAAATTTCCAATCGATCCTTTAAAAATATTTCCTGCAATGCGATTGGTCTTTTTACTTTCAATCGTTTGAGCCATTGTTTCACCTTCTTCTTGTTCTATTTATTTTTGTATCATGTCTGTGTTTTTCAAAGCTATATATATACTCTCCTCTATATATAATTTCTGACCCAGCATTGACTATCTTTCCAATTTCCATTATCATCGTAACAAAAATAATTACATATTTAAAATATCTAAAAGCTATTGTATTTATATCTATTTATGTATAAATAAAGAGGTGAAAATTCGAATGGACATTAAGCAGCTCACCTATTTTCTGGGGATTGTAGAAGAGGGAAATATAACGAAGGCAGCACAAAAATTGCACATTGCTCAACCCCATCTTAGCAAGCAGCTAAAGCTTCTTGAAGATGAGGTTGGAGTTAAATTGGTGGAACGCAGTACTCGAAAAATCCAAACAACAGATGCTGGTAAAATGCTGCAGCATCGAGCAAGGCAAATATTAGAACTAATGGACATAACAATGAAAGAATTAAAGGATTTTAATGAAGGGCTTCAAGGAACATTATCAATTGGCACCATCGCTTCTGCAGCAGGTTCCCTTTTGCCTGAGCAGGTATATAAATACCACCAAAAATATCCTGGAGTTAAATTCCATTTAAGAGAATGTCATACAATTGAAATATTAGAATTATTAAATAAGGGGATTATCGAAATTGGCATTATTCGAACACCTTTCAATGCGGATCATTATGAGTCTATACTGTTGCCCTCTGAGCCAATGATAGCAGCAACTAGGAAAAACTTTTTTGAGGAGGAACAACAACATATAAGCTTAAAATCACTCATTGATAAGCCCTTATTAATACACCGAAGGTACGAAAAAATGATAGTGGAGGCATGCAGGCAGTCTGGATTTGAACCTACTATACTCGGTACAATTGATGATACAAAAACAATTTTATTATGGGCAGATAAAGGAATGGGTGTAGCAATTGTACCAAAAGACTGGATCGGGCTGATCTCAAGTACCAATTTAAAATATATAGAAATTAATGAGCCAGCGTTAATTACAGGAACAGCAATCATTTGGAAGAAAAATCAATACCTTTCCTCTGTAACGAAACACTTTTTAGATAATTTAGAAATATAGATAATATTGTGTTCTTACTATTTTTGCTTAGAATTATCGTTCTAAAAGTCTGGTGGGGCTGTCCCAAAAGGGGAAAATCCTATTAGAAAACCAAGAAACAAAGAATGTTGATATATCAGCATTCTTGAATATAAAAAGGGGTATCCAATAGCCGAAATCGACTTATTGGACAGCCCCATTGTATAATCGATATCATATTGAAAAAAATTCACGCTGCTTTAGATCGTTTGATAAAATCAATGTACCTCTTTGCTTTTTCTTTATCAAACACACCTTCCCATTTGGACATAACGATGGCAGCCAATGCGTTCCCCAGTACATTCACAGATGTACGAAGCATATCTAAAATTCGGTCAATTCCTGCAATAAATGCCATTCCTTCTATCGGGAGGCCCATGGAGCCGAGTGTTGTTAATACCACAACAAAAGAGGCACCTGCAACTCCAGCCATTCCTTTAGAGGTTAACATTAACACAAGTAAAAGCGTAATTTGCTCTGGAATGGACAAATGAACTCCATACATTTGCGCAATAAAAAGCGCGGCAATCGCCTGATAAATGGCAGACCCATCTAGGTTAAACGTATAACCTGTCGGAATAACAAAAGAAGTAATTGCTTTTGGACAGCCAAACTTCTCCATTTTATCCATAATTTTTGGTAAAACCGCTTCAGAACTTGCTGTTGTAAAGGCTAAAATGACTTCGTCTTTTAAAACTTTTATCAGTACAAAAATACTTGTACCCGACATTTTCGCAATAATTCCTAATACAACAAATACAAAGAATAGGAGCGTTCCATAAATCACCGCCACTAGCTTCACAAGTGGAATTAATGAAGCAATACCAAACTTGGCAACATTCACACCAATTAACGCAAATACGCCAAATGGACTAAATTTCATCACTAAATTTGTCACCCAAAACATAGCGTCTAAAACACCGTCAAAGAATTGTAAAACCGGCTTGCCTTTTTCGCCAATTACAGCAACACCTACACCAAATAAAACAGAAAAAAAGACAACTGCCAGTATATCTCCTTCCGCTAACGATTGAAAAACATTTGATGGCACGATATGAACAAATTTATCTGCAATATTGCCGCTTTCTGCTGTTTTCGCTGTTGCTTCATATGTAGAAATATTGCTTTTTTCCAAGTTGCTTTTATCAATACCAGTACCTGGATGAAATATATTTGCAGCCAGCAGACCAATAACCAAAGCAATAGTCGTGACAATTTCAAAATATAAAATGGTCCGACCGCCTAATTTTCCTAATGTTTTGATATCCCCTACACCTGCTATTGATACAATAAGTGCTGACACAACAATAGGAATAACCACCATCTTCACTAAATGAATAAAAATATCACCAATTGGTTGTAGAACAGCCATAGCGGTGTCATTTCCATAAAATAATGCACCTACCGTAATTCCTAGTAAGAGCCCGATAAATATTTGTGTAGCCAATCCAAACTTTTTCATTAATGAAAACCCCTTACCATTTGCAATTTTACAAACTCTCATCGCATTAATATGTTTGACTATTCTAACTACTCGCGATGTTCAAGCTCAATCGACAAGTCCATGGACAAAGGATACACTAATTTCAAAACTTGGTAAATGCAATTCACATAATTATCATAAAACTTATCAAAAAGCAAGAAAAAACTACAACTATATACAAAAAACTAAAAACGGAGTCTTCAATACTTATAATCGACGTAGTTGAGTAAACAGTAAATCTGGATATAAGCGATGAATAGTAAATGGATTTTTTCGTTCTCTTGCATCTATCCAGCAATTTAGGCTATTGGATAATCTCCTTTGGTTTTATTTTGCACGTTCGATCACTCTTTGCAACTAACTACCCGGCAACTGGATGTGAGGCATAATGTGTATCATTTAACTCTATTCTTAAATTTAATGATTAAAAATAGGAATAAAACTAAATACACACATGCAGTCAGAAACCAGGTTAGAAAGAATCCAATACCCAAGCCAATATTGGCATCTTCGTATTGCTTAATTGTATCGTCAATGACGACATATAACATAGGGGCAGCGCAAATCAAGTAGCAAAAGAAGAATATTGCAAACTGCTTTCTACTTTTCCTATTGCTTATTTTATGGAAGGCAATAAAAGGGATAAGAAGTATTAAAAGAGTAATGAGGACTAATGCAATCAGGTATGTATACATAAAACACCTCACTTCAAGATTTATGGTAACAGTTAAGTAATATGTTGTGTTTACTAATTTCATTACTGGAGCATAATACTTCAATTATTTAAAAATAGAATAAAATGAATGACAGATACCACCCAGCAATCATTGTTATAAAATACCATTAGCGTAAAAACTAATGGTATTTTGTATTTTTAATCGTTCTAACATCCTTACTCTACTTCTCCAACGACTGAAAAACGTTTGTTTTTGTGTTGTATATTTTCAATTTCATCTAAAACCGCAATTGCGTAATCCGCATAGCTAATATAGCTTTCACCTTTTGAATTCAAGATTAATTGATCTCCGCCTTTTTGGTAAGAACCAGTACGTTTACCTTCAGAATCAAAAAATCCTGCTGGACTAATATAAGTCCATTGGATCCCGCTTATAGTTTGCAGTTCTTCTAAATTTTTACTCATGTTAGTAGCTGTTGGAAGGTAAGCTTTAGGGAAATCAGGGGTTTCCATTACTCGAACTGTTTTTGCCTCATCTACAAAAAGACTTCCTGCTCCCCCAACGACGATCAATCTTGTATTTAGAGTACCTTTTAATGCTTCGATTAATACTTTACCTGCTTCAACATGCTGATGTTCTTGTCCTGAAGCAGCACTGAATGCATTTACTACTACATCAAACTGTTCAACATCTTGTGATTTTAAATTAAAAATATTTTTTTCTACTACTGCAACCTGTTTGTTTTGTACTTTAGTTGCATCTCTAACAATAGCAGTAACTTCGTGTTCTCTTTCCACAGCTTCTTTTAGAATAAGGCTTCCTGCCTTACCACTTGCACCAATAATTCCAATTTTCATCTTATAATCCTCCTATATTAACCAATTTATATGTAACCAAACAGGTTACATGTAATTATTATAGTTACAGGTTTTATTCCAGTCAACAAATAAAATTTTTTTATTATGTTTATCTTTTAAGGTATAATAAACTTGTAACCAATATAATTACATGATATAAATATTGAATTACTCAGTTTAGAATAAATAAGAAAGGTGATTTAAGGTGTCCATCAGCAGCCGATTTGCGGTAGGAATTCACATATTAGCTCTAATTGAAATAAATAAAAAGGGAACAAACTCTTCAGAATTTTTAGCTTCAAGCGTAAACACGAATCCAGCCTTGATAAGAAAGATTATGGGAATGCTTAAAAAAGCAGGTTTAATTGAGGTACATCCAGGTATTGCAGGAGCTATTGCAGCAAGAGAACTATCTGATATTACATTGCTTGACGTTTATAAAGCAGTAAATGTTGTCCAGGATAAAGAGTTATTTAGCGTACATCAGAATCCAAATCCAGAATGTCCCGTAGGCAAGAGTATCCAGCAAACAATAGAACCATTATTTATAGCTGCTCAATCGGCTATGGAGAAGGTGTTAGGGAATGTAACCCTAGAGGATGTGGTGAAGGATATTACGAATAAAAATATATAGTATGCTATAAAAGACATGCTTGATAATGTCTTTTATTGTTGTAAAACTAACCTGCAGCGTCAGTTCATTAAGGGAACACTCCGTAAAAAAAATGCTAATATTTTTTAATCTAATAAGATAATTGGAAAAATCCTAAAAACAAAAAAATGTAGAGAAAATATTACTTTCTCTACAATCTGAAAGGCTTCTATGGAAGCAACATAGAAGCCTTTTTTAGCTTGTATTAAATTAATTGATATACCCTTGCTTCAAACGGTTTAAATGTAATCGTATCTCCGTTTTCCTCAAGATCGTCTCGGTAGTTACTTAAAAGTAATTCCTTCGTTTTACCCTTTAAATCATCTGGCAAACGGAAGCTAGTCGTCGTTTGGAATAGGTTAACGAACACAACCACTTTTTCTCCATTTAACGTTCTTGTATATGCATAAATATGATCATGCTCTTCTAAAATAAGATCGTAGCTGCCGTAAATGAGAACATCATGATCCTTTCTTAATTGAATGAGTTTTCTATAATAATGGTAGATGGAATCGGAATTTTCCTTTGATTCCTGCACATTGATTTCTTGATAATTAGGATTCATCTTTAACCATGGCGTGCCTGTTGTAAAGCCCCCATTTGCTTCAGATGACCACTGCATCGGTGTTCTAGAATTATCCCTTCCATTCTTCCAAATAATCTCCATAATTTCTAAATGAGATTTCCCATTTTCTCTTTCAAACTTATACATGTTTTTAATCGCCACATCATTATAATCATCAATGGACGGGAACTGGACATTTGTCATTCCTATTTCCTGACCTTGATAAATAAATGGCGTTCCTTGCATGAGAAAATACATTGTTGCAAGAGCTTTTGCTGACTCATTTCGGTAGTCTTCATTCCCCCAAGTAGAAACCGAACGCGGCTGATCATGATTTTCTAAAAATAATGCATTCCAGCCCATACCATCCAATGCTTTTTGCCATTTTGTCAGTGTTTTTTTCAAAGCATGAATATCAATTCCACCATCTACGCTTCTTCCCCAAAGAGAAAGATGCTCAAATTGGAAAATCATATTAAAGGCGCCTTTTTCTTCTCCAACCCAAGTTTCTGCTCCATCAGCACTTACTCCATTTGCTTCGCCAACCGTCATAATGTCATATTTATCAAAGGTTTCACGCTTAAGCTCATCAAGAAATGCATGAATACCTTCACGATTCATATGGCCCTTAAATGATGGTACATACTTTAATTTTTTAGGGTTTGGTAAATCTGGGAACCCTGGAACCTTTTTAATATGAGAAATGGCATCAACACGGAAACCGTCGATTCCTTTATCTAACCACCAATTAACCATCCCATATAAATCGCTGCGAACCTTAGGGTTTTCCCAGTTTAAATCCGGCTGCTTGCGCGAGAATATATGCATAAAATATTCCTTTGTATCTGGGTCATATTCCCAAGCTGAACCGCTAAAAATAGATTCCCAGTTATTTGGCTCTTTCCCTTTTTTCTTCTTGGCTTTCCTTCCTTTTCTTCCGTTTTTCCAAATATAATAGTCTCTATATGGACTATCCTTTGAAGAACGTGATTCAATAAACCAAGGATGCTCATCAGAAGTATGATTAATAACAAGATCAAGTATGAGCTTCATTCCTCGGCGATGAACTTCTTCAAGAAGTTCATCAAAATCACTCATCGTTCCAAAATCACTCATAATCCCCTGATAATCACTAATGTCATAACCGTTATCATCATTAGGTGAAGAGAATATCGGACAAATCCAGATTACATCTATACCAAGCTCCTTTATATAGTCCAGCTTGGATATAATCCCTTGTATATCTCCAATACCGTCACCATTCGAATCCATAAAACTTCGTGGATAAATTTGATATGCTACTGCTTCTTTCCACCATATCTTTTTCATAAAAAATCTCCTCAGTCTCTATTATTAAACTAACCTAAACCATCACAACCGCAATCGTTTGCGCGTTTTAATATTTAAAGGTCTATTAAACCTTTATATCCACTATCTTCATTCAATTCCCTATCTACTATAAGGGGATAATATTAGTTTCTCGGGTCATCCTTTTGGACAAACTCTAATTATCGATATCTATTTAGTACGATTCCATATCTATAAAAATAATAAAAATAAATGATGTATTGTTCCTGAGAAATAAATCAATTCCCATTGAAAAAATATTCCAATCCTCTACAAACAACATATTACTTATCTGATTACATCTTATAATATTACCCTTAAATTGAACATAAATGATATGATTAAAAACATAGACAATTTTGCTATTTAATTTATCACTCTCACTAGCTCCAGTATTTTTTTATAGTCTCTAGAATCATGCTTACAACTTAAAGTTGGCTTTAAGTCAAACAAAAAGGTGAGGAGAATTTATAGAAAAGTCTCTCTCACCTCAAACGCTTGTATTATGAATTCTCTTCTTCATTTGGATAAAGAACGAATTTGTATGTATTTCCTTTTAACTGATCTCCATGGAATTCAATTTTACGATTTAAAATATCCATGTTTTGCGCAATCTCACTTGATGCCCCCATAATAATGACAACTTTCCCTTCAATATTTGACATGATTAATTTCTCTTTTATTCCTGTTACAAATCCACTTTACAACTAAAAGTTAACTTCAAGTCAAACGATAGGAGCATAATTTTTTATTTCTTCTATCTAAACACTTTGAGCTTTGTTCATTTTCCTCTTTATAAAAACAACGCCCAAACTAATGATAGAAATCAATAAAAGGAAGATAGAATTTGCAAAAATCAATGACTGAACAGCATGGACATCCAATAATTGCGAAAACAAAGCACCCTCATAAGGGGAAAGTGTGGCTCCTATGTTATAAGAAACCAGCACCACTGTGGTTCCAAGTGTCGCCATTTTGGCAATTTGCTGCGTAAATGTATGAAGTAGATACGGCATGATACACCGAAAAGAAAAGCCAATGACCATTGAAGAAAATGTTGTTAGTAAGATCCTTTCTGAAATAGTAGTTACATACATAAAAATTCCAAGCAATAGAATGGATACAGGCATTATATAATCCTTTAATAATTGAAAAACTTTTCCAAATGCAAAACCAGCAATAAATGCTCCTAATCCAATAAAAGCAATCATATTGCTGCCATTTGTTGCAGTGCCAATATTTTTTTCAAGAATCAGAGGGGTAATTTGGATATTATAATTAATAAAAATCGTTACAATTACAAATAACAAAGTTCCATAACTAATTATCAAGCCATAGACGCTTCTATCGTTTGAACTATCTAATATCGCTATTTTTTGTTCTACTTTTCTCTTTCCTATTTGCTTCTTGTCGTCCGGAACAAAGAAAAAGAAGGCTAAAAAAATGGGGAGTGCTAGAGCATAAACGAAAAACGAAGTATGCCAGCTGATTTTCAACAACTGACCCACCAAAAGCGTAAGACAAATGCCGCCTAATCCTTCAAAGGAACTTTCCATTCCAATTGCTTTTGCTCGTTTACCTAGATCGTTTTTGAACAAATCACTGATCATTTGAATAATTAAGCGATTAAAAAAACCGATACCTAAACCAAATATACAACGTGAAAGAAACAATAACGAGAAGATATCATGCTTCAGTGCAGGAAATATCCCTGAAAAGAAGACAAGTCCTAACCCAATCAATATTGTTTTTTTCTTTCCAATCCATAGTTCTAACCGATTCCCAATTAAAATACCAAGAACAACAAATAGGGAAGGAATGGTTGTTAGCAGTCCTACATGTGTTGGATCTATAGTTGAAAATTCCTTCGTGATTGCTGGAATGTTTGCGGCAATAGCTGGACCTGATGAGATTAACAACGCAGCTGACAACAAAGAATATAATTTTACATTCTCAATACGCATGAAAAATATCCTACTCCTTTATTTAGTGATTAATGCTTATTCATGAATATTTTCCGTTTTATTCATTCTTTTGAGTTCTGTCTCTTTTGCAAACAATTTGCCAGCATAGTCCTCAATTTTTCCATCTAATTTTTTTATTGTTTCGTCGATTTCTTTCCTTTTCTCTACCAGCCGCTCTCTTTCGTCAACGAGGATATTTTTGCGAGCCTCTAAGGTACTGTCTCCCCCTATAAATAAAGTCGTATACTCAATTAACGCTTCAATCGTTAATCCAGCATTACGCATACATTTTACAAACTCTATCCATTTCATATCATCTTCATCGTAATCACGAATGCCACTTTCTTTTCGGTTTACCGGTGGAATCAGACCAACGCGTTCGTAATATCTGAGCGTTGCTGACGTTAGGTTAAACTGTCTTGCCACTTGTGCAATATTCATTTTCTTCACCTCGCTAACTTTTATACTTTGAATCTACCATTTAAAGTTAGCTTTAAGTCAAGGAACTTTTTCAACATGTTATCGCTTGCTTTAAAGTACACTTTAAGGTCTATACTTCATCATGTAGCGAATAAAAAATTAGATGAGGGAGTGACTGAAGAATGGCGGAAAAACAAACAGCGGGACGAGATATTTTAGGAGAGTTCGCGCCAAAATTTGCTGAACTTAACGATGATGTCTTATTTGGTGAAGTATGGGCAAGAGAGAAAGAACTATCTCCACGTGATCGCAGCATGATTACAGTTTCTGCGTTAATCGCTGGCGGAAACTTTGAACAATTGACTCCACATCTAAAAAAAGCGACGGCGAATGGGATAACGAAAGAGGAAATTGCGGAAATCATTACGCATCTTTCGTTTTATGCAGGATGGCCAAAAGCTTGGTCAGCCTTTAATATCGCAAAAGAAATCTATAAAGATTAAAAGAAAGTAGGGATTAAATATGACAAATGAAGAATTAAGCAATAGCACCATCTTTCCACTAGGAGAAAAAGTGGAAGCAAACTTTATCGGGGACGCCTACTTACAAATGGTGTTTACTGATGCGACACCACTCAATGCACCTATCGGGAATGTAACCTTTGCTCCTGGAGCTCGCAATAACTGGCACTCTCATAAAATTGGGCAAGTTTTGTTAGTTACAGGTGGTGAGGGTTGGTATCAAGAAGAAGGAAAACCAGCACAATTGCTCAAAACTGGAGATGTAGTGAATATTCCTCCGCATGTAAAACATTGGCATGGTGCGACAAAAGACAGTTGGTTTGTGCATTTAGCAATTACGCCAGGAGAAACGAATTGGTTAGAACCTGTTGATGATGAATGGTTTAATAAATTATAAAAGCAACTCATTCGCTCGGCATTTTCGTTGCCGTGGAATCACCCCGAGGTTTAGAGAGCCAATTTATGTAGTACAAGAAAAAATCAACGTGGAGTTTCTTTTCTATAAAAATAAGATCTTGAGAAGAAGATTATGTAAAAAGAAATCCATCCTTTTCAATGATTATTAAAAAGATGGATTTCTTTTCATTTTTTATTCATTTCCTAATTTACGACATCTTAACAGTTTTATCTGCGTACTGTTCGATAATAAATTTCCTGAAAAGCTGTGCGGACGGTGGCATATAGTGATTTTCACTCCAAGCAATGCCGATGTTTCTGGAACACCTCGGCTCCTTAAGCTTCAGCCACGAAATGCCGTCCATTTGTAGTGCAGGAGTAGCTGGAAGTATCGAGACACCAAGTCCTGCCGATACGAGTCCGGCAACAGTAATGACCTCCTCACCTTCGAACTTAATTTTTGGAGTAAACCCCATTTTTTGAAAAAAAAGGTCCAAAGTATCTCGCAAACCACAATTGGGTTTAATACCTATAAAGGGTTCATCCATAATTTGATAAAGTTCGATTTCCTTATTTTGCGATAAATGATGTCCGGTTGGAACGGCAACAAATAATTCTTCCGTCAGTAAATCTAGTTTCCGTATCCCTTCCTTTAAAACGACAGAAGAGGTTATGAAAAAGTCACACTTTCCTTGCTCTAGTTTTTGCATCGCTACATCGTTTGAAAATTGAGAAAGTTCAAATTGGATGTTAGGGTATTTCTTGCCAAACTCTCTTAGTATTGTAGGTACCAATTGAGTTCCAGTAATATGCAAAAAAGCTAACGAAACGGTGCCGGAATTTGGATTTAGTTCTTCTAACAATTCCTGCTTTCCTTTTTCAACCTCTGTAATTGCCACCTCTATTCGTTTCAGAAACATCTTCCCATACCGATTAAGACAAACCTTTCGACCTTGGCGTTCGAAAAGTGGAACTCCCAACTCTTCTTCAAGCTTTGCAATGGAACGGCTAAGAGCAGGTTGGGTAATATGAAGTATTTTTGCAGCCTGAGTAAAATGTTGTATCCGCGCTAGCGTTTGAAAATATTCGAGTTGATTCCACTCCATTTAAAGAACTCCTCTCTTTTACAATCCATTACTGTAATGAATGATTTTGATAATTATAATAAATTGGACGTATGAATAAGTCAACTGTTATCATTTTTTTGTAATACAACATTTGCAACTCAGGAAAGGAATGATTTCAATGACCAATACAATGAAAGCTGTTGGACTTTATCGCTATCTCCCTGTCGACAATCCGGAAAGCTTACTAGATGTGAACATACCCAAGCCTGAACCAACCGGACGCGATTTACTGGTGAAAGTAATGGCAATCTCGGTCAATCCAGTGGACACTAAAGTTCGCTCTCCTAAAGATATAGCTGAAACAGATCCACGTATCCTGGGCTGGGATGTGGCAGGTATCGTACAAGAAATTGGAACGGATTGCACACTGTATAAACCTGGTGACGAAGTTTACTATTCAGGCAGCATGGTTAGACCAGGCGGATACAGCGAATATCATCTAGTTGATGAAAGAATAGTCGGAATAAAACCAAAAACGGTGACTTTTGCCGAGGCTGCATCACTTCCTTTGACAAGCATCACGGCATGGGAAATATTATTTGAGCGTTTGTCGATTCCTGAGGACAATAAATTGAATAAAAACAAGTCAATTTTGATTATTGGAGCTGCAGGTGGTGTTGGATCAATTGCTGTCCAATTAGCTCGGTTGGTCGGGTTGACCGTTATCGGTACTGCTTCGAGAGAAGAGACATCAAAATGGGTAAAAGAACAAGGAGCAGTTGCTACAATCAACCATAATGAACCTTTAACCCCTCAATTAAATGAGTTGGGATTTGACTCTGTTGATTATATCTTTTGCCTGAGTGCGCCAGATCCGTATTTGAAAGAGATGGAGGAAATCATCATGCCTCAAGGCAAAATGGCTTGGATTGCTGACGCCAACCAACCATTCGATGCGACCATGCTCCGCAAAAAGAGCGTGACGCTATTTTTACACAGTATGTTTACAAAGTCTATGTACCAAACATCTGATATGATTCAACAGCATCACTTGTTGAATCAAGTATCCGAATGGATAGATGCTAAGAAACTTAAAACGACCATGACTTATTGTTATGAGCCAATTAATGCTGAAAATCTCAGACTTGCTCATAAAATGATTGAATCAAGGAAGACGATTGGAAAAATCGTTCTTCAAAAATTTTAAGACCTAGTAAAAAATAACGATTTAAATCTTGTAATTCAACTAATAGAAGATTTCCTTATTCAATTAGACAAGCATCTATACATCTAATATAAAGGTTTTGGAGAAAAAATTATGAGAGAAAAAAACACAACGAAATCTTACTCGCGAACAAAAGGCATTACGTTAATACTAACTTGCGCAATATTATGGGGGGTATCAGGTACTGTTGCACAGTATGTGTTTCAAGAAAAAAACTTGAACGTAGAATGGTTAACTGTCGTGCGTTTATTATTATCAGGTATTTTATTGTTAGCATTTTCTTATAGAAAAGAAAAAAACATATGGAAAATTTGGAAAAACAGAAGAGATGCATTAAGCCTTACACTATTTAGTATCATAGGTATGCTATCACTTCAATATACTTTTTTAGCAGCTATTCAACATGGAAATGCAGCCACAGCTACAGTGCTTCAGTTTTTAGGTCCTGCACTTATTACTTGTTATTTAGCCATTCGTTCTAAGCGACTCCCTACTTTAAAAGAAGCCAGTGGTGTATCGTTAGCTATTTTAGGAACTTTTTTTCTTGTTACACATGGAAATATTCATAGTCTATCAATTTCTGGATGGGCACTATTTTGGGGATTGAGTTCAGCGCTTACACTCGTTTTCTATACCTTGTACCCTTATAGATTACTGCTAAAGTGGGGATCTACTATTGTAGTAGGTTGGGGAATGTTAGTGGGAGGCATAGTACTTAGCTTTATTCATCCTCCTTGGAAAATTGAAGGGCAATGGTCTTTCCCTACTTACGCCGGAGTTATATTTATTATAATATTTGGAACACTGGTAGCTTTCTACTGCTATTTAGAAAGCTTAAAATATCTTAGTGCTTCTGAAACTAGTATTTTGTCTTCCGTAGAGCCTTTATCCGCAGCCTTTTTATCAGTTATTTGGCTACATGTAACTTTTGATTTTGCAGAATGGATAGGAGCATTATGTATTATAAGTACAATTTTTATCTTGTCAGCTAAAAAGACAGAAGTAAAAGAAATTAATTGTTAATAAGCAAAAAGCCTCATTTATTTTGCTTTTCCCCTTATCAAGTAGACAGATTAAAAGCCTCAACCAGTGCAACCTAGTATTTTATTTTGGTGCACTGGTTGAGGCTTTTTGGAAACATTTATAGTTATACTGATACTAACGAAATTAAATAAGCTACTAGTAAAGCCGATTTACTATTCAGATGATACTTAATGTTCGATAAGATAATATTATTTTAAATGATAAGTAAAAAAATAAAGTCACATAAAAGGAACATCTTTCTATACTATCACTGAAAAACAATTCATTTCAATAAGACTATTTTTTAAAGTCTACCTTACTACTCGTGTCAAATGTGATTTGTTTAGCTTATCTTATTCATAATGATTTAAAAATAAAAAAGTTGACATAGTCCACTAAACAATTTATCATTTGTTGACATAGTCCACAAAAAAAGAGAGGGATACTATGAACCTTAACGATAATATTGTTGCTGATATAAGGCGATTTAATCGGTTTTATACGAATATACTTGGTTTGTTAGATAAGCATGTATTTAAAGCTGAGTATTCTTTTACAGAATCACGGGTAATTTTAGAGATTGGTTTCATGGGACAGTGTATAGCAAACGATTTAGTCGAAAAACTCGATATTGATCGCAGCTATATGAGTAGAATCATTGCTAAGCTTATTAAAGATGGTCTACTAATTAAGGAAAGTTCGACATTGGATAACAGAACGAGTCTAATTCGATTGACACCAAAAGGGACTGCTTTTTTTAATCATTTAAATGAAAAATCTGATGAACAAATAGTGAAATTACTACAAGGTTTGTCACAAAAAGAAATAAAAGAAATACATGCTTCTATGTTGTTGATTCATAAGAAATTAAATAGGTCTGAGGAGGATATGCATGATACGATTTGAAAATGATTATGCCGAAGGTGCTCATAAGCGAATTATGAAACGATTAATTGAAACCAATGAAGAGCAGACACCCGGATATGGTATGGATGAACATTGTAAAAAAGCGAGAGTTTATATTAGAGAAGCATGTTATGCAAAGAATGCAGATATACATTTTTTAGTTGGAGGAACACAAACGAATACAACAATTATTTCCTCCATATTACGCCCCCATCAAGGGGTAATTTCTGCAATTACCGGTCATATTGCAGTACATGAAACCGGAGCAATTGAAGCTACTGGTCATAAAGTGCTTACTTTGCCGAGTGATGATGGGAAAATTCGAGCAGAACAGGTAAAAGAATTATATGCTGCTCATTGGAATGATGCGACTCATGAGCATATGGTACAGCCGGGCTTAGTATACATTTCTAATCCCACAGAGAATGGAACAACTTACAGTAAATCCGAATTGGAAGGATTAAGCAAAGCTTGCCGGGAATGTGGTTTGCCATTGGTTATGGATGGGGCTAGATTAGGATATGGTCTGGTTTCAAAAGACAGCGATTTATCCTTAGCTAATATTGCATCACTTTGTGATGTTTTCTATATTGGGGGAACGAAAATAGGAGCATTGTTTGGTGAAGCAGTAGTCATCATAAATGATAATTTTAAAAAAGATTTTCGGTATATGATCAAGCAAAAAGGAGGATTATTGGCTAAAGGAAGATTATTGGGGATCCAGTTTGAAACCTTGTTTGAAGATGGCTTATACTATGAAATTTCCAACCATGCTGTGGAAATGGCGATGATGATTCGAGAGGCATTTGTTGAAAAAGGCTTTTCATTAAGGTACGATTCCAAAACAAATCAACAGTTTCCTATTTTACATAAAGATGTGATAACGAAATTGAGCAAAAAGTATTCCTTTGCCATTTGGGAAAAAGTCGACGAAACTCACAGTGTTGTTAGATTTTGTACCAGTTGGGCTACAAAAAAGGAAAATGTTGAAATACTGATAGAAGATATTAAGAAATTAGAGTCGTGACGTGTGAATGGTGTGACTTGAATCAATTAGTTTATCGGTTAAAAGAAGATGCAAAAATGTTAACGAAGAAGTGATATGCAGAGAATAGTTTCTTTCCGCAACTACACGCATATCGGAGTTCTCTATAAAATATCACGCTATAGCGTTCAAATACTTTCAAGTGTTTTATTTTTTGTATCCTACAATCATGAACTTTTTTTGTTCTCAGGCTACAAATTGGACAAGTATGTTGCTTTACTGGCATTTCTACATGGAAACAAAGTTAACCTCCACTGTTTCCACTTTTTTAATCAGCACTTCTTCTAATCCTAGTAAAACTATGTAAAATTCATGATGCACGTATCCCCACTCTATACTAGTTTCTAGTCAACTCAAGTATATAAGAATGGGTGATATCGTGCATATTTTATTTCTTAGAATTGTGTTTGAACCCCAACATATTTATTATAGAACCATAAAAATAAGCATAAAAAAAGAACATGATCTGATAAAAACTATATCAAATCATGTTCTTGTTATATTTAAAATAATAGCACTTCTTTAGACCACATTGATGATAATAATCTTCTTTGTTAAATACCTCAATAATAAAAGGAATTAAACCTGTTTATTGATGTTTAAATTATAAGAACAATGGACACCCGATGTAAATATCCTATCCGTTCGTTCAACAAATGAGATATTGAACAATAAACGCAGTTTGCATTTGTTAAATAATACAACAAAAACTCAGTTAAAATTCTTCTAATAAAAAAGTTTACATTTTTTCTAACTCCCGATGTAATACTTCTCCGATACGCTTCATGCCTTCAATAATTTTGTCTTTAGGCATATTCGAGTAATTTAAACGTAAAGCATTATTTTTTGTCCCATTTGGAAAGAATGGAGCACCAGGAACAAAAGCAACATTATTTTCCAAGCATTCTGCGAATATTTTCCTCGAATCAATGGACTCAGGAAGTTCAATCCAAATAAATAATCCACCTTCTGGCATACTATAAGATAAGTTTTTCGGGAAAAATTCTTCGATACAAGATAACATAGCTGTACATCTTTCTTTATATACAGCTTTAATTTTATTAATGTGCTCTTCGAGATCGTAGAGTTCCATATACTTAGATGTAATTCTTTGGGCAAAGCTGTCAGTATGTAAATCAGCTGATTGCTTAAAAGCAACATACTTATCAATGAAAGACTTGTCTGCACAAATCCATCCAAGTCGAAGACCAGGAGTATAAATCTTAGAGAAAGTACTAATATAAATTACTCTACCCTCTATGTCAAAATGTTTCACAGGCGGGAGTGCCTCTCCAGCAAATCTCACAGCTCCATAGGGATTATCCTCTACAATCAGTACATCATATTGAGTGGCAAGCTCAATCATTTTTTTTCGTCTTTCGAGCTTTAATGTACGGCCTGTAGGATTTTGGAAATCTGGAATCGTATAGATAAATTTTGTGTTAGGATGCTCTTGCAGCGTTTTCTCTAGCTCTTCTATAATCATTCCATCATTATCCATAGCTACTTCTACAAATTTAGATTGTATGACTTGAATGCGTTAATTGCCGCAAGATAGGTTGGACTTTCACAAATAATGGTATCTCCCTCATTGATAAATAATCTTCCAGTAAGGTCAATTGCTTGCTGGGACCCTGATGTAATAAGAATATTTTCAATAGTAGAGTTGATTCCGATATATTCCATCCTTTTACAAATAGCTTCTCTTAAAGGAATATATCCTTCAGTCGTACTATATTGAAGAGAAGCCATACCTTCTTCATTCAATACAATATTGCATGCATTCTTAATAGCTTCTACAGGAAACAACTCTGGAGCTGGCAGTCCTCCTGCAAAAGAGATGATCTCTGGTCTTTCTGTTACTTTTAATATTTCACGTATCTCAGAAGATTTTACTAAACCAGTTCTCTCAGCAAATTTTTTTCCATTTATAAACATCCTTTTTGTGTAATTGATTACGATTTAGCCATTATTTTAAAAATTAATTGCTACTTTTAAATTAATAATATCTTGAGTTTTCAGTCATTTTCCTTATATTTTACTTTACTCTTACTACTACCAGCCCAAACAATAACTGGAATAAGCAGTAATGAAAGGACAGCACCAGCAATAGAAAGAGCTGCATAACTAGAATGTGCTACAACTATTCCAGATAATCCTCCTCCTAATGCTCCTGACAAAGCAATCAAAACATCTACAGAACCCTGTGTCTTGGCCCGAGTGGATGGTGGAGTTGCATCTACAATGATTGCTGTGCCACTAATTAAACCAAAATTCCAGCCAAGTCCAAGTAAAACAAGTGCTGTAATGAGTACTACCATCGAATCAGCAGGTCCCATAGCAGCTAGACTGCCAGAAGCTAGCAGTGTAATAGCAGAGGCAATGGCCATAGTAGCACGACCGATTTTATCAACAAGAAAACCAGTTACTAAAGAAGGTAAAAACATAGCACCTACGTGTAATCCAATTACAAGCCCTACTTCTTTCAGATCATGTCCATGGTGCCCCATATGTATTGGTGTCATCGTCATGATTGCAATCATAATTAACTGAGTTAGAACCATTACTGCAGCCCCTGCAAAAATGCCTCGCTTGTTTATCGACAACAAATTAGAATTTTTATCTGAAAGTAAATTATTGGTTGTTCTTTGAGCATCTGATATTGCTTTTGCAACAATAAAGGGATCAGGACGAAGTAAAATGAATAGAACTAAACCAGCAAGTATATACGCTGCAGCAGCTAATATAAATGGACCAGCTAAAGCAGGAATTCCTATGGATATAGCAAACTCACCCATTATATCCACCAGGTTTGGGCCTGCAACAGCACCAAATGTGGTGGAAAACATGGCCATACTAATAGCCTTTGCCCTTTGTGTTGAGTTTGCCAAATCAGTTCCTGCGTAGCGTGCTTGTAAGTTTGTAGCCGTTCCAGCCCCGTAGAGGAGCAGTGAAGCAAATAAAAGTAGAATGCTATGTGTTAATGCTGAAATCACTACTCCAATGGCACCGATACCTCCAGCAAAAAATCCTGCCACAAGTCCAGGACGACGCCCAAATCGCTGAGAAAGTCGTCCAACAAATAGCGCAGCCCCTGCTGACCCTAAAGTAAATAACGCCGTCGGAATTCCTGTCACACTATCTGTACCTAACATATCTTGGGCTAGAAGTGCCCCCACTGTTATTCCGGCTGCAAGTCCTGCTCCTCCAAAAATTTGGGATATGACAATAACCATTAATGTTCTTTTATATAGTTTTTTTTGTTTTTCTGAAGAACCAATATAGCTTTGTAACCAATCTGATTGTAAGTCTAACGTTCTTACACTATCTTTATCTAACACAATCTTACCTACCTTTCTAAAAAGCTAATTCTGTATATTCATAATTCCTATTCATTTCTTATAATTCTCCAACTAGATTTCAACAATCATAACATGCACAAAAAAACCACACAATATTATAATTGTATGGCGAACAATATTAGGTAAGATCGTTTAGTAAACGTTTAAGGATAATCAATCCTTGCTCAAGTTCTTCAAGCGTTTCCGGTGCACAGATAGAAACCCTTACAGCCCTCTCTGGACAACTATTTCCAACTACAAAACGTTCAGCTGCATACACTTGTACACCCTGCTGTGCAGCTAACGTTTCAAATTCAGCACCTGTAATGTTGCCTGGTAATAGCAGCCAACGAAAGATGCCTGTTTCAACACCTAAACACGTATAGTCTGCCAAATATCGATTTACGACTTGGTTTCTGCGAATTGTTTGTTCCCGATGATCCTCAATTAAGACTTCAAATTGATTCGATACAATAGTACGTGCCGCCAGTTCTGCTAATAACGGGGAAACTGATATATTTAAATTATAAAGTGCTTTTGAAATTGGCTCCTTGTATCGACTCGGCACTGCTACATAGGCTAGTCGTAACCCCGGTGCTATTGATTTCGATAAACTCGCAATATAGATGACCTGTTCCGGTGCAAATGATGCGACTGCTGAAAGTGTTTTTTCGTTATGAAGATGATACGTCGCATCTTCAATAATGAACTGATTATACTTTTTAGCAATTGCTGCAAGCACTTTTCGATTCTCAACAGACATACAGCAAGCTGTCGGATTATGATAATCTGGAATTAAGTAAATACCTTTAATATTGTCATTTTTACACGCATATTCAAAGGCAGTTGGACTCATTTCATAGTTTTCTGATTTTATCGGTACTAATTTTACACTAAGCATCGCTGCAACAGTTTTTAAGCCCGGGTAAGTATGAAGATCAACACCAATGCGATCTCCAGGCTGACAAAGACTCGCCAGTGTGGCAGCAATCGCATTTTGACCCCCATTTGCAAATAAAATGTGATCAACTGTTGTTTCAAACCCACCTCTTCGGATTAGCTTTATAGCTGCATCCTTTTGCCAAAGGCTTTCGCCTGCTCGACCATAACCAAACCATTTTTCATAATCTGTCTCTTGCAGCATATTTTTCAATTGGAGTAGTAGTGGCTCGTATGAAACATTATCTGGCAGTGTCGCTCCCATTTCAATTAAATGCCTCGGCTTTATACCTTCAAGTAAATAAGCATTCGATAACGCATCATACGATACAAATGTACCACTTCCAACAGTTGCACTTAACAAGCCCTTTAACTCACACACTTTAAACGCTTTTGAAATGGTACTCACATTTAAATCTAAATAATCGGCCAATTCTCGCTGTGGAGGAAGTTTTGTTCCAGGTAATAAAACTCCGTTTAAAATATCCTGTTCCAATTGCCCTGCGAGTGCGTGATAAATAGGCTTTTCCGTTTTATCAATCGATGGCTTCCAGCTCATCGGATAGTTTTCAAAAGAATTAATCGGCATGATTCGCATCCTTTTTTCAAACAATTATATGTTTGTATCTTTTTTAAAACAATTATAATTTTCTTTAATATTATGTCCTTTAGTAAAATATTAATATACTTCAATTTATTGATTGTACTATTGGATTTTAAATATATACGTAGATTTGTGGAGACGAGATAAACTAGATCTATCACAAAAATTTATGAAATTTATAAGCCCTTATTTTCCATAAAGAAAAGACCACAAGGATATAACCTCTGATCAAGAATATTTCTTACAAAATCTTAACCAATTTAGAACTTAAATCACAAATCTTTTAAAAAGAAATTTGTATAAAATATTACAATTCAGAAAAAAAGAACAAACATTCCGTTTATCATATTATTATTAATGAATAAAATAGAAAGGAGATTTTTATTTATGGAAACTTGGGAAGCAGCATATGTTGCAGGAATTATAGATGGTGAGGGCAGTATTACATTAACTAAAATGCATAAAGGAGAAAACCGGAGACCTTGTTTAACCATAACATCAACTGACATTGAACTTCTTACATATCTTCATTCTTTAATTGGAGGAACGATTGTAAATAAAAAAAATTATAAGCCTAATCAGCATAAAAAAGCTTATACATTATTTATCAAGAAAAAGGAAGATGTATTTTCGACATTAGAAAAGATATATCCCTTTTTACGAATTCATAAAAAAAAGCGCCGAGTACAATGGATATTAAAGTATTATGATGCCGTCACACCTCGAAACGGTAAATATTCAGAAGAATTATTAAAAGAAAAACTTCTATTTGAGGAGAATTTTTTTAAGATTTAATATATTTTCAAGAAATAGACAAATAAAAAACCACCAAATATGTATTTGGTGGAGACGGTGGGACATGCTGTTCCATGCTTTCGTCATGGCACTGACTATATCTTGAACCTAAAATTTAGGTCCCCCGGCGTATTATACGAAATATAAATTTGCTTTCTGCAGAATTTCGCATCCTAGTACTACCAACTATTTGGCAGCCTATAAGTCGATACACGGCTGTTGAATTGCTTCACATACCGCTCGGCATTGCCTTATCACATTTTAGTGACTTAGGTTTCACCGATAAAGCCGGATTTTCACTTGTATGTTGCCATACAAGGCGACTAAATGTTAATCGAACCCACGTCCAGAAACATCGCCACTTAAGCTTCTACGAGTGTAGTCAACATATTCGCATTTCGCTCATTCATCTGCCTGTTGACAGGCGTCCGATGAGCTAGTCTGATTGTTCTCTTCCTTCATCCTCAGACGGTGGAATCCGGCGTAGCCCACTTAAAGTGAGTCCCTGACCCTACCACATGGGCGATGGAGGGAGGAACCGCTAAGCGCTATTAAGCAGCTAAAGCGAAGTTGTTTTGTTTTTTGCCAGTTATAGGCTTTGACGTTTTAACGAGGCCGATCCCCTCGACTCGCAACTTAAGCTCGAACTATCCCTGTCGAATCCGTAACGTCCCCATTAGGATAAAATCATGTGATTGTTACATCACCTGATTCACGCATAAAGCGTTAACGTTAGGAAGCTCAAAAATAGGAGCTTTAGTTTGCTTGTCTTATCGACATAAATTATTATAACATACTTCATTTATATTTCAATTGTAAAGTTTTGGATTACATTTTTTGCCTTTCACGAAGAGCTCGCTCAATGTTTCGGTTCGCTTCTTTCTTTTTCAACGTCTCGCGCTTATCATAGTTTTTCTTACCTTTACCTAAACCAATTAAAACCTTCGCAAAACCATTTTTTAAATATAGCTTTAATGGTACAAGAGAGTAGCCGACCTCTTTCGTTTCACCAATTAATTTAGCTATTTGTTTATTATGAAGCAACAGCTTTCTTGTTCTTAATGGATCATGGTTGTATCTGTTTCCTTGCTCGTATGGGCTAACATGCATTCCATACAAAAATACTTCCCCATTTTGAATGCGAGCATAAGATTCTTTTAAATTGACTCTTCCGCCACGAATCGATTTTATCTCTGTACCTTGTAAAACAATTCCAGCTTCATATGTTTCTTCTATAAAATAATCATGATTTGCTTTTTTATTTTGTGCAATTACTTTGCCTTCACCCTTTGGCATATTACCTTCCCCCTAACAACTATAGCCACTATTGTATCAAATAATGGCTGTACAAACAATTTCACACAAAGATCGAGAGCAAAGGGGAATTCCTTCCCCCTCTCTGCTTAGCGCCGCTTTTTCTTTCTTTTTGCTTTCGGTGCATTTTCGAAAAACTTTCTTTCTTTTTTCCCTTTTCTTTTTCCTTCACCGTTGCCTCTTTTATTATCATTGTCTCGACTCGATTTTCCTTTTCGTGGTGCCCGTGAAGAGCTGCCAGTAGAAAAAACCTTCTTTTCCATTTTTGGATCTCTGCGGCGCGTTCCTTTCATGCCAACGATTTCAAAATCGATTGCCCGCTCGTCTTTATTAACATTAACAACGCGAACAGTAATTTCATCCCCGATTCGGAACACTTTACCCGTTCTTTCCCCGATCATGGCAAAATGACGCTCATCATAACGATAATAGTCATCTGTCATATAACTTACATGCACTAATCCTTCAATCGTGTTCGTCAATTCCACAAACATGCCGAAATTGGTTACAGAGCTGATGATGCCATCATATTCCTCGCCAATTTTATCTAACATATACTCCGATTTTTTCAATTCATCGGTTTCACGTTCTGCTTCCACCGATCTTCTTTCCATATTGGAAGAATGCTCCGCAATATCTGTTAGTTTACCGTTCCATTTTTCTTGCGTAGGAGAACTAATATCTCCTTCAATTAAATACGTTCGAATCAAACGGTGAACAATTAAATCAGGATATCGTCTAATCGGCGATGTAAAATGAGTATAAAATTCGGTTGATAAACCAAAATGGCCTAGGCTTTCTGGATAATATTTCGCCTGCTGCATCGAACGAAGCATCACAGTTGATATAACCATTTCTTCTGGTGTCCCTTGCACTTCTTCAATTATTTCCTGCAGCGCGCGTGGATGAACCGAATTCGCTGTTCCTTTTACGATATAGCCAAAATTCGTAATAAACTCAAAAAATCTTCTTAATTTATCTTCTTTCGGATCTTCATGGATTCGATAAATAAAAGGAACTTGCATCCAGTGAAAATGCTCTGCAACTGTTTCGTTGGCAGCCAGCATAAATTCTTCAATTAATTTTTCCGCAACAGAACGTTCCCTTAACACAACATCATGCGGTTTTCCTTCTTCATCTACCAGCACTTTTGATTCTTTAAAATCAAAGTCAATCGCACCACGCGTCATTCTTTTTGTACGCAATATTTGAGCAAGCTCTTCCATCAGTTCAAACATCGGTACAAGCGATTCATATTTGCTTCTTAATTCTTCATCTTTGTCTTGCAAAATAGCATTAACATCTGCGTACGTCATGCGTTCCGTTGTTTTAATTACACTTTGAAAAATTTCATGGGAAACAACTTCTCCAGTAGAACTGATCTCCATTTCACAAGACAGTGTTAATCGGTTTACTTTCGGATTTAAAGAGCATATTCCATTCGAAAGACGATGTGGAATCATCGGAATAACACGGTCTACTAAATAAACACTTGTTCCTCTGTCTTCTGCCTCCGCATCAATTGGAGAATTTTCTGTGACATAATAAGTAACGTCTGCAATATGGACTCCTAGCTTATAATTGCCGTTATCCAGCTTTGTTACGGTAACAGCATCATCTAGGTCTTTTGCATCTGCACCATCAATTGTGACAATTGTTTCGCTGCGTAAGTCCCGTCTATTTTCTATTTCTTTTTCATCGATTGTTTCAGGTGTTTCATTCGCTTGATCCAACACTTCTTCAGGGAAAGCCAATGGCAGTCCATGTTTATGTATAACCGATAAAATATCTACACCTGGATCATTTTTATGCCCTAAAATTTTTACAACGGCACCTTCAGCATTTTTTCGCCCTTCTGGATAAGCAGTTAATTTTACAACTACCTTATGACCTTCAACTGCACCTTTTGTACTTCCTTTTGGAATAAATATATCTGTTGCAATTTTTTTATCATCAGGAATAACAAATCCAAAATGTTTGCTTTCAGAATAAGTGCCGACAATTTGCTGTACTCCTCTTTCAATGATGCGGACAATCGTTCCTTCTCTTCGCTGCCCTGAACTCTCTGATGTAACACGAGCTAGTACAATATCACCGTTCATAGCGGTTTTTACTTCACTAGGAGGGATAAAAATATCATCCAATCCTTGTTCTTCTGGTATAACAAAAGCAAATCCTTTTGCATGCCCAGCAAGTTTACCTCTTACTAAATTCATTTTTTCCGGCAATCCGTATCGATTGCTACGCGTACGAACCACTAACCCTTTTTCTTCCATTTGAACAAGCGCTTTAACAAAATCCTTAAATCCAAGGGAATCTTCAATCCCAAACGCCTCTTCTAGCTCCTGAACCGTTAATGGTTTATATGCTTCATCTTTCATATATGTTAATAGCTTATCTATATGATCTTGTATAATATTTTCCAATTCGCAACCTCCTTTATATGTTATCCTTTCCAGTCTAAACGTTCTAAAAACGCATAAAAATCATGAAATACTGCTTCTTTTTCTTTATCATGTGTAATAACATGGCCAGAATCCTCAAACCATTTAATCTCTTTTACATCCGATTCTACTTCTTCATATATAATATTGGCACTGTCTGTATTAATCATGTGGTCATGTCTTGCCTGAATCACAAAAGTTGGGGCATAAATAAGATCGACATTTTTGCGGACATCTGAAATTAATTGCTGCAACTCTTTTAACGTATTCATAGGAGCAAATTGAGCCATTTCTTGTTCAATCACTTCTTCTGATTTTCTTTCACGAATCTTATAGTTGCGCGCATATTCCAGAACGCCCTCATACATCACTTCTTCACTTTTTATATACATAGGGGCACACATTGTTACTATACCCTTTACAGGTACATTGTAACCTAATTTAAGAGAAAATACGCCTCCAAGGGATAAACCGCCCACTGCTATTTCTTCATACCCTTGATTTTTTAAAAATTCATATCCCTCCATTACATCCTGCCACCAATCTTTTGGACCATAATGTACTAATTCTTCTGGCGGAACTCCATGTCCTTTATATAAAGGGATATGACAAGTATATCCTTTTGTATTTAAAAAGCGTCCCAATAAACGTACATCAGAAGTGTTTCCAGTAAAACCGTGCAGCAATAACACTGCTCTATTACTATCTCCTTCAAACGTTAATGGTTTTTGTTCAACTACTTTCATACCTTAGACTCTCCTTTGACTCTATAATTATCATTCCCTACATTTATGTTACCTTGTTTTAATGGTAGTAGTAAAATGTTATAATCGAAACTCCTACAATGATATAGTATACTTCTTATTTTAGTCAGACATATTTAGAGCAATCCAGTATTATGTATTTTAATCATGCTTTTTGAAAGAGTGTGAATGGACTTATAAAAGTACTGTTCTAATCACTCAATCTTTTACTAGCGTTTTATCCCTAATTCGAAAAAAACCTGACCTTCCACAGGCCAGGTTTTCTATCTATACCAGACTAAACTTTACAAATCAAAATAACTTACTCCAATTGTTAATACAAAGAACAGAATTGCCAACACAATTGTCGTATTGTGAAGAATTAAATCTAATCCTCTTGCTTTTTGTTTACCAAAAAGCTGTTCAGCTCCACCTGAAATCGCACCGGATAATCCAGAACTTTTCCCAGCTTGCAGAAGAACTACTACAATTAAAGCTAATGCAACAATAATTAATAACGTAATTAATACTGTGTGTATCATTCTCACACCTCCATCAAGACGAACATTACATTAGTATTAATGTAACATATTTTAGATATAGGAACAATAGCAGGCAAAAAATAAGCCATTATTTTCAGCGTTCATTTTCCGCTAAAAATTCATCCAAACACTCAAATTGAGAAGACATTCCTTCTACTACCCCCATTTCCATCACTTGTTGCAGTGCTTCCGGTGAAGGAAAACTAGATCGAATAATTAGCAGCGTGTTTTCCGCTTGTTCGATAAAGTTTAATGTAATTTGGATACTAGGCATTTCAGCTATCGTATTTCCATCTTTATCTGAAAAGCTATCTGTGTAGACAATTTTATTTGGCACATCAATCTCCTTAAAGACTGCTTTTCCCCATGATTCTTGACCAAAGAATTCTCCTTGTTTTTCATCCACACATTTCATGCAATAATGCCAAATACCGTTTTGTTCAAATTCAAATTTCTTATTTTCTGTTTCCCAGCCTTTGGGACCCCACCAGCTTGCCAACCGATCTGATTCTGAAAAAGCTTGAAATAAAAAATCTTTAGGTGCATTAAAAATTCTCTCTATCACAAGATCCTGTCCTTCAACACTTGTTTTTAAACGATTTATTCCTTTGCTTTCAGTCATTTAAGCCCCTCCTGCCGGAAATTTTCTTTTTTATTGTTCACCGTAATATTCTAGGCAAAACATGAAATACCTTTTAATTTTTTATTTTAGACTGTTTTCGTATAGATTAGAAACCCGCAGCCTGAATACACTTCGTCTGTTTAGCGAGCGTCGAGCCTCCTCGTCGCATACGCTCCTGTGGGGTCTCGTCTTTCTCGCATTCCCACAGAAGTCTACGTGTATTCAGTCTGCTGAGTACTTCTTCTCCCATTTTTTTTCGTAAAAAACAACAAACTTTGAGAAAACAGCTTTATTTTAAAAGAGTATATTTTTATTTACATCATTCTTATTAAAGGTGCTAAATAGTCCTCTAAAATAAAACACCCCTATTAATGGCAATTGCTCACTCATTAATAGGGGTGTTAGGTAAAGTTTAAAAGAGATATCTTCTAACTTTTATTATTTTTTAAGGTTGTAGAAAGATTTTAAACCATCGTATACTGCTAAATCGCCAAGCTCGTCTTCGATGCGAAGAAGTTGGTTGTATTTAGCAATACGATCTGTACGTGATAATGAACCAGTTTTGATTTGGCCAGCGTTTGTAGCAACAGCGATGTCAGCGATTGTAGCATCTTCTGTTTCACCAGAACGGTGAGAAACTACTGCTGTGTAGCCAGCACGTTTAGCCATTTCGATTGCTTCGAAAGTTTCTGTTAAAGTACCGATTTGGTTAACTTTGATAAGGATTGAGTTAGCAATTCCTTTTTCGATACCTTCAGCTAATTTTTTAGTGTTTGTAACGAATAAATCATCACCAACTAATTGTACTTTAGAACCGATGCGGTCTGTTAATAATTTATGACCTTCCCAGTCGTTTTCATCTAATCCGTCTTCGATAGAGATGATTGGGAATTCATTTACTAATTCTTCATAGAAAGTTACTAATTCTTCAGAAGTTAAACCAGTACGGCCTTCTCCTGCAAGATCGTATTTACCAGTTTCTTTGTTGTAGAATTCAGAAGAAGCAACGTCCATTCCTAAGAATACATCTTTACCAGGCTCATAGCCAGCTTTTTTGATTGCTTCGATGATTACTTCTAATGCTTCACGGTTAGAACCAAGGTTTGGAGCGAATCCACCTTCGTCACCTACAGCAGTGTTTAAACCTTTTGCAGATAAAACTGATTTTAGTGCATGGAATACTTCAGCACCAGTACGTAAAGCTTCTTTGAAAGTTGGAGCACCTACTGGCAAGATCATGAATTCTTGGAAATCCACGTTGTTGTCAGCATGTGAACCACCATTGATGATGTTCATCATTGGAGTTGGCAATTGTTTTGCATTGAAACCACCAAGGTAACGGTATAATGGCAGACCTACTACTTCAGAAGCAGCATGTGCAGCAGCCATAGATACACCAAGGATTGCGTTAGCACCTAATTTACCTTTATTTTCTGTTCCATCAAGTTCGATCATCGTTTTGTCGATGCCAGCTTGATCTGTAACGTCCATACCGATAACTGCTTCTGCAATTACTTCATTTACGTTTTCTACTGCTTTTAAAACACCTTTGCCTAGGTAACGAGATTTGTCACCATCGCGTAATTCTACTGCTTCGTATTCACCAGTTGAAGCACCTGATGGTACAAGTGCACGGCCGAAGAAACCTGATTCTGTTAATACTTCTACTTCTACTGTTGGGTTACCGCGGGAGTCTAATACTTCACGAGCATATACATGTTGGATGTATGGCATAATAATTCTCTCCTTTTTTTTAAAAAATTATTTTTTGATAATTGATGTTCCAGTCATTTCAGCTGGTTTTTCCAGCCCTAATAAATCTAACATAGTTGGAGCTAAATCTCCAAGAATTCCATCTGTACGCAATTCTGCACCTTTTTCTGTAACGATTACAGGAACAGGGTTTGTTGTATGAGCAGTCATTGGTTTACCATCTAAAGTTACTACTTCATCTGAATTACCATGGTCTGCTGTAATAATGGCTTTTCCGCCTTTTTGTTCAATCAAAGTGATAATTTTTCCTAAGCATTCATCTACTGTTTCAATTGCTTTAATCGTTGGTTCAAGCATTCCGGAGTGCCCAACCATATCAGGATTTGCAAAGTTCAGGATGATTGCATCAAAATTATCTGCTTCTATTTCTTTTAATAAAGCTTCTGTAACTTCGTTAGCACTCATTTCCGGTTTTAAATCGTATGTTGCAACTTTAGGAGAGTTGATCAAAATACGTTTTTCACCAGGAAATTCAGCTTCACGTCCACCACTCATAAAGAAGGTAACGTGTGGATATTTTTCCGTTTCCGCAATGCGAAGTTGCTTTAAACCATTTTGTGAAAGAACTTCCCCTAATGTATTATCAAGGTTTGTTGGCTTAAATGCCACATATCCTTTTACTGTTTCACTAAAGTGAG
The DNA here is from genome assembly GCF_052663115.1 of Niallia yueguangensis. NCBI lineage: Bacteria > Bacillati > Bacillota > Bacilli > Caryophanales > Bacillaceae > Niallia > Niallia yueguangensis. The sequence continues at coordinate 298,969 of NZ_JBQTCX010000003.1, forward strand.
TTAAGCATACAAAGTAAAGGTTCTTCGGATGGTTTGCACCACGATCAAATGAACGGAAGTCTTCATTTGTAAATGTGTTTGAAATTTGAATCGCACGATCTGGACGGAAATTATAGAATATTACTGCATCTTCATCTTGAATCGTTGCAACTGGCTCTCCGTTTTCTTTTGTGATAACGGAAGGCAGTACAAATTCATCATAAATTTCGTTTTTGTAATTATCTTCTACAACGTCAAGAGGATTGGAGTAGCTAGGTCCTTCCCCATATACCATTGCACGATACGATTTCTCTACACGATCCCAGCGTTGGTCTCTATCCATAGAGTAGTAGCGGCCTGAAATTGTAGCAATTTCTCCGACACCGTATTCTTTGATTTTTTCTTGCGTTTCTTTAATGTATTTTTCTGCAGTCTTTTGACCGACGTCTCGGCCATCAAGAATACCATGAATATATACATTTTTTACGCCTTCTTCTTTTGCAAGACGAAGTAGAGCAAACATATGTTCAATATGACTGTGCACTCCACCGTCAGACAATAAACCAAAAAGGTGAAGGTTTTTGCCTTTTTCTTTTACGTGTTTAATTGCATTAACAAAGGTTTCATTTTTTTCAAAATTGCCTTCTCTTATTGCAACATTTACTCTTGTTAAACTTTGGTATACAATACGCCCTGCTCCAATATTTAAGTGACCTACTTCTGAGTTCCCCATTTGTCCCTCAGGAAGACCTACCTCTTCACCGCTAGCCACTAAAGTCGCATGTGGGTATTCGTTCCAATATTTATCAAAGTTAGGCTTATTAGCTTGAGCAACCGCATTACCCATACGTTCGCTTCTTAAAGCAAAACCGTCTAATATGATTAATGCTACTGGTGATTTACTCATGCTTTACCTTCCTCCAATAATTGTAGGAAGCTCTGAGCTTCTAAGCTTGCTCCACCAACTAAAGCTCCATCAATATCAGATTGAGCCATGTATTCTTTAATATTTTCAGGTTTCACGCTGCCGCCGTATTGAATGCGGATGCTTTCAGCAACTTCTGCAGAGAACTGTTCACTGATTACTTTACGAATATGTGCACATACTTCGTTTGCATCAGCAGATGTAGATGATTTTCCAGTTCCGATCGCCCAAATTGGCTCATATGCAACAACTGTAGCTTTTGCTTGCTCGTCTGTTAAACCTTGAAGAGCTTTTTGAACTTGAGTTGCAACGAAATCATTTGTTTCGCCGTTTTCTCTTTGCTCTAATGTTTCACCACAGCATACAATTGGTGTTAAACCATTTTCAAATGCTGCGATTGTTTTTTGGTTTACTGCTTCATCTGTTTCGTTAAAGAATTCGCGGCGCTCAGAATGTCCAAGCACTACATATTTTGCACCGATGTTTTCAAGTGCAACTGGGCTGATTTCACCAGTGAATGCACCATTTTTTTCAAAGTGCATATTTTGAGCACCAATCTTTACATCTGTGCCCTTTGTTAGTTCTACTAATTGTCCTAAGAATAACGCAGGTGAACAAACTACTGTATCTACGTTTTCACTTGAAGGAACAGAACCTTTAATTTCTTCAATAAATGCAACTGCTTCAGGAAGCGTTTTATTCATTTTCCAGTTTCCTGCAATAATAGGTTTACGCATGTGTTGTACATCCTTTCATGCAAATGATTGCTTATTTATCGTTTAAAGCTACTACACCTGGAAGTTCTTTGCCTTCCATAAACTCTAATGATGCTCCACCGCCAGTAGAAATATGACTCATTTTGTCTGCTAAATCAAATTTCTCTACTGCTGCTGCAGAATCTCCACCACCAATTACAGAGTATGTATCTTGGGATTCAGCAAGAGCCTCTGCTACTGCTTTTGTACCTTTTGCGAATGTATCCATTTCAAATACACCCATAGGTCCATTCCAAATAACTAATTTAGAGTTTTTAATAACGTCTGCATAAATAGCAGCTGTTTTAGGACCAATATCAAGTGCTTCCCAATCTGCAGGGATTTCTTCAATAGCTACCGCTTTGATGTTTGCACTTTCAGAGAAGTCATCTGCAACCGTTGCATCTACAGGCATATAGAAGTTAACGCCTTTTGCTTTTGCTTTTTCCATATATGATTTAGCAAGCTCGATTTTATCTTCTTCTAAAAGAGATTTTCCGATTTCATGGCCTAAAGCTTTTACAAATGTATAAGCTAATCCACCGCCAATAATCAAGTTATCTACTTTATCTAGAAGATTATCAATTACGCCGATTTTATCTTTAACTTTTGCTCCACCAATAATAGCAGTGAACGGACGCTCAGGATTTGATAATGCTTTGCCTAGAACGTCAAGTTCTTTTTCCATTAACAAACCAGATACTGCTGGAATATGGTGTGCAATTCCTTCTGTAGAAGCATGTGCACGGTGTGCTGCTCCAAATGCATCGTTTACAAAAACATCTGCAAGTTCTGCATAAGCTTTCGCTAATTCTGCATCGTTTTTCTCTTCGCCAGCATTAAAACGAACGTTTTCTAAAAGAAGAACATCGCCTTCAGTAAGCTTGCTGATTTCAGCTATTACAGCCTCGCCATAAGACTCATCTGTTTTCACTACTTTTTTACCTAATACTTCAGATAAACGAGTAGCAACAGGAGTTAAACGCAATTCTTCAACCACTTGGCCTTTTGGACGGCCTAAATGGCTTGCTAAAATCACGATTGCACCTTTTTCAACTAATTGGTTAATTGTAGGAATTGCAGCTTGAATTCTTGTTTCATCCGTAATTTGTTGATCTTTCATCGGTACGTTAAAATCAACACGGACAAATACTTTTTTGCCTTTTAAATCGATATCGCGGATTGTTTTCTTATTCACTTTAAAGACCCCCACTACATTTTTTTTAAAATAGCGGAAACAAGAAGTTTCCGCTGTTTGATTAAGGGTGTACAATCACTCTTATTTTAGTTAATACTAAAATTATTTAGCTAGTTGTGCGAAGTGTTTTACAGTTCTAACAAGTTGGTTAGTGTAAGACATTTCGTTATCGTACCAAGCAACTGTTTTAACAAGTTGTTTGTCGCCAACAGTTAATACTTTAGTTTGAGTTGCATCAAATAATGAACCGTAGCTGATTCCGATAATATCAGAAGAAACGATTTCATCTTCAGTGTAACCGAAAGATTCGTTAGCTGCTTCTTTCATTGCTGCATTAATTTGTTCAACAGTTACGTTTTCATCAAGAACAGTAACAAGTTCAGTTAATGAACCAGTTTTTACAGGAACACGTTGTGCAGCTCCATCAAGTTTACCTTGTAATTCAGGTAATACTAAACCGATTGCTTTAGCAGCACCAGTTGAGTTAGGAATAATGTTTTCAGCTGCTGCACGAGCACGGCGGAAATCACCTTTTGGATGTGGAGCATCTAAAGTATTTTGGTCACCAGTGTAAGCATGGATTGTAGTCATTAATCCTTCTACGATACCAAATTTGTTTTGTAAAACTTGTGCCATTGGAGCAAGACAGTTAGTAGTACAAGAAGCACCAGAAATAACTGTTTCAGATCCATCAAGAATTTCATGGTTTACGTTATAAACAACTGTTTTCATTTCGCCAGTTGCAGGTGCAGAGATAACAACGTTTTTAGCACCAGCAGTGATGTGAGCTTCTGCTTTTTCTTTTGAAGTAAAGAAACCAGTACATTCAAGAACTGTGTCTACTCCAAGCTCGCCCCATTTAAGGTCTGCAGGATTTCTTTCAGCAGTTGTTACTACTTTTTTACCGTTTACTAAGAAATAACCTTCGTGAACTTCTACTTCACCTTGGAAAGTACCTTGAGATGAATCATATTTTAAAAGATGTGCTAACATTTTAGTGTCAGTTAAATCATTGATTGCTACTACTTCTAATTCTGGGTTTTCGATAATTTTTCTAAACGCTAAGCGTCCGATACGTCCAAATCCGTTAATACCAACTTTTACTGTCATTATAATTTCCTCCTCTAAATTTTAAGGATATTTATATATAAAGGGAAATCCCGTTATATCAAGTTCTTCGCAGCACCTTCATCGGTAATTAATATTGTGGAAGGTGGTGCTTTTTTTAAGTATGCACTAATTGCTTTTGATTTTGAGGAACCGCCAGCAACAGCTATTACATTTGGTACGGCCGTTAAGTTCTCCAGTCGAATCCCAATCGTTTCTACTTTATAGACAACTTCTCCAGCTTCATTAAAATAGTATCCAAACGCTTCACCAACTGCTTTTGCTTCTTCAATTTTTTCCATATTACTAGCATTAGTATTTCGGCGTTGTGCCATTGTAACGGCTTCGCCAATTCCGTGTACTAACATATCCGCAGATTTTATCAGGTTAAGCACCTCGCTGATGTGAGGATCTTTTATAATGCTTTTATACATTTCTTTGCTTACCTCATCTGGAACATATAAAACACGATGCTTGCTTGCCGTATGATCTGCCATCATGGCGCAAATGGTATTCGCTTGATTTTTTACATCTTCACCAATACCTCCACGAGCAGGAACAAACAATAATTCACCATCTGCAACATCTGGGGTTAACATCTCGGCTACAGAAGCCATAGTGGTACCTCCAGTAACTGCGATGATATTATTTCCTCCGAGAAGCGATTTCATGCAATTTGCTGTAGCAAGACCTAGCTCTTTTTTTACCCACGGGGAATGATCACTGTCACCGGCAACAATAATTACTTTACTGACATTGAGTTTCTTATGTAGTAGCTTCTCCATTTCATTAATACCTGTTACTTCCCTCATTACATTAGAAAGACTTCTCAACGTTTCTTGTCCGATCGAAGTGAGTGACATCCCGATATTAGAGATGAAGATTAGTTTTTGCTCTTTTAAAAATTCTACTTCACTTCGCAGCACTCTTTCCGTCAGTCCTAAGCTTCCTGCTAAGCTTCTTCTGCCAACAGGCTGCATACTACTAATGTATTGAAGAATATAATATCTTTTTTGCATAACTGTAAGTAAATCAGGTAATAATCTTTTCTGAATCTCAATAAATGAATACATGTTGTTGCTCCTTCACTTACAGTGGTCGTTAAAAGTCCCGCATAGACAATTTATGTCCCAGAGGCTTCAAAAAAAATGCTTTCCTGCTACAAAATTATTCTAACACCAGTACTAAATGAATTCAACTTATATGAGCCTATTTTTTATGAATTTTGACGAAAAAGTGAAGTTTTTTTAGACATTTATATGTGAAAATATTCACCTAACGTTTTAGAATGATGTAGATGTGATTCTTATTCTTATTTTATGGTTAGTAAATAGTTATTTATAAAAAAATACTTACATTTTATCAATAGTTTTAATGTTATAGTGGAAGATACAGATTTTTTTAAATATATGAAAAAAACAGAGACTAGTAGATAAAAAAGCTCAAGGGATTTTAAAATAAGATGGACTATTTATATTCATAACGAAATTTAATTAAAAACAGGATATTCTACCAATCTTATTTATTTGGAGGTTAATCATGCCAATCGAATTGTGGGTTTCGTTTATCATTGCTTCTATATTAATAATATCTGCGCCTGGACCAGCAGTAACATTTCTTATTACTACAAGTATAAATGACGGAAAAAGAAATGCTTTATCTATTATTCCAGGAGTTTTTTTAGGAGATTTAGTTGCAATGATTTTATCTTTTGCTGGCGTAGGAGCAATCATAGTTTCCTCCCCTACTGCTTTTCTAACTTTAAAAATTATTGGTGCGCTTTATTTAATTTATTTAGGAGTTAAGATTTGGATTGAATCAAAAGGAAAATCAAAAAGATTAGACCATAACAATAATACACACGAACAAAAAAAGTCATTTATAAAGGGCTTTTGGATATCTGTTTTAAATCCTAAAAGCATTATATTTTTCGCCGCTTTTATCCCTCAATTTATCAGTAATGAATATTCATATATTCATCAAATAACAATACTAGGTGCAACATATTTGTTCATAGGTGTCCTAAATGATGTAGCTTATACAGTTTTGGCTCACAAAATTTCAAAATTTTTAAAAGAGAGAATAGTTATGTGGGTTATTCGAATTGGCGCATTGAATCTAATTATCACTGGTTTCATTTTAACATTTTTAAAATAAGGCTGTGTTAAAGCTAATTGTTGATTTTGATACTTTGTTGATTGGAACGGAAGGCGTGAGACTCCTGCGGGATTTGCGAGACAGGCGAGACCCTGCAGGAGCGTAGCGACGAAGCGGCTCGGCGCTCGCCTCGCGGAAAGCGTGTGGTAAGCCTCGGAAAACCGAACGAAAACCTCTGCATTGCTTGGAGTGAAAGCTTGGTTAGGGAAAATAAAATAAGAGTTTTTTGGAGTATCGGACAAAAAAATGAAAACCTCCAAAAAACCCTTATTTATCAATAGTTTTAGCGCCCTCGGAGGGAATCGAACCCCCATTTCAAGAACCGGAATCTTACGTGCTATCCGTTACACCACGAGGGCAAATTAAGATACTGTAAATAAACAAATCTACAAAAGTTTCGCTTTCATATTATATGCTAAGTTTTCTATTTATGCAAGGCAATTATTGTTTAAAAAAAGCCTTATTGGATATGATGGTATAGATAACATAATAGAAATTCATTCGTTATTTAACCGGTGTCGAATGATTATTTACAACATCTAATAGTAATCGTTTGACCTTAATTGACCATCCGTGTATCATTAAGGTTACATACAGTATTGATCATATCATTACTGAAGAAACACATACTTAAAGACTCAAAAATGACTTTATCTTAAAAAGGAGGATTTGCAATGAATTTAATTCCTACAGTTATTGAGCAAACAAATAGAGGAGAACGTGCTTACGATATTTATTCTCGTCTATTAAAGGATCGTATTATTATGTTAGGAAGCGCAATTGATGATAATGTAGCAAATTCCATTGTATCTCAATTATTGTTTTTAGATGCAGAAAATCCAGAAAAAGATGTTTCCATCTACATCAATAGCCCTGGCGGAAGTATTACTGCGGGAATGGCAATCTATGATACAATGCAATTCATTAAACCAAAAGTGCAAACTATTTGCATCGGTATGGCTGCTTCAATGGGAGCTTTCTTACTTGCAGCAGGTGAAAAAGGAAAACGTTACTGCCTTCCAAACAGTGAAGTAATGATCCATCAGCCACTTGGTGGAGCTCAAGGTCAAGCAACAGAAATTGAAATTGCTGCAAAAAGAATTCTTTTCTTACGTGATAAGTTAAATGGCATCTTATCTGAGCGCACTGGTCAACCTATCGATGTTATTGCACGTGATACAGAACGTGATAACTTCATGACTGCTGATAGAGCAAAAGAATATGGTTTAGTAGATCATATCATTACACGTAATTCTTTAACGGATGACAAAAAATAAAACATTTTAAAACACCTCGCTTCTATGGCGAGGTGTTTCAGCGTGTAGACAAACCCACTTTTTGCAGAAACTTCAGGCTGATCGAAAACGTTTGTCTTTCGAGGCGTGAAGCCTTGGGAGGAGCGGCGACCAACAGGATGTTGGTCAGAACGACGTTGTCACAGGACGTGACGTACTTAGTCGTTCATCCTTTTGAGCATCCGAGTAAGGCGAACAACGAAGAAAGCGAGCGTTTGTCGATAACCTGAAACACCTCGTTTCTATAACGAGGTGTTTGTTTATATTATCAAATTCAGTTTACTTGCTCTCCTCGACGAAGGGCTTCTGCAATTTCATCTATCTTTCTTAAGCGATGGTTGATTCCAGACTTGCTGATATTTCCGGAAGATACCATTTCTCCTAATTCCTTTAATGTTACATCCTGATACGCTACTCTCAGTTCAGCAATTTCCCGTAATTTATCTGGAAGCACTTGTAATCCAACTGTCCTATCTATAAAACGGATATTTTCGACTTGTCTTAAAGCAGCTCCAATCGTCTTATTTAAGTTTGCTGTTTCACAATTTACAAGCCTATTGACGGAATTTCTCATATCACGTACTATCCGGATATCTTCAAAACGAAGCAAGGCCCCATGAGCGCCAATTATATTTAAAAACTCAGTAATCTTTTCTGCTTCTTTTAAATAGGTGATAAAGCCTTTTTTTCTCTCAAGAATTTTACTATTTAAACCGAATGAATTCATTAATTCACTAAGTGCCGTTATATGCTCTTTATACAAAGAGAATATTTCTAAATGATAAGAAGATGTTTCCGGGTTATTAACAGAGCCGCCTGCAAGAAATGCTCCTCGCAAATAGGATCGTTTACAACATTTTTTCTTGACAAGTTCTTTTGAAATTTCATGCGTAAACATAAATCCCTCAGTTAATATTTGAAGCTCTTCTAAAATTTCTTTTCCTTTTGTAGAAAGTCTTACAATATACACATTATTCTTTTTTAAGCGCATTTTCTTTCGAACGAGCAGTTCTACCGGTATGTCAAAATATTTTTTTATTAATGTATAAATTCTTCTAGCGATTGCTGCATTTTCTGTTTGAATGTTTACTACTAATTTTTGATTAGAAAATGATAAAGTGCCATTCATTTGAATAAGTGCAGATAGCTCTGCTTTTCCACAGCAATGTTTAACTTCAATTGTGGTTAATTCCTTTTTTGTCTCTGAAGCGAAAGACATTTCCTTCACCTCCAATCAGAAAAGCGCAGGCTGCCTTGCTCAGCCCCGAAGAAAAATGTTCTCTTGACTCAAAAAGTACTCTTTACTTTTAGAGTCAAGAGGTTATATTTCACAGGGGCTAGGCGCCGGAGCTAGACATCCATTTAACTTCAAAAACTTTATACTTTCTTACTTTGTAAGAAAAGCGCAGGCGCCTTGGTCCACTCCGATAAGCAAAAGATGAGCTGAGATAGAGTTGTATTTAACTACCATCTCAGCTTAGCTTTTGACCTCGGATAATATTACTTTGTGATTACACGACTTTTAGACCTATTATCCAACTGCCTCTTCCCTAGTATCCTAATGTAGTAAACATTATATACCCAAAAATATGGTTTGATATATTCGTTTAGCTTTAAGCCTGTTCATTGATTAAGGAGTACAGTATCTTCGCTACTTCTACAGTGTTATGGCGAATCACACCATCTTCCAAGCTTATGATATCTCCTGCAATGACTTTTAATTCCAGTTTTTCTAACCTATCTGTATCAAAGTTTACCGGTTTCGCTTTTTCCTCATTGTATCTTTCTTGTATATTGTCCGGAATATTTTCTCTATTTACAAGTATCGTATCAATAAACGGCTGTTTCATATGTTCATAGATAGCCTTTACATGATCACTTGCCGTATAGTCCAATGTTTCGCCTGCTTGTGTCATTATATTGCATATATACACTTTTTTAGCAGAAGCCTTAAGGATTTCTTCTCCTATTCTTGGTACGATCAAGTTCGGTAAAATACTTGTATATAAACTGCCTGGACCAATTACAATTAAATCTGCATGACGAATGGCCTGAAGCGCTTCTGGTAAAGGGGTAGAATTTTTCGGTTCTAAATAAACTTCTTTTATCTTCTTTTCACTTTGAGGAATGCTCGATTCTCCTGTTACGACTGAACCATCTTCCATTAAAGCTTTTAGAACTACACTATGATTTGTCGCGGGTAATACTTTTCCCCTTACATTTAACACTTTACTCATTTCTTGAATGGCATACGTAAAATTTCCGGTTATTGATGTCATTGCGGCAATAATTAAATTTCCTAATGAATGACCAGAAAGTTCCTTGCTATTAGAAAAACGGTGCTGAAACATCTCCTCAATTAACGGCTCTACATCAGACATTGCAGCTAATACATTTCGAATGTCTCCTGGAGCAGGAATATCAAGATCGTCTCTTAATCTGCCAGAGCTTCCTCCATCATCAGCGACTGTTACAATTGCTGTAATGTCAACAGGATATTTTTTTAAGCCTCTTAGTAAAACGGATAGACCGGTACCTCCACCGATGATTACTATTCTTGGCTGCTCGCTTTCACTCATGTTTACAGGTCCTTTCTCCTCTTCATATCACGATGAGTAAATTCTACATGATACTCTTTTTCGAAATGGCGTCCAATGTATTCCGATAAAGCAACAGAACGATGCTGCCCACCTGTGCATCCGATTGCGACAACAAGCTGGGATTTCCCTTCTCTTTTATATTGGGGAAGCATAAAAGTTAATAAATCGATTACTTTTTCAAGAAATTGATTTGTTTCTGTCCACTTTAATACATAACCAGATACATCGGCATCCAGGCCGGTTTTTGGTCTCATATGTTCAACGTAATGAGGATTTGGTAAAAAACGCACATCAAATACTAAGTCTGCATCAATAGGAATGCCATGCTTAAACCCGAAACTCATCACATTTACTGTGAAGATTGTTTTTTTATTTGTAGCGAACTCTGTTAAAATTTTTTCCCGCAATTCTCTTGGTGAGCTTTGTGATGTATTGTAAATAACCTGTGCCCGACCTTTTAATTCTTCTAATAGTTCCCTCTCCATTTTAATCCCTTCAAGAGGAAGTCCTGAAGGTGCAAGAGGGTGAGATCTTCTTGTTTCTTTATATCGTCTAACTAATGTACTGTCTTCTGCATCTAAAAATAATATTCGAGGAGTTGCCCAGGATTTTGCCAAGTTATCTAGTGCACTAAATAAATGTTCGAAGAATTCTCTTCCCCTTAAATCCATTACCAACGCTACTTTATTCATCTTATTCTCAGATTCCTTTATAAGTTCAAGAAACTTTGGTAAAAGAGTTGGAGGTAAATTATCTACACAGAAAAAACCTAAATCTTCAAAGCTTTGAACGGCAACCGTTTTTCCTGCACCCGACATTCCTGTAATAATGACAAATTGTGTCTCATTCACCGCACTCATGTTCATTCCCCCTATTAAGTTCAGCTTGGATCAAGACGGTAGCTAATTAATTCAAAATCTGGCGTGTACGTAAAGGTTCCGTAAATAAGTCCGTTACCATGAACCATATAATCTAATATATGATAATCACCCTCGGCCATTGGCAGATTTCGTATCTCATTTAGATCATGCCATACAATTTTTCCTTCTTCCGATTCATCTACATGTATTCCATCAGAGTCGGTTGAAAAAAAGGTGAACATCATCCATTCCGATATTATTTTATCGCCATCTTTTATAATAAAGGTAAAAATCCCTTTAATATTTGGATTTCGTAAATAGATGCCTGTTTCTTCTCTAAATTCACGAATACATGAGTCTCTTACTGATTCTCCTGGTTCCATTTTCCCTCCAGGAGCTACCCACCAACCTCTTCTTGGTTTTTGTAAAAGCAATACTTTATTCCCTTTAAGCAACAAACAATTCGTCACACGCTGCATGATAAATCACCTCAATTATTTTGTAGAATACTTATGTAAAAACGCAGTAATTTATTGTTATTATTATACTATTATTAAGAAACACCCACAATAAAATGCGCTTTGGAATTCAAAAAGCCTAAACAAAGCGCTGGTCGATTTAAGACGCAAAAAATGCAAATCGACTAACTACGCAAGGTTGATTAACTCGCATCTTCGAGCATGTTAAGACATCGGCACTAGAACATTCTTAAGTCAAAGCTTAATAAAAAAGCAGAGCATCTGCATAACGAAGTATACTCGCCCCTTGATTTACACGTCTTAAAAATATTCAAATTGAGCATAAAAAAAAGAGGGTGCCCTAATAAAGGTTCACAGTACCAGCTACAATGGCAGTCTGACCTTACTTTAGAGCATCCTCGGAAAAGATATATATCTTAAAAGGGGGTCAATTTCTATTATAATTATACGCGAAATATATTTCACTATTGTTACAGTAAAATTAAAAGGTTTTAACACTTTTATTATTACGCTTTTTGTTTTAAAGACTCCATCAGCTCTTCTACATAATGTTGTGCACTTTGGGCTGCAATACTTCCATCCCCTGTTGCTGTTACAATTTGGCGAAGAGTTTTCTCACGAATATCTCCAGCAGCAAAAATTCCTGGAACTTTCGTTTCCATACTCTCATTGGTTTCAATATAGCCATTTTCATTCGTAATACCTAAAGCTTCAAAAGGTTTCGATAAAGGCACCATTCCGATATAAATAAACACTCCGTCTGCTTCTAATTCTTGTTCTGTATTGTCAACAGTAGAAACAAGTGTTACACTGCCAACTTTGCCGTCTTTTTCGTTAATTTCTTTCACTGTATGATTCCAGATAAAATCGACTTTGTCATTATCAAAAGCTCTCTGCTGTAAGATTTTTTGTGCACGAAGCTCTTCACGACGATGAACAATCGTAACTTGTGAGGCAAAACGTGTTAAATACACACCTTCTTCAACAGCAGAATCTCCGCCGCCAATGACAAATAATCGTTTATTTTTAAAGAAAGCGCCATCACATACTGCACAATAGGAAACACCACGGCCTCCAAGTTCTTTTTCACCTGGCACACCAACCTTTTTATACTCTGCACCTGTTGAAAGAATAACAGCTCTTGCTTTATACTCTTTTGAGCCAGCTTTTACTGTTTTGTATTCTGTTCCGTCCACTATTTCTTTAATGTCACCATATGCATATTCTGCGCCGAATTTCTTCGCGTGATTAAACATTTTATTCGACAAATCTGGTCCTAAAATACTTTCAAATCCAGGGAAATTTTCGACATCTTCCGTATTGGCCATTTGACCTCCTGGGATACCCCTTTCGATCATTAAGGTAGATAAATTAGCACGAGATGTATAAACAGCGGCTGTCATTCCCGCAGGTCCAGCACCTATAATTATAACGTCATAAATTTTTTCTTCTGTCACAACAATCAACTCCTTTTTCAAAATAACAACTAACCTCTATTGTTTTACTATTAAAAACTGCTTATACCTATACGTTTTCATGTAAATGTTAAGCTGTTTTATTTTGCATTTATAGTATGACCATCTACTTCTATCCTATATAACAAGGTGATAATAGTCCAAAAATCTGCTCATTAAAAAACAGCAGAAGGTTTTTATTTTAAGCTGTTTTCATATAGATTGTTGCTTTTAAACTCGCAGCCTGAATACACTTCGTCCGTTTAGCGAGCGTCGAGCCTCCTCGTCGCATACGCTCCTGTGGGGTCTCGTCTTTCTCGCATTCCCCCAGGAGTCTACGTGTATTCAGTCTGCTGAGTTTTACGTAAAAAACAACAAACTTTGAGAAAACAGCATTATTTTAAGCGTATTAACTTAAATGTTGTTTAATTAGTTTGATGTATCTTTGCAAAGTTGATGGTGATAAGCCGTATGAATCAGCTGTTTCTTGTTGTGATATTTTTTCATCTCTGTATTTATGCCATATATAATCCATCGCTGCTGCCCAAGCGCTGCTATTTTTCATTGTTACCCCCGCTTTATGAAGTTCAATAAAGACAGAAAACCACATTAAATATAAGCCCGCTTCAACGGTTCCTATTGGCTGGTGTTTTTTATACATCATTTCAGCCGTGCTATGCGCACTTAATAATAGTGGATCTTCTATTTTATATCCTGTTTTAACAAAGGAAAGATACTGTACCTCTAATGGGGAAAGAACCTGATTTTCCTGTATGTTTTTTGCTGAAAGGATTTTTTCTTTATAGGAAGAAATACTTGTTAAAAACAAAGCAAATAATCTTTCTTCTAAATGATTGCTTTCCAATCTTTTTATAATAGACGTAAGATTATCTTCAAAACCATTTACTTTATCTTCACGTTTATTCCAAGGTTCATATCCTTTTTTCTCTGGATTTTCTGCCACTACTTTTTCCCATAATATTGCGGCAAGATTTTCCCTGCCTGTATAGTAGGCTGCATACGAAAACCAATAATAAAAAGAAGCGTCTCCAGCAAATCCTTGTTTATGAAGTTTTTTTAACCAAAAGAAAGCTGAACCATATTCCCCTACTAAAGCAAATGTAGTTCCAAGCTTAAATTGATGATCAGTTGATATCGGTTTAATTTTTTGCAGTATGTCGGTTAATTGTTTAACATTTGACTGCTCATTTTCATAGTATGCAAATACCAATTTATTGCATAGTGCATGTAAATTCCCTACATTTTTTTCGAAAACTTCATCAAGAATGTTGTTTGCTTTTTCTACTTCCCCTAAGTAAAAATAAGCTAATGCGAGGTTATTATACGCAGACCAATATTCAGGATAATCTTGAATAACTTTCGTTAACATCTCAACCGCTTTTGGGAAATGTCCAGATTCAAGCAATTGTCTCGCTTCTTCTTGCCTGTTAATCAAGTCATCTTCCTCATATGGTTCTTCTTCATGAAGTTCATCTGTTTCTAATGTCAACACTTCTAATAAATCCTCTGTTTCTTCAACAAATTCTCCATTTTTATCTAATTTTAAATATAGGTTTGCGTGATAATAAGCATCCTTAAAAAATCCTAAATGGGCATAATTATTTGCAAGGAAATAATAACATTCCACCATTTCTTCATCTAGTTCTTCCAGGACAAGATGAAGAAGCTTATTTGATTTTTGATATTCTCCAATATCTGCATATAGAATAGCTAGCTGGCAAACAATCATTGGTTCCCCCGGCTCTAATTGCATCGCTCTTTGCAAATATTTTAATGATTTATAATAATCTTTACGATGATATGCTTTAATACCTTTTGAAAAATAATATTCGCCAGTAGGATTAAATGTAATAAGTTGACCCATCGGTTTTACTATTTTTGAGTTTTTATTCATAAAATCCTCCATCTATATATTGCAGTTCCCCTTACTTAAGAAACTTACTGTAAATAGTTCAACTAATGTAGTATAACATATGTTAAAGCTTTCAGAGAAGACTCATTGATGGAAGTTTCAACTCTATTTAATCCTTTATTATAATGGTTCCGGGACTTTTTCGTATAGATTGTTGCTTTTAAACGCGCAGCCTGCATACACTTCGTCCGTTTAGCGAGCGTCGAGCCTCCTCGTTTTTCTCGCATTCCCAAAGGAGTCTACGTGTATGCAGGCTGCTAAAACGCTTTTCCAAATATATTATGTAAAAAACAACAAACTTTGAGAAAACAGCCTAAACAAAAAAGGACCTCCTATAAGTCGGATGATGAATGACTTATAGGACAGCCCCCTAAAATGCTTATTTTTCTTTATGACGAGTTTCTAATACGTTTAAAATTTCTGCAAACGGCAAGTTTTGCTCTCTTAATAAAACGAATAGATGATACAATAAATCAGCCGCTTCCCATTTTAACTCTTCTGTATCTCGGTTTTTAGCGGCAATAATAACCTCAGCGGCTTCTTCTCCCACTTTTTTGAGAATTTTATCGACGCCTTTTTCAAATAAATACGTTGTATAGGCACCTTCTGGGCGATTTTGTTCTCTTTCTTTTATCACCTGTTCAAGATTATGTAAGATTTGATAATTGGAAACTTCGAAGTCCGATGTAAGTTTATTTTGATAGATGCTTTCTGTAAAACAACTTGTTGTACCGTTATGACAAGCTGGTCCTGCTGGACTTACAAACACAACTAATGCATCTTTATCACAGTCAAATTTCATTTCGACAATTTTCTGTGTATTTCCACTAGTTGCCCCTTTATGCCAAAGTTCCTGTCTTGATCTACTATAAAACCATGTTTCACCTGAATCTAAAGATTTTAACAACGATTCTTTATTCATATAAGCTAATGTTAATACTTCTTTTGTGTTAACATCTTGCACGATAGCCGGGATCAACCCTTTTTCGTCAAATGCCAAGTCTTCGATATTCATCTAACAAGCACTCCTCTTTCTTTCAGAAATTCCTTCACTTCATGCACCGAAGTTTCTTTATAGTGGAAAATGGACGCAGCAAGCGCAGCATCTGCTTTTCCTTCTTGAAAAATCGTTTGAAAATGCTCGGCATTTCCTGCTCCCCCAGAAGCAATAACAGGTACAGTAACTGCTTCACTAACCGCTTTTGTTAAAGCTAAGTCAAACCCTTTTTTCTCTCCATCTGAATCCATGCTTGTTAAGAGAATTTCTCCTGCTCCAAGCTCTACTACTTCTTTCGCCCACGAGATAACATCCTTATCAACCGCGTTTCTGCCTCCATGCGTATAAACACGCCATGTGCCTAACTCTTGATCAAATTTTGCGTCAATTGCTACGACTATACATTGCGATCCGAAGAAGTTTGCTCCTTCCGTAATGAGTCCAGGGTTGGTAACAGCTGCTGTGTTTAAAGACACTTTATCTGCACCTGCACGCAAAATTCTTTTCATATCCTCTAAAGAATTGATTCCACCACCAACTGTAAAAGGAATCGCAAGCTCTGAGGCAACCTCTTTTACTACTTCTACCATTGTTTTTCTGCCTTCATGTGATGCTGATATATCAAGGAACACTAATTCATCTGCACCTTGTTCATCATAAAATCTGGCTAGTTCCACCGGATCACCAGCATCTCTTAACTGAACAAATTGAACTCCTTTAACAACTCGTCCATCTTTGACATCTAAACATGGAATAATCCTGCTTGTTAACATGAAACATTCACCCCTAATGCTTCCTGTACAGAAAAACGACCCTCATACAACGCCTTTCCAACAATAGCGCCACGAACACCAACATCGCTTGCTTCTTTTAATATTTTCAAATCGTTCAGATTGCTTACTCCACCTGAAGCAATCACTTCTTTTCCAGTCTCTATTGCCATTTCTTTAACTGCCTCTACATTTGGACCACTAAGCATGCCATCTGTTGCTATATCAGTAAAAATAAACGTTTCAGCACCAGCGTCAGCAAATCTTTTTCCAAGATCGACAGCACGGCTTTCTGATGTCGTGATCCAACCATGTGTTGCTACATAGCCGTTTTTTGCATCAATGCCCACTGCTATTTTATTTCCATATTTACGGATCATTTCGATTGCAAAGTCAGGATTAGATACAGCAATACTTCCAATGATGACACGAGTAATCCCATTATCTAAATAATGGACGATATCGTTTTCTGTACGAATGCCTCCACCGATTTGTACATTAACGCCTAATTTCTGGGCAGCATCAATAACAAAAGCATCATTTACTCTTTTCCCATCTTTTGCACCATCAAGGTCAACCATATGTATCCAATTAGCCCCTTGATCTGCAAAGCTTTTTGCCATTGCAAAAGGAGAATCTCCATAAACGGTTTCCTGATCATAATCTCCTTGCAGCAGGCGAACACATTTACCGCCGCGCATATCAATTGCAGGATATATTGTAAAACTCATTTTTTTCATCCTTTCTTCATAAGCTTTGTGAAGTTATTTAATAATTGCATTCCTAACTTACTACTTTTTTCAGGATGAAATTGCATCCCATAAACATTTTCTTTGCCGACAACTGCAGGTACTTCTTTATCATACGTACTTTTTGCAATGATTACTTCTTCCTTTGTTGCTGCATAATACGAATGAACAAAATAAGCATAATCATCTTGAATATTTTCTGTTAAGGCACATGTTTCGTTAAAGGCTAATAAATTCCAGCCCATATGCGGTACTTTATAGGAATTGCCTTCTTCTGTCACTCCTGGAAAACGAATCACTTTCCCTGGCAATAGTTTTAATCCTTCTGTTTGTCCATGTTCTTCACTTTCTTCAAATAGAAGCTGCATACCAAGACAAATGCCCAGCAATGGACGTCCGCTTGCAACATACTCGTGAATCATTTCTGTTAATCCAGATTCATTTAGACGAGTCATCGCATCTTTAAATGCCCCAACTCCTGGCAGAATTAACGCGTCTGCTTGCATAAGCTTTTCCTTATCTTCAGAAATAAAATATGGAACATCTAATCTCTCAAGGGCTTTACTTACACTAAATAAATTCCCCATTCCGTAATCAATAATGCCTAGCATCTTACAGCATTCCTTTCGTAGAAGGTACCCCTTTTATTCTTGGATCAATAGTTGTTGCTTCATCAAGAGCTCGAGCTAATGCTTTAAAAATCGCTTCTATCATGTGATGCGTATTTTGTCCGTAATGAAGGATTACATGTAAATTCATTCTTGCTTCCAACGCTAGCTTCCATAAAAATTCATGGACTAATTCTGTATCAAATGTTCCTACCTTTTGGCTTGGAAATTCTGCACGGAACTCCAAATGCGGACGGTTGCTTAAATCAACGACTACTTGTGCTAATGTTTCATCCATTGGCACAAAACTGTTTCCGTATCTTTTTATGCCTTTTTTATCACCAACGGCGTCTTTAAGAGCCTGTCCAAGGCAAATACCAATATCTTCTGTTGTATGATGGTCATCTACTTCGATATCCCCAGTTGCTTGAACTGTTAAATTGAACTGACCGTGCTTTGTAAACAGATCAAGCATATGATTCATAAAAGGTACACCTGTATCAATTTCTGCTACACCTTCTCCATCTACATTAAAAGATAATTGAATATTTGTTTCACCAGTTTTTCTGCTAATTGCAGCCGTTCTTCCCATGATAATCCCTCCAAAAACTTCAAACTAATCTAATCAGGCTGTCGACAAATTTCTTCAATCAACCTGAAGTTTCTGCTAAAACCACTTTGTCTACATTTTGAATCTAATTCTTGTTTCTTGACTCTATTGCTCTTGCATGTGCTTCTAAGCCTTCAAGACGTGCAAATGCCGCTATTTTCCCCGCATTTTCGTCATATGCTTGTTTACTGTAATAAATAACACTGGATTTTTTCTGATAATCGTCTACATTCAACGGGCTCGAAAACCTTGCAGTACCATTTGTCGGCAATACGTGATTAGTTCCGGCAAAATAATCTCCAACAGGTTCTGAGCTGTATCTTCCTACAAAAATGGCACCTGCGTGGCGAATAGTTCCTAATAGTTCAAATGGATTTTCCGTTATTATTTCCAAATGCTCAGGAGCAAGTGTATTAATCGTATCAACAGCTTCGTCCATTGTTTCTGTTATAATAATTAATCCAAAATCTTCAATAGATTGTTGCGCAATCTCTTTTCGCGGCAATGTACTTAACTGCTCCTCTACTTCTAACGCAACCTGTTCTGCAAGCTTTGCAGATGTTGTAACAAGGACCGAACTTGCTCTTGTATCATGTTCTGCCTGTGATAACAGATCTGCTGCCACTTCATTTGCATGTGCAGTATCATCTGCAAGTATTGCAATCTCACTTGGACCTGCGATCATATCAATATCCACATCTCCGAATACTTCCCTTTTGGCAAGGGCAACAAAGATATTTCCAGGGCCGACAATTTTATCTACCTCTTTAATAGATTCCGTTCCATATGCCAAAGCTGCAACCGCTTGAGCGCCGCCAACTTTATAAATTTCCTTTACACCTGCAACTGATGCTGCTACTAATACCGCACTTGGAAGCTTTCCATCTTCATTTGGCGGAGAAACCATCACGATTCGTTTTACACCAGCAACATGAGCTGGAATAACATTCATCAGCACAGAAGAAGGATACGCTGCCGTTCCTCCTGGTACATAAACGCCGACCGAATCTAAAGGCGTAACCTGCTGCCCTAAAATGGAACCATTCTCTTTTGTTACCATCCAAGAAGGCTTCAACTGATTCGTATGATAACTGCGAATATTTTCTGCTGCTTCTTTTATAATCGAAACCATTTCATCATCTACATCGTTAAACGCAGCTTCCATTTCTTCTGCGGATACAAGAAACTGTGTAATATTCGCTCGGTCAAACTTTTCTGTATATTCTTTTAATGCTGCATCTCCATTGGTTCTTACATTTTCAATAATTTGTTTAACAATTGTTCTTTGTTCTTCTGTTCCTGAATCTACAGAACGTTTTATGAAGATTCCCTCTCCACCATTTACTATTTTCATATGGCGACTCCCCTTAAACTTTTCCGTTACTATCTAGTTAATGAGTTTCCTTTTACCACATTATTTAATCGTTCTACTAAATCGCTGATTCGATTGTCTTTCATTCGATAACTTGCTGGATTAACAATTAATCGCGACGTTATATCCACGATTCTTTCATATTCTACCAAGCCGTTTTCGAGTAATGTTTTACCTGTTGAAACAATATCGACAATTCGATCGGACAGACCAATGATTGGTGCAAGTTCTATTGATCCGTTTAACTTGATAATTTCCACTTGTGAACCTTGTTCGCGGAAATAAGCTGCAGCGACATTCGGATACTTTGTTGCAACTCTTGGTGCAAAATCATTTAATTCTGTGTTTGGCAATCCGGCAACGGCTAAGTAGCAAGCACTAATATTTAAATCGAGCAGCTCGTATACATCTCTTTCTTCTTCAAGCATAACATCTTTTCCGGCGATGCCTAAATCGGCTACACCATGTTCTACATATGTTGGTACATCCATTGGTTTCGCTAAAATAAACCGGAAATTCTCTTCTTCTACATCAATGATTAATTTACGAGAATCATCAAATTCAGGAGGTAGCTTATACCCTGCTTCACGCAAGAGGTTAGCAGCCTCTTCAAAAATACGTCCTTTAGGCATGGCAATTGTTAATATATCTCTCATTTCACAACCTCCATTCCTGCTTTCCCAACTAATAACGTAATTTCATCATATTGTTTCGTACATGCATCCACATTTTTTACCCCATTTATATCTTGCGTTATGACTTTAATTCCTGCTGCTCTCTTTTCTTTTGCTAGTTCAAACGCTTCTTTTCTGCGGTCGCCGCTAAATAAAATGCAATGAATATTGTTTGTTCTTTCAAACTTTCCAAGTGCTTCTAATAAATGGTCGATGCGGATGGCAAAACCAGTTGCACCTGTTGATTTTCCAAACTTCCCGAGAAGCAGATCGTATCTTCCGCCACTTCCAATTGGAAAACCTACTCCCTCTGCATATACCTCATATAAAATTCCTGTGTAATAGCTCATATGACTTACTAGCGTTAAATCAAATTTCACAAACCCTTTTTCTTCATAATCCAATAAAATATCCCATAGCTGTTTTAATTCATCGATTGCTTTTTTGCCGATTCCATCTTCAATCAGCTCATAAGCAAGTTCAATTACTTCTTCGCCGCCTCTTAGTTTTAAGAATTGATACAATCTTTGTTTATCAATGCTCGATAAAGACAGATTATCAACATGCTGGCGGTAGCCTACATAATTTTTTTCGTACAAATATTTTGTTAAGGCATCTGCTCTTTCTTTTGTTCCTAAAATTTGCAAAAAGAAGTCTTGCACAAAGCCGATATGTCCGATGGATAGTTGAAAGTTTTTTACTCCTGCTTCTTGTAAAGAGGAGATCATTAACGCAATCCCTTCACCATCCGCACTAATTGTTTTATCCCCAATATATTCAACGCCTATTTGCTCAAACTCTGCTGGGCGTCCACCTTCACGCTGTTGAGCGCGAAATACGGACGCATTATAGGCAAGACGTAAAGGAAGTTCTTCACTTAATAGCTTAGATGCCGCAACACGGGCAATTGGCGCTGTCATATCCGGGCGAAGCACTAATGTGTGGCCTTGTTGATCTAACAACTTAAATAGTTGCTGATCTAAAATGGCTGAAGAAGATCCAACCGTTTCATAATATTCTAATGTAGGCGTTTCAATAAATTGATATCCCCATTTTTTAATATCTTCTTCCATTTTTCTTTTCACATTATTTTTTATTTCATATGTTTTTGGTAATGTATCTCTCATGCCTAAAGGCTTTTCAAACATAAATAAACTGCTCATATTCACACCTCATAAAGAATTTTCCGAATACTTTAGTTCGCTAATATGCTAACAAATTAAAGAGTTATCTGTAGTTTACTCTTCCTTCTTCTTTTGGTCAAGTAAAAAAAGACCATTTTTTACTGCTTTTCATTCTGGATTCTTTATTTTTTATCATGTGCAATTTTTTAATAAAGGCTACCCTGAAAAGTGTGGTGTTCTTGTGAGTAGTCCGCAGCCGGCATACACTCGCTTTCCATGGGGCGGGCGTCGAGCCTCCTCGCCGCTAGCGCTCCTGCGGGGTCTCGCGACTGTCCCGCTAATCCCATAGGAAATCTCATGCCCAATGTCATCAAGCTAAACTTCAAAAAACAGGAAAATAAGCAACTAAATAGGAAGTAAGGGTTTCCGTTCTGTTTTCCGAGACTTACCGCTCGCTTTCCACGGGGCGAGCGCCGAGCCTCCTCGTCGCTTTGCTCCTGTGGGGTCTCGTCTTTCTCGCTAATCCCGTAGGAGTCGAGCGGACGCCTCTCCAAACAAATTGGATATTTCTTTTACATAAAGGGTATCTAATTCCATGATATTTCACAGTTTAAAATTTATTGAATCTTAAGTTGATGACATTGGTCTCATGCCTGGAACGAAAATCAACAATGAGCTTTAACATAGCCTAACAAAAAAGGCAACTCTATAAAAAGTCACCTTATTGTTTTATTCTTCTACGATATAAGCTGGAGCATGTTTTTTCCGTTCTTTCATCTCTTCTGCTGAATAGATGATTGTCATCGGGTTGCCGCCAACAAAACTTCCTGAGGGCACATCTTTATGAACAAGAGTCCCTGCTGAAACAATCGCTCCATCTCCAATTTTTACGCCTGGCAAAATGGTCGAATTTGCACCAATCATTACTTCATCGCCAATTTCTATCTCACCTAATCTATATTCCTCAATTAAATATTCATGGGCAAGAATAGTCGTATTATAGCCAATAACTGTGTTTCTACCGACTTTAATCTTTTCTGGAAACATGATATCGAGCATTACCATTAAAGCAAAGGATGTTTGTTCCCCAATTTTCATTCGCAAAAAAGTACGATACAGCCAATTCTTGCAACGTAAAAATGGCATATATCTTGCTAGTTGAATAATGATAAAATTTTTTATTACCTTTAAAAAAGGTACGGTTTTATACACATGCCATAAGGAATTGGCCCCACTTACAGGGTAACGGGTTGTTCTTCTCATTCAGCCTTCACTTCAGGAATAGATAGTAGATCTTGCATTTCATCAAAAATATAATCTGGATTATATCCTTGTAAAAATTCTCTTCCTTTTAATGACCAAGCTACTCCCGCTGTTAACGTTCCCGCATTTTGACCGGCTTGGATATCATGATAATTATCTCCAATCATGATTGCTTCTTCTGGTTTTGCCTGCAATTTATCTAACGCTAAATGAATAGGTTCTGGATCTGGTTTTGCCTTTTTCACATGATCAATAGCGACAATAACCTCAAAAAACTCATGTAGTTTTGTCAGTTTTAGCCCCATATCGACTACATCTGATAACTTGGTTGTAACAATTCCTAATTTAAAACCTTGTTCTTTTAAAGCTTTAACGGTTTCATACACCCCGTCAAAAATAGTGACAACCTTATCATGATTAGCAAGGTTATAAGTTCGGTAGACCTTTATCATTTCTTCTGCTCGATCTTTATCAAGGGAGCTAAACACTTCCTTTAATGACGGGCCCATAAAAGGCAAAACATCTTCTCTTGTATATTTTCCAGGGTAATATTGTTCTAATGTATGAAGATAGGATGAAATAATTAATTCATTTGTATTAATTAACGTTCCATCCAAATCAAACAAAGCTGTATTTATCTTTGCAGCCATTTCACTCTTCCTTTCTTAATGGCTCTGTTAAACTTGCCTGTTGATTTCCGCTTCAGGCGTTCGATTTCCACGGGCGGTCCGGGAGCCTCCTCGGCGCTGTGCGCCTGTGGGGTCTCCCTCTGACTCGCTTTTCCCGCAGGAGTCTCACACCTTCCACTCCAATCAACATAGTGCTAAAATCAACAAGGAGCTTTAACATAGCCTTCTTAATAAAACCTCCAAAGAAACTCGTGCCTCGTCTCCCGCTATCTTACAAATTGGCGTAGCTCCGTCCCCTTTTCCATCTAAAAATCATTAATAATTTGTATCCAAATAGCGATGATTCGCCAAGCCGCTTTTTCTTCTGAACACGATTGTTACAATGGCAAAAACGATTAAACACAGCGAAATTAATTGCGCCATTCTAAAATCTCCAACTATTAAGCTGTCTGTTCTCAACCCTTCAATAAAGAAGCGACCAATCGAATACCAAATAACATACGACAAAAAGATTTCTCCTGAGCGCAAATTAACTTTTCGTAAAACAAGCAACAAGACAAATCCAATAATATTCCATAATGATTCATATAAAAACGTTGGGTGATAATAAACGCCATTAATATTCATTTGATTGATAATAAATTCTGGCAAGTACAAATTCTCTAAAAACGTACGACTTACTTCTCCGCCATGGGCTTCTTGGTTAATAAAGTTGCCCCAGCGGCCAATTGCTTGACCTAAGATGATGCTTGGCGCAGCGATATCTGCCATTTTCCAGAACGAAATATTTTTTCTCTTCGTAAATATGTATGTTGTGATAACAGCACCAATTAAGGCACCATGAATCGCAATGCCACCAAGCCATATTTTCGGAATATCACTCATATGCTGGCTATAATAATCCCACTCGAATATTACATAATAGATTCTAGCTGAAATAATAGCAATTGGAATGGCCCATAGCATTAAATCCGGAAAATCATCTTTATGCAACCCTCTTCTATTGCCTTCCCTGATCGCTAATAAAAGTGCAAGAATTAATCCTGTTCCGATTATCACTCCATACCAGCGAACATCAATTCCACCAAGTGAAAAAGCAATAGGATCTATTGGCTGTATTTCTTTCACGTTCTTTCCTCCTTAAACATATACGTCCTTCTACCATTTCTAGGTTTATAGGCAAAATCTACTCTTTATCTGAAATAACATTAGCCAGTTTATTTGTAAATTGCTCGGCTGCATTTACGCCCATTCTTTTTAATCGGAAATTCATGGCAGCAACCTCAATAATAACCGCTAAATTTCGCCCAGGACGTACTGGTATTGTTATTTTTGTTACTTCTGTATCGATTATTTTCATTTTCTCTTCTTCTAGACCTAATCGATCATACTGTTTATTTTGTTCCCAAAGCTCCAATGACATAACAATGGAAATCTTTTTATAACTGCGCACTGCTCCTGCACCAAATAATGTCATCACATTTATGATGCCTAATCCGCGGATTTCTAATAAGTGTTCGATTAATTCTGGCGAGTTGCCGACAATGGTATTTTCATCTTCTTGACGAATTTCAACACAGTCATCTGCTACTAATCGGTGCCCACGCTTTACTAATTCCAGTGCCGTTTCACTTTTCCCTACCCCACTTTTTCCCGTAATCAAAACACCCACGCCATAAATATCTACTAATACACCATGCACAGCAGTTGTCGGTGCTAATTTTCTTTCTAAAAAGTTCGTTAATCTACTGGAAAATAACGATGTTTTTTGTTTAGAACGCATAACAGGAACAGAATATTGCTCCGATGCCTCGATTAATTCAGCTGGTACCTTTTTATTTCTTGTAATAATGATTCCTGGTGTAATATCACTGCAAAGTCGACCTAATCTCGACTTTTTTTCATCATCGCTTAATTTACTTGCAAAAGAAAGCTCCGTTTTCCCTAATAATTGAATACGCTCTGCTGGATAATAGTCAAAATAACCCGCCATTTCTAAGCCAGGTCTAGATATATCACTGACCGTAATTGGTCTATTAATCCCTTCTTCTCCACTTACTAATTCTAAATCAAATTCCTTAATAACGTCTTTTATTAATACTTTCGCCAATGGAGTTCCTCCTTAAAAAGGTTCAATGCTGTTTAGACTCCCTATACATTCTAGTTCATTTAAACATTCACTTTATTTTAGCATTATTCACCAAATTTATGCTAGATTCCTTATCTAAAATCAGAATAAACGTAGTAAATCCATGCTATTCACTGCTTAAAGTAATGGCTCTGTTAAACTTGCCTGTTGATTTCCGTTCCAGGCGTTCGCTTTCCACGGGCAGTTCGGGAGCCTCCTCGTCGCTGTGCGAGTCAAAGTAAAAAAGAAATGGATGTTTTAAAAAGGCTGTTTTCGTATAGATTGTTGCTTTTAAACCCGCAGCCTGAATACACTTCGTCCGTTTAGCGAGCGTCGAGCCTCCTCGTCGCATACGCTCCTGTGGGGTCTCGTCTTTCTCGCATTCCCACAGGAGTCTACGTGTATTCAGTCTGCTGAGTACCTCTTTTCCCATTTTTCATGTGAAAAACAACAAACTTTGAGAAAATAGCCTTTAAAAAAATCGACCTGCTTGAACCTTTATCCAGTCATTTCGTCATTAATGAGAAAAAAGCTGTCTCCTATAAGTCAGATTTAACGACCTTCAGAAATCAGCTCCTTCTCACTAAACAATATTAATTTTTACTCTTTATTTTTTCTTAGTATTGTACTTTGAACAATCAAGTTAAATAAAGATAATAAAATACTAAAAAACATACTCATTCCAAAACTTGATATCTCGAAACTGTCTCCCATTAACTGGGCAGTTAAATATAGTGTTATTGCATTAATGACAAATAAAAATAATCCTAAAGACAGTATTGTTACAGGCAATGTCAATAGTATTAATATTGGCTTGACAATAATATTTAACAAAGAAAGGATAATACTTGCTCCAATTGCCGCACCAATCCCTGATAAATAAAAGTAATCTTGAAAAAGTCCTGCAAGCGCAATAAAAAATATTGCATTGATGACAATACCAACTATCCATCTCATCTAACTTTACACCTCATTTGGCAAAACAAAAATTAATAGTAAATAAATTAATACTAACGGAAAAAAACCGGTTGGAATCAACGCAATCAGAAATATAACTCTTGCAAGATTCGCATTTATATTAAACTTTTCTGATAGCCCACCAATAACTCCTGCTAATTTTCTATTGTTTCTAGAACGGGTCAACTGCTTCACTTATTATACGCTCCTTTCTTCTTAACTTTGCTGCACAATTTTTTGTATTTTTATAGACCCTGTTTTTGTATTCGCATCAATTATTGTACGCTGTGGTTTGGATTGTATAGATTGAAACTGAAGTGTCTTTTGCAGAACCTCATTTTTTTCCTCTATTATTTGTATACCCTCTAATTCTACATTAAACCCTCCAAAATTCGTTTTTAAGCTTCCATTGACAGCTAATTCATCCGAAATATTCACTTCTATGCTTCCGGTTGTTCCCTTTAGATCAAGGTACTCACATTCTTTCGAGTGGTTTGTACATACTAAATTACCATTAAAAGATTGTACATCCACTTTGTTAAAGTGCCCTTCCACCTTTATTGCGCCATTAATTGTTTCTGCATCCAGTTCTTCCACGATGCTTTTTTCCATTTCAATACTGCCGTTTGCTGCATCTGCTTCTACTTTATTTATGCGGCCTGCAACGATTGTAATTTTGCCATTTGCTGTTTTTGTATATACTTGATCAGCTACTAGATCAAATGTTTTAATCGGCCCATTAAATAAACGAACCTTTACCGTTTTGTAAGCTGATTTTGGGATATATACATTTGTGTAAAGTTTCATCCATTTATGATGAACTTTTAGCTCTAATTTTTCTTGGTCTGCAGAAATATCCACTTCTTTTAAAAATGTTTGCTTAGCTTCCTCGTAATTTTCTACCCGATAAACTTTCGCTTTACATTCTACTCTAATTTCTTGATTATCCCATGGAATCAGCTCCACTTCTCCATTAGGAATATCGATATCGATATTTTCAGGTGCAAGATCCGTGTATTGAAAAATATGAGAAACTTCTTCATAATGACCAAAATTTAAATCAAGATCGACATCTTTTACTTTTTTTATCGTAGAATCTACAAATCCAAAAATTTTCTCTTTTGCAGATTGAAAATTAAAGGAAGGTGTTTCCTTGAATGTTTCCTTTTTCTTTTCCTGAAATTTCACTTCTGTCGCTAACTCATTTACGGTTTCTTTTTCATCTACTGCACTAGAGTGAGCAAAGTCACTTTGATCTACTTTTTCTATTAAAGCAAGCGCTTCATCTACCGTTAATTTCCCGCTTTCTAGCAATTGTAAAATGCGTTTTTTCTCATCTGCCATTTTTTATTCCTCCATTCATATTATGTTAATCATCAAGAAGTAGATTCTATTTTTCGCCTATCATTTGTTTTACGGATTAAACTTCTTTTATAAACAACAATTGAATTCCCTTTACAAGATTCCATATAGAAACAATTGCATATAACAAACCCGATATAATAATAAAAGAAATAAAAAGAAATGGTTCAGAGTTTAAATTACCGTAGTTATCCATTATAAAAATAATAATAATTAGCAAAACTGGTATTAAAAGAACTAACTGAGATAGCAGCCCTTTTTTTGCATGTATTTTTACTTCTTTATCTTTTGTTGCAAAAAGAACTGCAATTGGAAAAATAATAGGTATCACAAAAATGCTTAAATAACAAAGACTTGCAAGCACATTACGGACATTCACTTCCATCCTCTCCTTTCTCTTTAATACGGTTTATCCGTCTTAAAGTTTCATTATTATAATCGGTTTGCACTTTCCATCCTTTTTATTTTATGTAAACATATACTCCTTAAGAATACTGTCCAATTTCCTTAACAAAAAAGACTGATTTTGTATAGATTGTTGCTTTTAAACTCGCAGCCTGAATACACTTCGCTTTCCGTGGGCGAGCGTCGAGCCTCCTCGTCGCATACGCTCCTGTGGGGTCTCGCCTTTCTCGCATTCCCACAGGAGTCTACGTGTATTCAGTCTGCTGAGTACTTCTTCTCCCATTTTTTCACATGAAAAACAACAAACTTTGAGAAGACAGCCACAAAAAAAGAAATGCACATGCATTTCT